>JAZUSM010000070.1:0-28118 GCA_045606725.1 Oscillospiraceae bacterium | reverse complement strand
ATGAAATGAAGGGATGTATATGAAATATACATATCACGATCTGAATATTTGATTACTAACGTAAGGGAGTGAGTCCGACAGGACAGGTAAGGCGGCTATAAGCCGATTTCAGATAAAATAAATTAAGAATTTGAGTGATTTTATATGGTAATCAGAATGACTTTATCCCATAAAATCTGAGAATACAGGAGTGAGTCCGATGTCATAAACTGAGGCGTATGCCTTCACCGTTAAAATAATTCCGATAGGAGATGGCGGCAAAATGGTAATATTTATGCTGAATCGAAAGGAATATGAATTTTAAGGAGTGAGTCCAATGGCATAAGTCCATTCTCGATAATGAAATTCCAAACAGGAGATGAACGTTATATGTGGTAATTCACATTATCTCAAAGGAATATGAATTTCAGGGAGTGAGTCCAATGGCTTGAAAGATATCCGCAATAATCTGAAAGGAAGCGGTGTCTATGAAAATGTTTCTGAGTAAACTTAAAATCTGATGAATTGGAGTGAGACCACCAGAACATTCAGCCTAACTAAACTTTACATATAATTGGAACTGTCAGGTTGGCAGTTCCTTTTTTATTTTCGGTAAAGATTTTTGAAAATACTTGCTTTTGGAAAGAATTTGTGCAATAATATTCCTTGTAATATTTTCGAAAGGAATATAAATCATGAGTTTTTTTGCAAAAGCAAAGGACAGTATTATCCTTGCACTCAAAGGCATAGTAATTGGTATCGGTAACGCAATTCCCGGAGTAAGCGGCGGAACAATTGCTGTTGTAACAAAAATATATGATCGCCTTATCGGTGCAATTACCCCTAATATAAAGAAGCTTATAAAAAATATGCCGTTTCTTATTCCTGTGGGAATTGGTATGGTAATCGGTATTTTTTTGACATCAGTTGCGCTGGAGCAGCTTTTTGAAAATTATAATGTTCCGACACAACTTACGTTTCTTGGGCTTATTGTGGGAAGTCTGCCTCTTGTTCTGAATGAATGTAAGAAAGAGCAGAAAAAAATCCGTCCGATAAATCTGATTCCGTTTGCAATCGGTGTTATTTTTATGATTGCACTTCTTTTTGCAGGTGACGGTTCAGCAATGTTCAGTGGCGGTGCACTCAGCGTGAGAGATATTGTGCTGTATATCGTGATGGGATTTATAGCAGCGGTAACAATGATTATACCAGGTGTAAGCGGCTCAATGGTAATGAAGATTTTCGGAGCATACGATTCGGTAATTGCGGCAGTGGCAAACCTTGATTTTCCTGTTCTTGTATGCTTCGGAGCAGGTGCAGTAATCGGTGTGTTTGTTGCGGCAAAGATTATCGATGTGCTTATCAGAAAATATCGTCAGGGAATATATTGCCTGATTATCGGCTTGATTGTCGGTTCTGTTCCGCATATTTTCCCAGCTGAATTCCGTTTCAATGCGCAGGGCATAATCGGAATAATTCTCATGCTTGTGGGTGCGGCAATTCCGCTTCTGATGGAGCGTCCGTTCAAAAAAAAGGAGAATGAATGATAAAAAGGGTGCTGTATTTTCAGCACCCTTTCGTTGTAACAAATTGTTTTACAAATACTAACAGAATTATGACATAAAAAACACAAATTAGAATATATAACAGTTTGTTTTTAAGTTATAATATCTTCTGACGAGGTGATAAAATGGCTAAAATAACGAATCTTACAGAGGGAAAGGTTTCTGGAATTCTTCTCAGCTTCTTTTTTCCCATGCTGTTTACAAACCTGCTTCAGCAGGTGTATACATTTGCTGACGCTGCAATTGTAGGGAAGGGACTTGGTGATAATTCTCTTGCAGCAGTTGGAAATATGACTTCTCTTACTTTTTTTATAACAGGCTTTTCTATAGGAATAACAAACGGTTTCGGTGTAATAATTGCACAGAATTACGGCAGCGGCAACCTCGATAAGCTCAGGAAAAGTATTGCAGCTTCCATAAAACTTGCAGCAATTATTTCAGTTATCCTGACAATTGTAGGACTGCTTTTCTTAAAGCCTGTAATGCTTGCAATCAACACATCTGAGGATATTTTTGATGAAAGTATCCTGTACGGCTATATTATTTTCGGCGGACTTATCACAGCTGTTGCATACAACATGTGCTCAGGTATACTCCGTGCACTGGGCGACAGCACTACTCCTTTCAAAGCGATAATTGTTTCCTCTGTGGTGAATGTCGGACTTAACTGCGTTTTTATTTTCGGTTTTGGTACAGGTGTTGAGGGTGCAGCTGCGGCAACAATTATTTCTCAGGCACTTTCTGCGGTTATCTGCTTTATGAGAATAAGGCAGATTGAGGCAATTGCACTCAGACGTGAGGATTTTGCTGCGGATATGAAGCTTAACGGAATATTGCTGAAAAACGGTATTCCTATGGCGTGCATGAACTCCGTCACTGCGGTAGGAAGTATGATTGTGCAGTCCTATGTAAATGCACTTGGGGTAATATACACTTCTGCGTATTCTGTAGGAATAAGATATATCAACCTGTTGATGATACCATCGCTGACAGCTGGCTTGTCAACGTCATCCTTTGCGAGTCAGAATTACGGCGCAGGAAAGTATCACCGTATCAGGGATGGCGTCCGCGTAAGTCTTGCAATTGCATTGATTGCTTATGTTTTCGTTGGTGCAGCACTTCTCATTGTTCCTGAATTTCTTGCAAGAATAATGCTCAATGGAGATGAAGCAATCGGACTGGCATCAGAATTCCTCCGTATAGTCGGAGCAACCTTCTGGATTATAAGCGTAATGTTTATTTTCAGAAATGCAGTTCAGGGAATGGGTTACCCGTTTATACCGATGTGCTCTGGCGTGCTTGAAATGGTAATGAGAATATCAGCAATAGTAATTCTTCTTCCGAAAATCGGCTTCAGGGCAACTGCTGTTGCCGAAGCTGCAGCATGGTCAGGAGCGCTGCTGTTGAATTTTATTGCATATCAGCTTCACATCAATAAAAATAAAGAAAAAATTACTGAATAATAAATTCTGCATTTTCGGGAAAGCTAATAAAAAATTTCCGAGGAGAAAATGCGATGAAACTTTTTGATAAATCACAAAGCTCCGAAGTGTCTGGAAAAAACAGCTTCGGGGCTTTTCCATTTGTTGTTCTTGCGGTATCGGCAGTAATGCTTCTTTCAGCAGCTGTGGGAATGTATTTCTGGAGCAATGAGCTTCTTGAAGCGGAATATGCTTCTGAAAATTCTGTGGGAGAATATAAAAGTGTGATAACCTTTACCGAGGCAGAAAAAGAGTTGTCCGTGCCCGAAATTGTAAAGAAAGTGAAGCCGTCAGTTGTGGGAATTTCCTCAGAATTTTCTTCGGTAAGCGGTACAGGTACGGGAATAATCATTTCGCCCGACGGATATATTGTAACAAACGCTCACGTGGTTACGGAGAACGCAGATGGCAGACATTCTCTTGCCGAACAGGTAACAGCTGTTCTTTCGGATAAAACAGAATACACAGCGGAAATTGTCGGTGCAGACCGCAGGACAGACCTCGCCGTGCTGAAAATAAATGCAGAGGGAAGGAAACTGCCTTGTGCCGAGTTTGGCGACAGTACAGAGCTTATTGAGGGCGAACTTGCTGTGGCAATAGGAAATCCTCTTGGTTTTGAGCTTTACGGCTCAGTAACAAGCGGAATAATCAGTGCCCTTAACCGTACCATAACCATTGAC
This sequence comes from Oscillospiraceae bacterium, assembly GCA_045606725.1. Classification (GTDB taxonomy): domain Bacteria; phylum Bacillota; class Clostridia; order Oscillospirales; family Ruminococcaceae; genus RGIG8773. The sequence continues at coordinate 24,413 of JAZUSM010000070.1, read as the reverse complement.
GTGTACGAAATGAATCTGATTCAGACAGATGCTGCAATAAATCCCGGAAACAGCGGCGGACCGCTTCTGAACTCAGGCGGACAGGTTATAGGTATAAATTCCAGTAAAATCATTTCCGATTATGCAGAGGGACTTGGCTTTGCAATTCCCATAACTTCAGCAAAACCTATCATTGACGACCTTATGCAGAATGGTTATGTTACCGGTAGGGCGAGAATAGGAATAAGCGGCGAGGACGTCGGCGAAAGTAATGCGAGATATTACGACCTGCCTGAGGGTGTGTACGTGAGATATATAGAAAAAAATTCCGCAGCTGAAGCTTGCGGAATAGAGGTGGGTGATATAATTGTTGCCGCAGACGGAAAAACGGTAAAAACAATGCGTGAACTGAACAGTATAAAGGAAAAGTTTGGTTCGGGTGAAAAGATGTCAATTACCGTTTACCGTGACGGAAAGAAATCAGATATAGTGCTTGTGCTTGGGGAGGAAAAGCTTACGCATGAACATGTACAGCAGTAAGGGAGTTTCCGCTGAATTCAAAAACAAGCTGTGAAATTCCGCCACCTGTAAATCCGAATGTGATTTTCTCGTCTTCACCTTCAGTAACAGCGTTTGCAATTCCGACTTTTTGCGGAATATCTGTCGGTATAGAATTAAAGTCAATTCCGTATATCGAGAAATCGACAGGTGCAGATTCCCTTGTCAGGTTAAGAGATATTATTCTGCCTTTTTCATCAACAGCAGCTTCCGCATAAGACCCGTCTGGAAAATACAGCATCCCGTCTGAATAGCTGTAGTCCGGCTTATCATCAATCGCCATCGGAAGCGGATGGTACTCGCCAAGGAAGAAAATACTTGCAAGAAGTTCGTTTCCGTCCCAGTTGCGGGTCAGGACATATTCGTTGAATGTAGTTGCGGAGGTTTCCGAGGTCGTTTCGGTTTCGGTAATCTCCGTTTCTATGGTTTGTTCCGTACAGCCTGAAAGCATTAGTACTGAAAGTGCAAGAATAAGCATATATAAGTGTTTCATTGTATCTCTCCCAAAAACTATTCAATAAAATAATAGCATATTGTAAAATTCCTGTCAACCGCCATAAAATGTTTCAATACGGTTACAAAAAACGAAATTTTGGCATAATGTTTAAAAAACGGTTACAGTTTTCGTTAATAATAGAAAAACAGGGAAATATGTGTTATAATTGGTTGAAGAAAAAAATATGTCGAGGAAAGGAGTTTAAAAGCGAAAAATGAAAAAGAGCAAATCTGTCAAGCGCCGTGACAAGGACAGCATTTTTCCAGCAGTCTGTCTTATACCTAGCCTTATCGGCGTGCTGATTTTTTTTATTGTTCCGTTTGCGGTAATCATATTCTATTCGATGGTAGATAATCCGATCAGCAAGGATTTTGTGTTCCTTGACAACTACATAAACGTGCTGAAAAACAATGCTTTCAAAAAAGCTGCTATGAACACCTTTTTCTTTGCAATGATTTCCGTACCGCTTGCAGTGGTGCTGTCCATGCTACTTGCAATGCTTCTTGATAGTAAAATTCCGTTTGTAAGCCAGTTCAGAACAAGCTTTCTGTGTCCGATGATGGTACCTGTTGCATCGGTTGTGTTGATATGGCAGGTAATTTTCCATTACAACGGAGCGCTTAACGAATTCCTTGCAAACTTTGACATAAATAAAATTGACTGGCTCAAATCCGAAATGGGACAAGTCGTTGTCGTGCTGCTGTTTCTGTGGAAAAATCTTGGTTACAACATGATTTTGTTTCTGGCAGCGCTGAATAATATTCCAAATGACATACTTGAGGTTGCAACTCTTGAGGGTGCAGGTTCTGTGTATAAATTTTTCAAAATAAAGCTTCGTTATCTTTCGCCGACAATACTTTTTGTAACAGTGCTTTCACTTATCAATTCATTCAAGGTTTTCCGTGAGGTTTACCTGCTGACAGGGGACTATCCTTACGACAGCCTCTATATGCTTCAGCACTTCATGAACAACACCTTCCGTAACATCGACTACCAGAAGCTTTCTTCGGCGGCAATACTTATGTCGATTGTAATGATAATAATTATAGGAGCGTTGTTTATTGCCGAAAATAAATTCGGGGAGGATGTTGAAGGATGAGTAATTCCACTGCTGCGGATAAAAGCCGCAGGCCTTCCCGTATAAGACAAAAAATAATTATGACAGTGCTTACTGTTTTTGCAGCCGTTGCAGCAGTAATTTTTCTGCTTCCTACTGTGCTTACAATTGCAAATTCGTTTATGAGCGCCTCGGAAATCAATGCCAATTACGGTTCGATTTTTGCTACAACCGAAAAGGGAAGCAAGGTCTTTGTTTCCGAAAGAGTAAATCTTAAGTTCATTCCCGATATGGTTTCATTCAGCCAGTATTATACGGTGCTTTTCAAAAGCCCCGACTATCTGCTGAAATTCTGGAACTCGGTTATTCTGGTTGTTCCGATTGTGATTTTTCAGCTCGGCACGGCAGCGCTTGCGGCATACGGTTTTGCAAGACTTAAGGGCAGACTCAAGGAAATACTGTTTTTTGTGTACATAATCGTAATGCTCATGCCTTATCAGGTAACGCTTGTTCCGAATTACCTTGTTTCTGACTGGCTGAATATCCTTGATACACGCTGGGCAATAATTCTTCCTGGAATTTTCACACCGTTTTCGGTGTTTCTGCTTACAAAAATAATGCGCCGTATCCCCCCTGTAATGATAGAGGCGGCAAAACTTGACGGAGCAGGCGAGCTTCAGATTTTTATGTATATCTGTATGCCGCTTTGCAAAAGTGCGCTTTATTCTGTAGCAATACTTGTATTTATTGATTACTGGAATATGGTTGAACAGCCACTTATTCTGCTTTCCGACCCGGACCTGTATCCGCTGTCAGTGTTCCTGTCGCAGATTAACACAGGCGAAATCGGACTTGCATTTGCAGTTGCAACCATTTACATGATACCTGCACTTCTTATCTTCCTTTACGGTGAAGATTACCTTGTTGAGGGTATCACTTATTCAGGCGGTATCAAAGGCTAAGAAAGGATTTTTGATATGAACGAAAATAACAGCACAAAAAGGAGAGAATGGGTTAAAAATGCAATAATCATTTTCCTTGTGATAATGCTCATTCTTACATTCTTTTCAAATACAATAATGAACTATTCTCTGCCCGAGGTATCAGCGCAGTACATAGGCGCAGGTACGCTTTCCGAGCAAATCAGAGGAAGCGGCACTGTTACAGCAAATCAGAGCTATGAAATGAAGCTTGATGAAACAAGAGTTGTTGCTTCCGTTAATGTCAAGGTTGGAGATACTGTTGAAAAGGGGCAGACAATTCTGACCCTTGAGGACTCTGAAAGTACAGAGCTTGAAGAAGCAAGAAAAACGCTCGACAGTCTCAGACTGGAATATGAAAAGGCACTTCTTGCCACGGGTGAGGATTATACCCTTGATAATCTCAGCATAAAGAACAAGGAAGAAGACCTTCAGATTCTTATGGATGATTACAGTAAGCTTGACAGCTACCGCAAGGAATATGAAAATGTTGAAGACACTGTAAAAAGCTATGAAAAACTGATTGAGTCATATACAGAACAGCTTGCAGCACTTGCTGCAGAGGATTACACCTCTCTGAGTACGGATTACTACAACAAAATAAGCAAGGTTAAGGCTACATATGACGCAGCTGAGAAAGCAAAGGCAAAAACAGAAGACAAAATCAAGAAATATGAGGGCGATATTGCTTCCGGCGGAAATGCCGAGGGAATAAAGGCAGCAAAGCAGGCTTTGGACGATAAGCGCCTTGAAATAAGTGAAACACAGACTGAAATTACAAATGAGTATATCAAGGAAAATTTCAGTCAGGAAACTATTGATTCATTGAACGCAAAGCTCAACAGACTTAACCTCGATTTACAGCACTTGCAGGAGGATTACAACAGCGAGCTTGCAAAGTCAAGCGATTATTCAAGAAATCAGCAGCTTCTCAATGCCGAAAGAACAACGCTTTCCATAAACCAGAAAAAATGCGATGACGCAAAGCTTAAGTTTGATACGGCGCTTTTTGAAGTAAAAACCGATATCAAAGCAAAGCAGGAAGAAACAAAGAACAAGCTTGAAGACCTGGTTTCCGACTCGGAGGAACTCAAGAAAAAAGCTTCAAAGACGGACAGTGAGGCAGAAGCTGAAATCCGTTCCGCTGAAAGAGAGCTTGAACAGATGAAGGCAACCCTTGTCCAGAAGCAGCAGTCTGATGCTGAAAGCGCAGGAATTGCCGCACTTGATTTGAAAGCAAAGCAGGACAAAATTTCCGAGCAGGAAGACCTTGTGAAAAAGCTTTCCGACAAGGCAGTTGACGCAGAGGTAAAGGCTCAGGTTTCAGGAAGAATTACAGAAATTCCATTTGTTGCAGGCGAGGAAGTTGCGCAGGGGTCTTCAATTGCAAAAATTGAAATGACAGATAAGGGCTATACGCTTGATTTTACTGTTACTGCAGAACAGGCAAGAAAGGTAAAGATAGGGGACGAAGCTGAAATTCAGTATTTCTGGTATGGTGACGCAAAGGCAGTTCTCCAGTCCATCAAGAATGATACTGTCAACCCTGCCAAAAACAGAATTCTTAGTTTTGAAATAACAGGTGACGTAATGCCTGGACAAAATCTTCAGCTGTCGATGGGTGCAAAGGGGCAGCAGTATGAAACCATTGTACCTAACAGTGCAATCCGTGAAGATAACAACGGCAAATTCGTTCTTGCGGTAAAGGCAAAGAGCAGCCCTCTCGGCAACAGATATACGGCAGAAAGAGTCGATATTGAAGTCCTTGCTTCTGATGATACAGCATCGGCAATTTCGGGCGGACTATTCGGCGGTGAATTTATTATTACAACCGCTACAAAACCGATTGAAGCAGGTATGCAGGTAAGACTTGTTGAGTCCTGATATGAAAGGTGATTATGAAACATAAACATATAGTTCTTATTGTTATAAACGGAATATCACTTCTGTTTTTTGCAGTAATGACGTTAGCTGCGGCAGGAATAAGAAATTCTCTTTCCGACCAGCATACAATATCACGCTGGACAGACGGAAGTGAACGATATTCTCAGGTAAGCATATTTACCGATGAGCTGTTTGCAATGAATACAGACGGGGTTTTCACGGCAAGAGTTGATATAGAAAAGAAGCTTGTGGAAAATTCTCTTGTATCGGAAAAGGCAACCGCAAGATTATGGGTTGATGCTTTCTCGTCAGGAAGTATGAAAATGTCAGTTTCTTCGGATTACGGCAATGCTGAGGTGCAGACGATAATAACGGGAGGGGACTTTTTCCTGTTTCACCCGTTGGATTTGCTTTCGGGGTACTATTATTCCGAGGACAATCTTATGTATGACCGTGTGCTGATTGATGAAAACCTTGCCTGGCGGCTTTACGGCTCAAGCGACATTGCTGGCAAGCCGGTGCTTATCGGAACAAAATATTTCTATGTAGCAGGCGTATTCAGAAAGAGTGGTAATTCCGAAACAGAAAAGCTTCTGGGTGAGTCACCGATGATGTTCATGCCTTATCAGGGGTACGAAATTCTCGGGAATGACCCGTATTTCAGCTGTTATGAAGCATGTCTGCCCAATCCTGTAACAGGACTGGCGGAAAAAATCATCACGGAGTCTTTACCCGTTGAAAAGGAAAGATATACAGTAGTTGAAAACTCGGCGAGATACAATCTGAAAAATCGCATTGATATAATCAAAAATTTTGGTATGCGCTCTGTAAGGGATAATTCAGTTGTCTACCCTTACTGGGAAAATGCCGCAAGAATTACCGAGGACAAGTCCGCACTTGTGCTTGTCTTTCAGTTGCTCGGACTGATAATTCCTGTGTGCACAGCTTTGACATACGTAGTTATAGGCTATCGAAAAAGGAAAACATTTTTTACTTGGTTTGCAAATGCCGTAAAAAGCATTTTCAATAAATTAATTACAAAATTCAAAAACAGAAAGGCAGGTATTGCTGATGAATAAAATTGCATCAAGAATTACTGCGGCAGTAATGGCAGTGGGTATGGCCATTTCCCTTACATCATGCGGTAAGAAGGAAGTCTACGCTTCCAAGGACAACATTTACTCATCACAGAAGGTTGAGCTTCCGGGCGGTCTTGACTACATCAACCGTATGCTCTACGCAAACGACAAATTTTACATTGTAGGTGATAAATCCCACACTGAGGGTGAGGGCGAAAATATGACCTACACCAGTGAAACTCTGTTGCAGATTGTTGACCTTAACGGTACACTTGTGAAGGAGGTTGTCCTCACAGCAAACGACGGCACGTCCAACGCAAGCAGATACATCAACAACCTCGGTATGGATAACGACGGCAACCTTGTTGCAATCGAAAATTCCTACGAGTGGAACGAAACAACAGGTGAGACCAAGGAAGGCTACTTTATAAAGAAGTTCAGCACTGAAGGCGAGCTTCTGTCCGAGCTTGACCTTACAAGCTTCGGCGAAACTGTAAAGAAGGAAACTGGCAGTGACTGGTTCTATCCTGAAAACTTTAATTTTACAGCTGATGGAACAATGCTTATCAGCTGTAACGGTATGATTTTCGGTGTTGACGATAACGGCGGTTTGAAGTATGTCATCAAGAATGAATCCGCTGACGAAAACACCTGGATGAACGGCCTGTATAAAACAGGTGACGGAAGAATTGTCACAAACTTTACAACAGGACGTGAACTTGACGGTGAGTACATCACCGAAAGCAAGCTTTATGAAATTGACTATACAAATCAGAAGCTTGGTGCTGAATATATTTACGAAATGAATGGTCAGATTATGGCAGGTACAGACGAGCACGACCTCCTCATCACAAGAGATTCTGGTCTTGTCGGTTACGATATCGAAACAGGTGAAAGTACAGTAATCATTGACTGGCTCAAGTCAGGTATTGACACAACAGCTATGGACAGTAACGGTACAACCGTGCTCCCTGACGGAAGAATTCTCTGCCTTACATACGATTATGACTATCAGGGCGGCGGTTACAGCTGGTCTACAGATGACCTTGTAATCAATATTCTTACAAAGGTTGACCCATCTGAAATTCCTGACAAGAAGCTTGTCAAGATTTACGCACTTTATCTCGATGTCGGCGTTAAGCGTCAGATTGTTGAGTTCAACAAAACAAGCGAGCTTTACAAAATTGAGCTTACATCCTATGACGACTACGCAACGAAGAGCTACGACGAAGCACTCAAGAGAATGAACAACGATATGATTTCCGGTAACATTCCTGATATCATCGTACTCAACAATGAGCTTCCTGTAGACAGCTATATTTCCAAGGGACTCCTTGCTGACCTGTATGAATACATGGACAAGGACGAAACCATCAACAAGGAAGACTACCTCACAAACATCTTTGACGCATATTCCGTTGACGGTAAGCTTTATGAGCTTGTACCAAGCTTTAATATCACAACTCTCGTTGGTAAATCCTCAATCGTAGGCGAAGAGCCTGGCTGGACAATGGACGAATTCATCGCTCTCGCTGATGCTCACCCAGAAGCAATGGTATTCGGCTACGAAATGACCCGTGACAGTGTGTTTATGACTCTTGTTTCCAATTGTTACGACAGCTATATTGACACAGCAACAGGCGAGTGCCACTTCAATTCCGATGATTTCATCAAGCTGCTTGAATTCGCAAGCCGCTTCCCTAAGGAAATCGACTGGGATGCTCTTTACGAGGATAACAACTACTGGATAGAACAGGAAACACGCTTCAGAGATAACAAGGCCCTTGTAAGTGACTACTATATGAGCAATTTCCGTGCAATCCGTGAAATGGAAATGGGAACTTTTGGTGAGCCGATTACTTTCAAGGGTTATCCTGGTGCTAATGGAAATGGTGCCTCAATTGAGTCATACACTTCTATTGCAATTACTTCCAAGGCGGCAAACCCTGACGGTGCATGGGAATTCATCAGGTATTTCCTTTCTGACGAATATCAGAATCAGTTTGAATGGCAGTATCCTATCAAGATTTCCGCACTTGAAGCACAGATGGAAAAGGCTAAGGAAAGACCATTCTGGGTTGACGAAAACGGCGTAAATCAGTATTACGACAATACCTTCTACATCGGTGGTCAGGAAATCAAAATCGGTGAAAATACCGACGAAGACAACCAGCGTGTTCTTGACCTTATCAAGTCCACAACAAATGTAAGACGCTACGACCGTGATATTTACAAGATTATCGAGGAAGAAGCAGCACCTTACTTTGAAGGTCAGAAGACAGCACAGGAAGTTGCTGACATCATTCAGAACAGAGTTTCAAACTACATCGCTGAAAATATGTAAAATTAATGGGTATCGGAGTGATTTCCGATACCCATTTTTCATTTTTCCTCAGCAAGCTTCTCCAGTAACAACGCATAAGCAAGTGACATCAGCGGTACACCTAAAAGTATTCCCGCCGCACCCCCTATTCCTGCCCCAAGCATTATCGCCAGCAGTACCAGCACAGGAGGTATACCAAGATTTTTTCCCACAACTCTCGGATAAATAAGATTATTTTCAAGCTGTTGAAGCACGATTATGAATACAACAAACCATATTGCACGAATCGGACTGATAATAAAAATCAACAGTGCTGAAGGAACTGTTCCAACAATTGCTCCGACAACAGGAATAAGTGCAGTTACACCGATTATTGTGCTTATGAGAAGCGCATATTCAAATCTGAAAATTGTCATTCCTATGAAGCATAATACGCCAAGGATTACAGCTTCGGAAATCTGTCCCACAACAAAACGACTGAATGTGTCATAAACCATTCTGTACCGCCTGCAGATTGTATCGTACCGTTCACCCGAATACTTTTTCACAATCAGCGAAACACCTTTGCGTATGTTTTCCTTGTCGGAAAGAATGTAAATCGAAAATACAAATCCAATCAGAAGCCGTGCCGCACTTCCAACAATATCCGATCCTTTTACCGCCGCTTTTTCCAGCATTTCCGGCAAACCTCTGCTGAAGCTTTCCAAAGCTTTTTTCAGTGCCGTGAAAATTCCCAGCGTGTCACGTCTTTCAAGCTTTTCACAGTAACCTATAAAGTTGCTGTAATACTCATCAAAGTTGTCAAAAAACAGCTTCACGCTTGAAATAAGCTGTGGCACGATTATCCACACAATTCCCGCAAGCACAGCGATCATAAGAATATATGACGTTGCAACGGAAAGGGTATTTATGGTCTTTTTCGTAGCCCTTTTGAAAATACGGAAATAAATCCTGCGGAATTTCATTGCAGGAATATTCATCACAAAAGCAATTGCCGCACCGATAAAAAGCGGCATAAGCAAGCCTGCCGCTTTGGAAAGTATTCCGGAAAAAAATTCAGGCTTTATCGCAGTGGCAACAAGCGCCGCCGCAATAAAAGCCGTGAAAAGTATAGTTCGTATTGTTTTTTTATCCATCACGCCCGACCTTTCAGCAGTTTACATTATTTTATGCCGTAAAGGTGGACTTATATGTGTTAAAGCATATTTTCAATAATTTCCTTTGCCCTTGCATTGTCAGCGCAAGCCGCAAAAGCAACCCAGTTTCCTTTTGTGATTACAACAGCCTCATCAAGCTTGTACATTTCAGCAGGTGTGTAATCCTTGTAAATTGCAGTCTGATTGTTGAGTCTGTTCTGTACAGCTTCAGCACCAGCCTTTGCAGCTGCTTCGTCGTTGAATCTGAACACTGCAATTTCATCAGGATAAGCACCGCTTCCGCAGATGAATACGGACATTTCAGAAACCGTTGCTGTGTCTATATCATAGTATGCACCGATATTTTCAGCATTCTTTTCCATTGCCGACGGAATTTCTATTTCTGCCATAATTGCAGTTGTTATGCCGCTTGCAGTTGCCTCGGCAACAGTGCTCACGGTTGCATTTGCTTCAACAGCTTCACCTTCACTGCTGCAGCCTGTAAACATTGTCACAGAAAGCATTGAGATTGCAAGAATATTTGCGATAATTGACTTTTTCATGGGGCAGGGGTCCTTTCGGTTAAGAGTTGTCGGAAGTTTCAGATTCTTCTGTTTCTTCGGGCACGGTTGTAATTGTCGTTTCTTCGGTTGTTTCCAGGGTTTCGCTTTCAGTAACAGCTTCCGTTTCAGATATAGTTTCAGATTCAAGTTCCTTTATAAGCTCATAGTTCATAATGGCTTCCTGAATTCTGCTGAGAATAACAGGGTAAGCATGTATTTTAAGGTGCAGACCGTCAGTTTCAGCGTATTCTTCAGCAAGATAACCGGTGCTGTCACAGAGTATACTGTAGGTTTCAATCCAGATGATGTCCTTTTCCTCAGCAAGCTTTTCAATGCAGGAATTATAAAGCTTGATTCTTTCAATATTTGTTTCGGGCACATCAATCTCGTGCTCAGCCGTAACAGGCGGAATTGACACAAGAACAAGCTTTGATTCGGGACAGTTCATTCTCAGCTCGTCAATAAACAGACTCATTTTCTCAGACATGAAATCTGCCTCAAGATAAGCTATACCGTTTGTACCGAGCATTATGCAGATATACTCAGGGTCAGCCTCGGAAACTTTGTCATAGACAAGCGAGCCGCCGACCTCAGTAAACATGATTGATGACGGTGTAAGTCCCGCCTGAGCAAAAACCTTTTCAACAGGAAGAAATTCATAGTTTACAAAGCCTGTGGAAAGTGAGTCACCGACGATAAAAATGTTGTCAAAAAATTCTTCGTCGTATTCGCCAAGCGGAATTGTAATTTCCGGAACAGTTTCTTCTTCCGGAGCAGAAGTTGTAGTAATAATAATTTCAGTTTCAGTGGTTGTTTCAGTAACAGACGCTTCACTGATAATATGGGTTGTCTGAACGGGTTCAGGCTCCTTTTCAAATGCGCCGCCCAGTTTCAGTATATAAATGCAGAGCAGCACTGCAATAGCCGCCGCAAGCACAAGGATAACAAGCGTTGCGGCAATGTCTGCAGGCGTTGATTTCTTGTCGTTATATGACATAATCGGACCTTTCTGTTTATCAATATATTTAAGCCATTCGGCAGGTAAATTCAAAATGAACATTATTATTATACAACAGCAGAGCACATTTTTCAAGCATATTTTTCGTATTTCAAAATATTACATCAAATTTATTATTTTTATGTCATGGCGTGTTAAATTTCTGCAATAAATCATCTTTAATTTTTGTATTTGTGTAATGGCACATTTGTGATAAAGTTATATAGTAAACTAATTTGCAGGTGATAATCATGAATACTAAAAAATATATTTCAATCGTACTTTCCGCAGCAGTTGCTACTTCACTGTGTGGCTGTAAGGGCGGAAATACCGCGGTAACCGAAACTACAGCAAATGAAACATCGGCAGAAACCACAGTGCCGACCGAAACAGTTACCGAAACGGAAGCAACCACAACAGAGCGTGTTGTACCGCCTATGGATACAACGCCGATAACCCTTTCGCTTTTTGTTGACAACCCTGAATATGCGGCGGCATTTGATACACCGGTTGCGCAGGAAATTACCGCAAGGACAGGTGTTACTCTGGAAATTATTGTTCCCGAAGATGAAACAGGACTTGATTTGCTTTTTGAAACAGGAGAAATTCCCGACCTGATTTATGCAGGTGAGCGTACAGATGAGCTTGCAGAAAACGGCACGCTTATTGCGCTTGATGATTACATTGAAAAGGTGGGAGAATTCTTCCCTGAAATGTATGGCAACAGACTGGATACACTCCGTGCTGATGACGGCAAACTTTACACATTCGGAACAGGTGGTTCAACTCCTGCTCAGTTCACAGCAGAGGGTACATTTCAGATACAGTATGCTGTTCTTGCAGAGCTTGAGTACCCGGAAATAACCACTCTTGAACAGCTTGGTGACTGTCTGAAGCAGTATAAGGAGCTTCACCCGAAAAGCAATGGACTGCTTCTCTGCGGAGCACCTCAGCAGCAGTGGCTTGATACGGTAAGTGTCAGAATAAATTACTTGCTTGGATACCCTGATGACGGAGAATTTCTTGTAGATAATGAAACAGGTGAAGCCGTATACAAGTGGACAGATGAGCGTACTTACGAAATTGTAAAATGGTTCAATCAGATGTATAACGACGGTATAATCGATGAAAAGTCATTTTCCCTGAAGCATGACGCATATGTCGAACGCATTTCAAAGGGAAACGTCCTTGCAATAGCAGACTATTATGAGGATTACGCACCTGCTGAGGAAATACTTTCTACAGCATGGAAATATGACAAAATGTATTGTCCGCTTGCAGTAACCCTTGATAAGGACAGCAAGGTTCAGTTCCTTGCAGATTATGGAGATTATGCTGTTGCAGACGGTATCGGAATTACAAGCGCCTGTGAAGAACCTGAAAGAGCGTTTCGCTTTCTTGATTGGTGGTGCAGTGACGAAGCACAGGAGCTTGTCAACTTTGCAACAGAGGATATTAATGCTGAATATGACCCTGCTTCGAAGAAATATTATGAGAATACAGGTGTTTCGCTTTATGCAGAGCCTTTCCCTATGAGAGGGCTTACAGAAAAAAATTCCGACGGAAATTATTATTCCGCTGCTGTTGAAAAGTATATTGCAGAATACACAGAGCCTCAGGCGGCTGCCGCTGAGGGATACGGAGTAACTCTCCTTTCGGAAATGTTTCCTCAGAGAAATGAACTTCCCGTTTATACAAGAACGCTGATAAGCGATATGGAAATTCACGCTCTGAGTGAGGAGGGGATACTGCTTGAAAGTCTTGGAACATATATCAAAACCGAGGTGCAGAACGCAATTACCATCCCGACAGAGGAATTCGATGCAAAGTGGGAGGAGATTACTGATTGGTGTCACAATAACGGCGCAGACAGAGTTGCTGAAATTATGACAGATCGTATCAAAAAAGATATGGGATTATAATAAAAACAGAACCGTTTCCGATTGTTCAGGAAACGGTTCTGTTTATCTTCTTAAAATGCGACTAAGCCGATAAGCCGAGTTTTGTCGTGTGCGGAAATCTATCTAGGCAGATCGTCGCCGAAATGCTCAAGCCGTCTTTGCAATACGCCTGCCGAGCAGACAATAACGTATTGTTCCAAAATAACGTTGCATCGGGTAGGGTTTACATAGCAACGCAGTTTCCTGCGCTCTGGTGAGCTCTTACCTCGCCTTTCCATCCTTACCAAATGAATAAATTCGTTTGGCGGTATATCTCTGTTGCACTGTCCCTAAGGTCGCCCTCGGCTGCCGTTAGCAGCTACCCTGCTCTGTGATGCTCGGACTTTCCTAAAGCCAATTTATTGGTTTTCAACCGCATAGCTTACTCGCAAGGTTATTATAGCATTTTGGGGCAGGGTTGTCAAGTTGTACAAGCTGTTATAGTATATTTTGTGCCAAAATCTCTTGCCAAATTATTTGAAATATGCTACAATAGTTCTTGGGGACGGCACCCATAACAAAAAACAGCACACAATTAAATATCACGGCAAAGGGGGAGAAACCCATAGAAAAAAACGTAATTGTCACAGATGAATTCGGAAAAGAAATCGGTCGGACTTACCCCAAAAGGGCAAAGGGACTGGTTAAAAACGGTCGGGCAGAGTATGTCTCAGACTGTGAAATCCGTCTTTTGCAAAGGCATACTCATGCTCCTGAAAATATGGAGGATTTTATTATGAGTAATGTTATAAATTTTAATGCAAGAGAATTCAAGTTTGACTCAACCTGTGATTCCAATGTCGGCAGCAGAATGGTTATCAATGATAAGAATGGTAAAGTTGTTGAGCTTTATGAAATCGGCGACTGGAACTGGTCTTGGACTCAGATTAAAAGCACTAAACAGCTTGAACCTAACACGGATTATGTATTTCGTTTTGCGATGACAGGCGGACATAATGATACGAATGATGCTGTTTCTCAATTTATTATGTTTGAGGATAACAATTGGGATGACAGATTTACTTATCCGCTTGATAAGAGCCGTTTTAAGCCTGTTTTAAGTAAGCGTGATGAAAGCGGTTTGCTCCGTGTATATGAAATTCCATTCACAACGGGCGAAACGGGAAATGTTACTTTTCTTATCATAGCACAGCACGCTGTTGCAAGATTTATGTCTGCACTTGAAAATGATGCTTACGCTGAACTGGAAGATTTAACTTATGAACAGTGGTGGACTGAACGAAACAAATCCTTGGAAACAGGCGAAAATTTCAACAGCTTTGGTTCTTGGCGAAACATTGACCTTTCAGGCGCTGTAATCAGCAGCGGACGTATGCTGAAAAAAATTCTTGAAAAGGTACCATTTGGTGCAAACATCGACTTGTCAGGTGCTGTTATTGATGATAACGGTGATGATGATGAGTTTGATGCTGATGATTTCAGCAAAGCATCAAGCGGACGAATGAATGAAGCTATTGAACGTATCAGGGCACAATACGAAGCTGCACCTGAAGGTAGTGCTGAAAAGTTTGCTCTAAAAGAAGCACTTGAAACCTTGCAGAGATGTTAACATATCATAAAATTAACGGACACTTTCGGGTGTCCGTTTTCTTTATATAACACAAAAGCCGTACAAAAGTACGGCTTTGATATGTATTAATAGAGATGCTTGAGAAGCTTCTTCTTTTCAGCGGCAAATTCGCCCTCAGAAATCATTCCGTTGTCAAGCATTGCTTTCAGCTTCTTTACTGCTGTTTCGAAATCGTCAAGAGTCATGTGCTCAGCAATTTCAGCAGAAATAATGTTGATTTCACGCTTTGGCTCCTCCTTAACAACAGGCTTTTCTTCTTCCTTATGTACATTATGCTTCTTAGGTGCAGCCTTAGGTGTAAGTTTTCTTGCAAGTTCTGCAGCAGGGTCAATTTCCTCGATTGTCTGAACAACCTTTTCCTTTACAGGTTCTGCAACAGGCTCTTCAACAGGAATTTCTATAGGAATTTCAACTGCTTCAATTTCGTCAGGGTCTTTCTGCACAATCTCTTCAGGAATAGACTCAATTGCCTGTGCATCAGGAATCTCGTCAACTACTTCCATAGCAACAGCAGGTGCAGCAGGAGCAGGTTCGTCATGCTTGATACCGAGAATATCATCAAGACCAAGTATATCCTCAACAGATACAGATGACGTTTCAGCCATTGGTTCAGGAACAGGCTCAGCCTTAGGTGCAGGAGCAGGAGCTGGTGCAGGTGCAGGCTTAGGTTCAGGAACAGGTTCAGCCTTAGGTGCAGGAGCAGGAGTTGGTGCAGGCTTAGGCTCAGGAACGGGTTCAGCCTTAGGTGCAGGAGCAGGAGCTGGTGCAGGTGCAGGCTTAGGCTCAGGAACGGGTTCAGCCTTAGGTGCAGGAGCAGGAGCTGGTGCAGGTGCAGGCTTAGGCTCAGGAACAGGCTCAGCCTTAGGTGCTGCCTTTTCAGCCTTCATGTCATTCCAGCCGTTTGTCAGGGATTCAAACTCATCATCCTGTGCTCTGCGTCTTGCTTCAAGCTGCTTGATTTTCTGATTTTTTTCAATTTCGCGCTGCTTTTCAAGCTTTTCATCAACATCAGCTTTTGCAGAATTGATGATTTTGATAATAGCGTCATTGTCAGAGAAGCAAGGGAGAATAATTCTCTTACGCTTGATAACATTTTTTGAGGTATCATCACACTGGATGTAAATTGGATTCATTTTGTTATTGTTATTGATGTAAATCTTTGTGATTTCCTCAAGACCGCAGCTGAAACGTGAATAAACAGGGTCTTCCTCAATAATACCCTGCTGTTCGCAGATATAAGCTATACCATATATATGATTGGCTGTAACAGTAATATTTACGTCCTGCGGTTTGGAAAGCTTGGACTCTCTGTAAACAGTTTCAAAATAAGCAAGTTTTTTCTCGCTGTACATACTTGCCTGATTATCCATCGAAATAACACCACTTTCGTATAAGAATTAACTTTTAGATATTATAACATAAATTCTTAAAATAGTCAAACATTATTAATAGGTAATGGGATAAAATTTTAATAAGAATTTTTGACGTTATGCACAATAAATTAATAAAATGGTAAAAAATACAGTGCAATTCTTTAGCATAATTACAACAACCCATGAAGTTCATCAACGAGCACTGCTGTGTCACGGAAGAATTCGGTGTTCAGTTCTGAGCCGGTGCCGCGCACATAAACAACAAGCACATAAGCAGAGCCATCTCCGTAAATTATACCTGCATCACCGAGCGTGTAAAAATCCGCCTGAGGCAGATATCCGTATTTTTCAGCAACGGTCTTGTCAGGAAGTGCCGCAGAAAACATTTCACGGTATTCTGCATTTTCCATGCATTCCTCCATAAGTGTACCGTTGACGTGCTGATCAATAAAATAGTATATATCCTTGAAATAGGACGCTGTCTGACGTGCGGTCATTCTGAACCAGTAGTTGTCATCAGTCATGCGCTGTGGTAAGCCCAGTGATTTTGCGTATTCGTTGAAATCCGTATATCCAATATAATGGTAAAGCATTTTATACGCTGTGTTGTCACTTTCGGCAATTGCCGCACGGATAAGTTCTTCAGCAGTGAACATTGTTCCTACAGGCTCGTCATTTACACGCTCGTACTGACTGTTAAGCAGTTCTTCGGTCATTTCATATTCAGCAGAAAGGTCGATTTCTGCGCCGAGAATGCTTCTTGCGTAAACCGCCTTGATAATGCTTCCTGAGGAAAAACGTTCATCAGCATTATATTCAACGCTTCCGCCGTTCTGCGGATTGTAATAGAGGAAGCCTGCGTCTGCGCCGTGCGCACGCATAAGACTGTAAAGCTCGTTGATAATTTCCGTAGCTCTGCCGTCGGGAATTTTCAAGTCATAGGTAGCAATATCAAGTGCACCGCCTGGATAGCTTGTTTCAAAGGCAGCAATCGGATTATCAACAGGTCCGTTTGTTCTTTCAGGCTTGGTTTCAGTAACAGTTGTTGTTTCAGCAGGCGGTTCAGTAACAGGTACAGTTGTTTCTGCAGGTTTTATTCCCTTGCTCAGAGTAACCTTTACCGTGGTATTGCCTTTTTCATAAGGAGTGCCAACAGCAATATTCTGCGAAAGAATTGCGCCCTCTGCAAATGTATCGGAGTAATCCTCTCCCGTAGCTTCAAGCGTGAAAAATCTTTCGTAGCAAGCCTGCACTTCCTTGAAGCTGTATCCCACGATATCAGGCATAAGCTCTTTTGTTTCCTCATTGTCAGAGGTGTTCTGGGTAATTATTACAATTACACTAACAACAGCCATAATAACCACAGATGCAATGATGATGATAATGCTTATCATTTTTTCTTTCTCATAAGCTGTTTTCATTTTTATACCACTCCTTACTCAATTGCTTTAAGGGAAGTTGCCATGTCAATTTTCTTAAGTCTGAAATAGAGAGTTATATTTACGATAACCGCAAAAAACACGGTCAGTGCCGCCGCTGCAAGGAAGCAGTAAAGCGGTATTTCAGGTGCAAACATTACTGAGTCAACCTCGGCTGTATGCACGACGAATTTTTCAAGGAAGATGCCGAGAACAAGTCCTGCAGCTGTTCCCATGAGGGTCAGGAGCACGTTCTCACGGTACACGTATGCCGCAACTTCACCGTCATAGAAACCGAGAACCTTGATTGTTGCAAGCTCTCTTACTCGCTCATTGATGTTGATGTTTGAAAGGTTGAACAGAACCACAAAGGCAAGTGCACCTGCCGCAACAATTACAACAACGATAATCATTGAAAGACTGCTTACAAGGTCGCGGAATTTGTCGCCGCCGTTTGATGAGAACTGAATTGTAAGCACCGTGTCATTGCCAACAAGCTTTGTTGAAAGCTCGTCTTCTTTGGTAAGGTCATTCATGTTCTGCAAAATAATATTGCTTCTGAATTCGTCCTCAAAGCCAGCCTTTTCGTAATCGGCACGGCTCATAAAAACATAGTTGAACGTGTAATTTTCACATACAGCGACAACCTTGAGATTGTGTCCTTCATTGAAATGAATTTCGTCCCCTGCGTGTACACCGAGCATGCGGGAAATCTTTTCAGCGATAATTACTCCGTTTTCACCAAGTTCATAGATTTCGCCTGATACACGGTCATGCAGGTCAATGAATTTGTCCAGTTCAGCATGATCCTCGGGCACAAGAATATAGGTTTCAACATCTTCTCCATTTTCATTTGCAACATCATGTGTTTCCTGCAAAGCGAAAAGCTGTTCTGAAACTATTCCCGTGTCAATGGAATCCTGAGCAACGGAAGCATAATCCTCGTCGTCAGCATTTGTATCAAGTATAACCATAGAGTCATAGCGGAACACCTCGCCGTACTGCTTGTCAACAATAGATGTTACCGAATACTGTAAGCCGTAGCCCGTCAGCAGAAGTGCAGTACAGCCTGCGATACCGATAACGGTCATAAGCAGACGTGCCTTGTATCTGAACAGATTTCTGAAAGTAACCTTTGTTGTAAATTTCAAGCGTTTCCATATAAACGTAATGCGCTCCAGAAGTATGCGCTTGCCCTCCTTGGGAGGCTTAGGACGCATAAGCTGTGCAGGTACAGAAACAAGCTCCTGACGGCTTGCGAAAAGTGCGGAAAGACCTGTGCAAAGACAAGCCGCAACAGCACAGCCGATTGCGTAATCCCAGCGGAAAGGCGCAATGACATAAGGCTGATTGTACATTGCGTGGTAGCACTCGTAAATGATTGCAGGAATGGTGTTGAAGCCAATCAGCAGACCAATCATCGTGCCGGGGATACTTGCCGCAAGTGCATATATAATGTACTGCCCGATAATGGAAAAACGGCTGTAGCCGAGGGCTTTCAGCGTGCCGATTTGTGTACGCTGTTCTTCAACCATTCGGGTCATCGTTGTACAGCAAACAAGTGCCGCAACAAGAATGAAGAAAATCGGGAACACAGCAGCAATTGCGTCAACTCGTTCGCAGTCCTCGGCATAGTTTGCGTAAGCAGGGTACATATCACGGTCAAAGACGTACATTTCTGCACCGTCAAGTTCTTCCGCAAGTTCAGCTTCGGCATCGGCAATTTCCTTTTCCGCATCGGCAATTTCCACCTTTGCATCGGCTACTTCCTTTTCACCGTCAGCAATTTCCTGTTTTGCATCTGCAATTTCTTTTTCACCGTCGGAAAGTTCGGTTTTGCCGTCTGCAAGTTCTTTTTCACCATCGGAAATTTTCTGTTTTGCGTCAGCAATTTCCGCTTCGGCATCAGCTATTTTCTGTTTTGCATCTTCAAGCTTTGCTTCACCGTCAGCAAGTTCTTTTTTGCCTTTTTCCAGTTCAGCTTCGCCATCGGCAAGCTCCTTCTTGCCCTTTTCCAGCTCAGCTTCACCGTCAGCAAGTTCTTTCCTCGCTTTTTCCAGTTCAGCTTCACCATCGGCAAGCTCTTTTCTTGCTTTTTCAAGTTCATCATAAGCAGGCTTCAGCGCTTCGTCTGCCTTGACAATTTCGGCTTCAAGCTGAGTAATATACATTTCAATTCCTTGTTTTGAAGCGGCTTTTGTTGCGTCATCATATCCGGCAGGTAACATCATATAACCCTGCAAAAGCTGTTTAAGTGTATCGTCAACAGTGAACACACCGCCCTCACCAAGGGTCTTGACAGTGTCGCTTACAGCATTTGCATCAGCGGCCTTTACCTCATAATCAGAAATTACTTTTTCAAGCTGTGCAACTGTATTTTTAAGGCTGTCCATTGCGGAAACTCCGTCATTATATTCCTTTTCGCCGTCAGCAAGCTTTTTCTGTCCGTCTGCAATTTCCTTTTCAGCCTTTGCTATCTCCGCCTTACCGTCAGAAATTTCTTTTTTCGCATCAGCAAGCTCTTTCTTACCGTCAGCAAGCTCTTTTTCCGCATCGGCTATTTCTTTCCTGCCGTCAGCAAGCTCCTTTTCAGCATCGGCAAGCTCTTTCTTGCCGTCCTCAATCTCTTTTTCACCCTCTGCAAGCTGTACCTTTGCGTCCTCAATCTCAGCTTCCGCATCGGCAATTTCCTGCTTACCGTCAGCAAGTTCCTGTTCACCGTCAGCAAGCTCTTTCTTACCGTCCTCAATTTTCTTTTCAGCGTCGGCAAGTTCCTGTTTGCCGTCCTCCAATTCAGCCTTTGCATCGTTGATTTCAACGTAGGCTTCATCGGTAATAACAGATTTTCTATGCTCAATCTGCTTTTCAGCAAATGCTTCAAGAATGTCGGTGCTGCGGGAAATAATGTCCTCGTACTCATCGCTGTACGGGTCAACACCGTCAGCCTCGGCAATGCTCAGGTACATATCCGTGTAAACTTCGTAAGTGAAATTTTCCTCAGGGACAAGTGCCCAGCCGTCGATTGAACCGTTACCGATTGTAGTCGTGCCACGTTCAAAAGAAACGTAACGGGGGAGAAGTCCCTTGCCAACAACAGTATAACCGCTTGAATTGAGCATATCTTCAAGCTCACGGTCATCACCTGTATGAAATGACATTGTTCCGCCCATTTCAGCAACTGCACTGCTGAAAAGCTTTTCATCAATAAAAATTTCTCCTGCTTTTTCAGGCAGACGTCCCTCTGTTATGTATGGCTTGCTTACGTTGCTTTCGGGGCTGTAAGAATAAACCTTGATAATCATTTCCGCACCGTCACGTGCGCTGAACATCAGGTCAGCGGAGTAGCCTGCGTAAATCTCGTCAGCAATTCCCAGCTTTTCAGCAGCGGCAATGTCCTCGTCATCCATACCAAGTTCGGAAACAATGTGGAAATCGTCAAGTGCCTGTTTGTCGAGATAATCAGCGGCACTAAGCTTCATATCGGGTCCCGCAGATTTTACACCTGCAAAGAAGCCACTGCCGATTGCAATAATTGCCATAATAGCAATAAAACGGCTTTTGGTATTTTTCACGCTTCTGAGCGTGTTGCGAAACAGCATTTTTTTCATCTTACTACCTCAACTTACCATTCTATTGTATCAACTGAAACAGGATTTTCGTTAAGAGTAACTCTTGAAACCTTGCTGTTCTTTATCTTTATAACACGGTCAGCCATAGGTGTAATTGCCTGATTATGAGTAATAACAACAACTGTCATACCCTTTTCGCGGCAGGTGTCCTGCAAAAGCTTGAGAATTGTCTTGCCCGTGTTGTAGTCAAGTGCACCTGTAGGCTCATCACAAAGAAGCAGCTTCGGGGACTTCGCCAGTGCACGTGCAATTGAAACACGCTGCTGCTCACCGCCCGAAAGCTGAGCAGGGAAATTGTTGATACGTTCACCAAGTCCGACCTGACGGAGAACTTCTTCAGCATCAACAGCATCGGAACAGATTTCCGTAGCAAGTTCAACATTTTCCTTTGCAGTAAGATTCTGCACAAGGTTGTAGAACTGGAACACGAAGCCGATATCCTGACGGCGGTAGCGAGTCATTTCCTTTGTTGAAAAAACAGCAATATCCTTGCCGTCAACAAGAATTTTTCCCTCGTCGCAGGTATCCATACCCCCAAGCATATTCAGCACCGTAGTTTTGCCTGCGCCCGAAGCGCCGACAATTACTGCGAATTCGCCCTTTTCTATTTCAAAACTAACACCATCGGATGCAGCAATTGTTACTTCACCCATCTGGTATCTTTTATAAACGTCTCTGAATTCAACGTAAGCCATATTTATTTTCCTTTCAGAATTAACTTTAACTTTCATTATACCATATTTAAAGAGAAATGTGTATAGTTTTTGCAGATTTTTTTGAGAAAGTGCGGTGAAATATGCAAAAATGCTGAGGTATGGATAAAATAAATGCTCTTGCTAAATTTTCACAGGTGTGATATAATGAAAAAGCTGTTTTGAAGAAAACCAAAACCGCATGGCATTTTACTCAAAGGAGAGATTATTTTGAACATTAACGAAACCCTTGCCAAAGAATTCAAGCTCCGTCAGGAGCAGATTGACAACACGGTTGCTCTCATCGACGACGGCAAAACAATTCCGTTTATTGCACGTTACCGTAAGGAGCTGACAGGCTCACTGGACGACCAGGTGCTCCGTGAAATCTTTGACAGGCTTACATATCTGCGCAACCTTGAAAAGCGTAAGGAGGAAATCACCTCCGCAATTACCGAACAGGAAAAGATGACAGACGAAATTGCTGCTTCTATCGAAAAGGCTATGACTCTCGTTGAGGTTGAGGACATTTACCGTCCGTTCAAGCCAAAGAGAAAAACCCGTGGCTCTGTTGCACGTGAGCGTGGACTTGAACCGCTTGCTGAATATATTCTTGCGCAGGACAAGTCTGCTGACCCGAATGCTGAAGCAGAAAAGTTCGTTGACGAGGAAAAGGGCGTGGCTGATGCTGCGGCAGCAATTCAGGGCGCTATGGATATCATTGCTGAGGATATTTCCGATGACGCTGAACTCCGTAAGAAGCTTCGTGCGATGATTACAAAGCAGGGTATGATGACTTCCAAGGCGGCTGACCCTGAGGAAGAAACTGTGTACAACAACTACTACGAGTTTTCCGAGCCAGTGTTCAGAATTGCAGGACACCGTGTTCTTGCACTTGACCGCGGTGAACGTGAGGACAAGCTCAAGGTTAGTATCGTAATCCCTGAAATGAGTGGCGAAAATCTTACAGCTGAAAATTATGTAAAGAATAATTCCGCTTGCGGTGAGCTTGTCAGGGCAGCTGCCGAAGACAGCTTCAAGCGACTGATATTCCCGTCTGTTGAGCGTGAAATCCGTGCTGACCTTACCGCGAAGGCTTGCGAGGACGCTATAAAGGTTTTTGCTTCAAATCTTCGTCAGCTTCTTATGCAGCCTCCTGTCAAGGGCAACGTTGCTCTCGGTCTTGACCCTGGTTACAGAACAGGCTGCAAGCTTGCAGTTGTTGATGATACGGGCAAGGTTCTTGAAACAGGTGTTGCTTATATTACAACAGGCGAACAGCGTAAAATTGAGCAGGGTAAGGTGCTTGTAAAGAAGCTTATCCAGAAGCATGGAGTTTCCATTATCGCAATCGGTAATGGTACAGCTTCCCGTGAGTCAGAGGCTTTTGTTGCTGACCTTATCAAGGAAATTCCACAGAAAGTCAGCTATATGGTTGTTTCCGAGGCAGGCGCTTCGGTTTACTCCGCATCAAAGCTTGCGGCTGCTGAATTCCCTGAGTATGACGTTTCTCTCAGAAGTGCGGTTTCTATTGCAAGACGTCTGCAGGACCCGCTTGCTGAGCTTGTAAAAATTGACCCTAAGGCAATCGGCGTCGGACAGTATCAGCACGATATGCCTAAGGCGAGAATGGACGAGGCACTTTCGGGCGTTGTTGAGGACTGCGTAAACAGCGTTGGTGTCGATCTTAATACAGCTTCACATTCCCTGCTTTCCTACATCGCAGGTATCAGTGCGGCTGTTGCAAAGAATATTGTTGCGTACCGTGAAGAAAACGGCTCTTTCACAGACAGAAAGCAGCTTCTTAAGGTTGCAAAGCTTGGCCCTAAGGCTTACGAACAGTGCGCAGGCTTTCTCCGTGTAAGTGGTGGTAAAAATCCGCTTGACAACACAGCTGTTCACCCTGAAAGCTATGAAGCGGCTAAGAAAATTATCGACGAGTGCGGCTTCTCAATTGCGGATTTGAAGGGCAACAAACTTGCTGAAATTCCTGCTGCTGCTGAGAAAATCGGTGTTGCAAAAATTGCCGAAACAGCAGGTATCGGGGTACCGACAGTAAAGGATATCGTCAAGGAGCTTGCAAAGCCGGGACGTGACCCACGTGACGAACTTCCACCACCACTTCTCAGAAGCGGTGACGTAATGGAAATCAAGGACCTGAAACCAGGTATGGAGCTTGTTGGTACTGTAAGAAACGTTATCGACTTCGGCTGCTTCGTTGATATCGGCGTACACGAGGACGGTCTGGTGCATATTTCCCAGATTTGCGACCGCTATATCAAGCACCCTCTTGAAGCCGTTAAGGTCAACGAGGTTGTCAAGGTGCGTGTACTTGATGTTGATGTCAAGAGAAAGAGAATTTCCCTTACAATGAAGCTGAACGACAAAAAAGATTCTGCGAAATAATTAAAAACAAACGCTGGAAATGCACCGTCTTTGTTGCAATTGACGAACGGCATTTTCGGCGTTTTTCTTTGGCAAATTCTGTTTGTGTATAATGCTTGGAATTGCGGATTGCTGGTGTTGAACAACTTGTTGAAAATAAATAAATTTGAACAAAATATTTCCTCCAAGGTGAAGTTTGCCGAATGTCTGACAGGGGAGTATAATACAGACATACCAAACGAAAGGGAGTCCTTATTATGACCGCAACAGCAAAAAAACGTCAGAATTTATACCGTATAGTAGCCGTTGGACTTATGGCGGCGCTTGTTTATA
>JAZUSM010000069.1:0-8023 GCA_045606725.1 Oscillospiraceae bacterium | reverse complement strand
AGCTCCGCAACAGAAGGAATCTGCGTGTTTTCAGGGAATGAGCCTGACAGGATTTCATCTTCCAGCCATTCTTTAAGCCGCATATAAATAAGCTTATCGCTGTTCTGCGTTAATTCCACAATAGCACTCCTGTTCTTAGGTAATATACTCATATATATCACTATACTACCTCGGATTATATCACATCATAATCAGTATGTCAATAGTTTGAAAATAAAAAAGCTGAACAAAAAAGTTCAGCTTTTAAATATGGATTGTACCGATATAAAACGAATTGCTATGTAATGGTAAGTATTCTGAAAATGCATTTTCTGATTTGTAACAACACGTATCTTCCAAGTATCACAGCGCGTTCCTCAATGTGCTGAACGGGTTTTGCTTTCGAATACGGTCATCCATATACATAGTATTTGTTACTATGTATATGCAGGAGAGCTCAGAACAATGCGGATAAAGATTTTTGGCTGGACTGTATTGTGATTAGTGAGATAATATAATTAACTGTTTTTTATATAAATTTAAACAATAAATAAAAGCGTTGCGTTTCATAACTGATTGGCAACGCTTTTTGTAAGTTGTAAAACAACATTGTACATTTAATGTTATTTGCAGGAAACATCTTCATCGCCATAAATTCCGCCTCTTGTTCCTGTAGCGATATAAACCCTGCCGTTGTGCCTGAAGTCACCGTCCATTGAAACAATGCCCCCGAACATTTGTGAGGAAGTATTGATTTTTGCCCAGCTTTCTCCGCTGTCAAGGCTTTTCCATAAGCCGTATTCGCCGAAAATTCTGCCACAGATAAACAGCGCAGGCTTGCTGTCACTGTTACCTGTTCCGAAGCCAACAGCCTTGACAAAATCATCCTTTTCGGTAATTCTCTCCGCATGAACATTTTTCACGTTAAAATGCAGTTTCCATAAGCCGTTCTCGCAGAGTGCTGCATAGCATACGCCCTCGCAGTCAGGAAGAAAGCGAATTTCCACTCCCTTGTATCCGTCTATGCCTGACATACGGCATAAAGGAAAAGCTTCGGGAACGGAAAGCTGACGGAAGCTTGCACCGCTATCCATACTCATATAAAGCTGGCCATTTTCACCAAATCCATATGCTTTGCAGCTGTTGATACGATCGGTAAAAATCTTGATATGCAGTTCACTTTCGGAAATGTCATTTCCATGCAAATCATATATGGTTATTTTGCTGAATTTCTTTTCAGAAATGTTGTATCTGACTGCACAGAAACAGGGAAGCTTCATATATTCATAGGCAAGGGTCCAGAGAATTGCACTGCCATCTGCAGTTATCGCTGCCCAACCACTGTTGTAGTTTGGTTTTTGAATATTCTCGGATACTTCATTAAGCTTGTCGGAAATACCCATAGGGTAACCAATATGTGTGAAGCTTTCTCCACCGTTTGTCGAAAGGATTACACCACCCTTGGTTTCTCCCGTCCAGTTTCCGCGGGCGGTTGTAATGAATGTGTCAGGATTGTTTTGCAGAAAATCTGCATTCAGACAGGTTATGTAACGGTCCCCGTTTTCATTTGCAAAGGAATTTTCGCAAGGCTCGTCAAGGTTGCTGAACACAAATCCGCCCAAATCGCCTACAAGGTCAATAACCTTGTTTTTACCCGAAGGCAGACTGTATATGTTCATATGCACCGTTTCTTCCACACCGCTGCAAAGCGTGGATACAAAATAGTTATCCGTTGTAAGTCCGTTCAGCGCAAAAATTCCCGTACCCGTGTTAATCACTGCAAAATCGGGGTTGAACGGGTCAATACGCAGACAGCTCATCCAGTGAAGCGGTATACGCTTTCCGTTGTATTCAGGCTTGAGGTACGGTACGTCAACTTGGAAGCTGTCTGTGTCAGTGCTTCGGATTATATTGTAGCTTTTGCCATTATCACGTGAGATGAAAATGCTGTCACCGTGACCGCCGATGGAGCATACCGCAATAACATTTTTGTGTACGTCAATTCCACCCAGACCAAACGGTAGCTTGCGTTTAAGATTTGAGTCAGTAAAACCATCCGCTGTCGGTGTCATATCCTCAGCAAAAATCAGTTTTCCGCCTGAGATTATGTAACGATATAGCCTTCCGTCAAAGCCGCCGCCGTTGTCGCAGGCAAAGTCATTCCATCCGCCCCAGTGATTTCCACGGAATGAGTGGGTGAAGGTTACATAAACATTTTCTCCGTAGTAAGCAATAGCATAGGGAACAAATCCATTGTGTGAACAGCGTTTATCATAAAGCGGAGCGGGTATGTCAAGCTTTTCAAAGCTTTTTCCAAAATCATAGCTTGCATATAGCGTGTGTCCTCGGCTATTTCCGTCAGCGGCAGTTTCACCTGTGCAGGAAACAAGCATTATCTCCGTACCCTTCGGAAAGCATACAAAAACAATATTTTCTTCACAGAAATCAAGTCTTGTCCAGCTTTCTCCGTTATCCGCAGATTGCCATAAACCCTCACCCTGACTTCCGAAAAACAGTTTACCATTTTTGTATGCGAGCCTTTCGGCAGATGAACGTGCAGGAGCGTTTCCGTTGCAACAGAATGGTACAGACTTTTCGATGAAGGTATCACCGTAATCATCTGAAATCAGCAATGAGGACTTTCCGTGAGAAAAGCCTTTTCTGCTGTTTCCGCACATTGCATACAGCATGTTCGGTTTATCCTCATCAAGAGCAATGGAAAGCGGCAAAGCAAGATAGCGATTGAATTCAGTTATCCAGTCTGCAAGAGAGCGCCACTTATTATTTTCAAAATCAAAGCGGTAAATGCCACCTATGTCTGTTCGTGCGTACAGAATGTTTTTGATGTTCGGATGAAAGACAAAGCCTGTTACAAAGCCTCCACCCGGAACAGAAAGGCTGTGATAGTTGTATTTTATATCATCAAGTCGCTGCATTTTATCCTCCGTGTAAACAATTACATTTATGATATTGTAGCATTAGTGTTAATATATGTCAATATAAATGTTGACAATTTTTCTCAAAATATTGTTGCAATTTAACAAAATGTGTGTTACGATAAGGAAAACAATTTGCGGAGGTAATTGCAATGGGAATTTTTATTGATGAAAACCGACTTGTAATAAGAAACGGTAATTCACAGGTCTGGATTGAGCCTTGGGGTGAAAATTCCCTGCGTGTACGTATGACTGCCGAGCCTGAAATGGATAAGCATGATTGGGCTTTGTGCGAGCCGGTGAAGGAGTGTAAGGCTGAAATACGCAAGGAAACAGTTGACACAACTGACCCATGGTATAAAAGCGAGGAGTATGCCCACTATCATCAGACAGGCGATAACTATTACATAACAAACGGAAAGATTAGCGCAAAGGTTGACTACGAGGGGCAAATCAGCTACTACAATCAGCGTGGCGAATTGCTTACCGAGGAGTACTGGCGAAACAGAAACCGCCTTAACAGATATTGCACCTCTTTGAGATTGCCTGCAAGAGTGCTGAAATGCAGCAAGGGCGGCACGGATTATGAGCTTACAGCACGTTTTGAAGCATATGACGACGAAAAGATTTTCGGTATGGGACAATATCAGGAAAAGCAACTCAACAAGAAGGGTGCGTCACTTGAACTTGCACATCGTAATTCTCAGTCAAGCGTACCATTTTTCCTCTCCAGCAGGGGTTACGGCTTTTTCTGGAATAATCCCGCTGTTGGTACGGTTACGTTTGGTACAAACAAAACTGAGTGGTACGCAAAATCCACGCAGAAGCTGGACTACTTCATTACAGCAGGGGATACACCTGCTGAAATCGAAAAGAATTACACTGCTGCCGTGGGCAGAGCACCGAGAATGCCCGAATATGGTCTTGGCTATTGGCAGTGCAAGCTGCGTTACAGAAATCAGGAGGAGTTTCTTGCTGTTGCGAGAGAACATAAGCGCAGAGGCTTGCCTATGGATGCAATCGTGGTTGACTTCTTCCATTGGACAAGACAGGGTGACTTCAAATTTGAGCCTCGTGACTGGCCAGACCCCGATGCAATGGTAAAGGAGCTCAAAGAGCTTGGAATTGAAACGGTAGTTTCCGTTTGGCCGACAATTGACGAAAAAAGCGAGAATTTCGGAGAAATGGCAGATAAGGGATATCTTGTTTCAACTGACAGGGGCAATGGTTTGCACATGACCTGGATGGGTAACACGGTTTTCTTTGATGCAACAAATCCTGGTGCACAGAAATTCGTGTGGGAGAAGTGCAGGGAGAATTACTACAAGAAGGGTATCCGTACATTCTGGCTTGACGAGGCGGAGCCTGAATACGACTCATACGAGTTTGATATTTATCGTTACTATGCAGGCACAGCTTTGCAGTGTACAAACATCTATCCGCTTATGTACGCAAAGGGCTTCTGGGACGGTCTGAAAGCCGAGGGCGAAAAAGACGTGCTGAGCCTTGTGCGATGTGCCTGGGCAGGAAGTCAGAAGTATGGTGTGCTTGCTTGGTCGGGAGATATTCATTCTTCTTTCCGTGCAATGCGTGAACAGCTTCAGGCAGGTCTTAATATGGCTATTGCAGGTATACCATGGTGGACGTCCGATATAGGCGGATTTATGGGCGGCGATATTTCCGACCAGAGCTTCAGGGAATTGCTTGTCCGTTGGTTTCAGTGGGGAGCATTCAGCCCCGTGTTCCGTATGCACGGCGAAAGAAGTCCCTGGTATGAGCGTGAACAGGAATACATCAACGGAGTACGTCAAATCACTTCAGGCCAGGATAACGAGGTGTGGAGCTTCGGCGAGGATAATTATGAGATATTGAAGAAATATCTGTTCATAAGAGAAAGGCTTCGTCCATATATCAGAAAGACAATGGATGAATGCAGTGAAAATGGCACACCGATAATGCGTCCTGTTTTTTATGATTTTTATAATGACAAAGCAGCCTGGAACATTGAAGATGAGTATATGTTCGGCAGCGACATTCTCGTTGCACCGATTATGGAAGAGGGCGCAAGAGAACGTACCGTGTATCTCCCCGAAGGTGAGAAATGGACTGATGCGTACACAAAGAGGACTTATGACGGAGGTCAGTATGTAACTGTTCCTGCACCGATTGAGATTATCCCTGTTTTCACAAGGAGTAATGCGAAAGTGGATATTTATTAATGCAAAAACCGCCGCAGTCACCAAAACTGCGACGGTTAAACTATACCCCAACACCTGCAAAATAACAAAAATTGTATTTTCTAATTTGCGACAATATGCATCTCTCAAAAATCACAGCACGTTCCTCAATGTCCTGAACGGGTTTTGCTTTCAAATACGGTCACCCCTATACATAGTGTTTGTTACTATGTATATGCGGGAAGGGCATTGCTAATAACCTATATCTGCCTATTATGTTTGAACTAACTGCAACCCGCACAAAATTCTTTCAGTTGTCTGTCAGAATTTGAGAAAGTAAAATGATTTTTATATCAGACTTATTTTAAATTCAGCCTCAAGCTTCGGAATTGTAACACGATACTTTTCGTTAAGCTCAGGCCCACAGGAATTTGAGCCCACACCAGCCATTCTGCAGTCAATGCAGATTACGTTATCGGTGCACTTTTCAAGCTCGAAATTATGGCGCTTAGCAGCAAGTTCTTCTTCGGTATACTCTGAAGCATTGAAGGAGAAATCCTCACCCGATTCAAAGCGGAATTTCACATTTCCGTCTGTAAGTGTCATATATTCACAGCCGTAATGTGAGGAGTTTTCCTGTGGCCTTGTATAGTCCTCGTGCATTTCGCTTACAAGTGCGCTGAAATTACCTATATAAGAAGCCCTGTGCTTGTCGATGTAGCTTTCATAAGGACCGTATCCGAAATATTCTACCCTGTCAAAGTTTTTAGGGACAAACAATCTTAAACCAAAACGAGGCAAGAAAGTAACCTTGTTGGAGGTTTCGAGATTGCACTTAACGGAGATATCATTTCCGCTTATGGTATAGACAACATCCATAACGGCAAAAGGCTGATAAATGCTCCAGCCAAAGGATTGCTTTACTGCAATTTCAATGCCGTTTTCAATTTCGTGTACATCGGTGCTATAAACCTTTACGATATAGTCGTTGAGGTGTGCCCTGTACCAGTCGCCTTTCATTACGTCATTATCAGTAGGCGCACGGAAAAAATTGAACTGCACAGGCTTTGTAAGAAGCTCAGTGCCGTTGTTTTTTATTGATACAAAGCTTGCTGTGCGCTTGTTGAAAATGTACTCGTTTTTACCTGCCTTTATTTTTATAAAAAGAGGTTCATCGGAGTATGCAACCGCAGCATCGGAAACAGCAACAGGCGATTTAATTACCTTTTTGAGCAACAGCTGGTCAAAGCAGGTTTCATAACCCTTTTCACACCATAATGTATCCTGTTTTTCGGTAAATATAAAGCGGATATATGTGGTTTTCTCATAGCTTTCCGTCGCTTCGGGAATTGTGATTTCTGCCGTTTCCATAGGGTTTACGCTGAAATCAAATGTGCCCTCAGCATATACACCGCCATCATATGTAATTTCAAATCTGCCGTCGAGAATATCTCCCGCATTTACAAAATTCAGAAGATTTCTTATCACAAATTTCCCGTCAGTATCGCCTTTTTCAACTCTCACAGGACGGTAAACCTGCTTAAGCTCAAGTAGTCCGGTGTGAGGACGTCTGTCGGGATAAACAAGGCCGTCCATACAGAAATTACCGTCATTGTGACGCTCTCCGAAATCTCCTCCGTAACCAAACTTTTCCTTTCCGTCAGTAGTCTTGCCGAGCGAGAAACCGTGGTCGCACCATTCCCATACAAAACCTCCGCAGAAGCGTTCACTTGAGTGGAAAGCGTTGTGGTAATCCTCCAGATCACCGGGACCGTTACCCATAGCGTGACAATATTCACACTGGATAAACGGTCTTGTTTCATCCTTGTTATCAAGGAATTTCTGCATATCTTCAGGCGAAGCATACATTCTGGAAACCACATCAAGAACATCATCAGATGTATCGTCAAGCTTGTGTACACTCTCATAGTGTACCAGTCTTGTTGGGTCAGTTGTTTTTATATACTCAGCAGCAGCTCTTAAATTTGTACCGTAGCCGCTTTCGTTTCCGAGTGACCAGAATACCACGCAGGGACGATTGCCGTCGCGTGCAACCATGAGCTTTGCACGGTCGATAATTGCTTCTTTGAAGCGTTCATCGCTTGCAAGCAGTGCAATTCCGTCATAACCGTTACTCCACTTAAAGTCGTTGTAAACCTCAACACATCCATGCATCTCAAGGTCAGCTTCATCAATCACATAGAAGCCGTATTCGTCGCAAAGCTGGTAGAAAACGGGAGAATTGGGATAATGGGAGGTGCGTATGCCGTTGATGTTGTGCTTTTTCATTAAAACAAGGTCTTTTTCCATCTGCTGAACAGAAGCATAATAGCCTGTATCAGGGTAGCTGTCGTGGCGGTTTACTCCACGGAATTTTACAGCCTTTCCGTTGATTTTTACGACACCGTTTTCGATGAATATGTTTCGGAAGCCAACCTTTTCACCGATAATTTCAGTATCGGTTTCTATAACGAGATTGTAAAGATAAGGGGTTTCGGCAGACCATAAATGAGGATTATCAACTTTCATAATCAAAGGCATATTTTCTTCCGTATATCCCTCACATATAAGTTTTTCACCTTCATAAAGTTTCACGTTTGCTGAACTTCCTTCAGTGGTAATTGTCAAAGTACCCTTTCCATCAGGGGTAGGATTAGCTTTTATGCGGTAATCTTCAAGCCTTTTTTCAGGACGTGACATAACGTAAACATCACGGAAAATACCTGACAATCTGAATTTGTCCTGGTCTTCAAGATATGTACCATCGCACCATTTGAGTACGGCAACGGTTATTTCATTTTCACCCTCGCAAAGCATATCTGTAATGTCAAATTCTGATGTCATGTGTGAAACTTGTGAATAGCCTGCAAATTCGCCATTTATATAAAGATAAATACAGCTGTCCACACCCTCAAAGGTAATAATTTTTCT
>JAZUSM010000068.1:0-9841 GCA_045606725.1 Oscillospiraceae bacterium | reverse complement strand
TCGGGATTCTGAAACACCATTCCCACGTGCTGACGAATATCGAAAAGCTTTTCCTCGTCAGCTGTATCAATGCCCTCAACGTAAACCTTTCCTCCGCAGGGAAGAAGAATAGCATTGAAATGCTTGGCAATTGTGGATTTACCACTGCCGTTGTGACCGAGAATTGCGGTAAAGCTTCCCTTTTCGATGTCAAGGCTTACACCTTTAAGCACCTGCTTTACAGGTGCATTTTCTTCGTATTCATCATAATGGAACTCAACATCCTGCGCTGTAATAATTTTTTCCTGCATAGTAAATTCCTCTTAAAATTCCATAATCAAATCTATGCCGCTGACAAGTGCGACAACAAGCAGAATTGCACCTACAGCAATATATGTTATGCTGACGGTTTTAACTTCTTTAGGTGAAAGAGGCGTGCCTATTTTAGATTTATAAGCACTCCCCTTTTTTGTTATTCCGACAAAGAGAAAATATATTCCTCCGAGCAATGCTAAAAAAGGCATTTTACTTCTCCTTTGTCCAGATTGCTGTCGAGCCGCACGGAAGTACACAACCTCTTGCTGCAACGGGAAGTCCGATTTCGTCAGCTGTTACTCCGCCGCCATACTTTGCACCGATTGTTTCGCTTAAAATGTAAGACATTACGGACGGAGAAAGCCCTGTTGTATAGCTGTTGAGCAGGAAGAAAAGCGGGTCGTCACTGAGCACGTTTGAACAAAGCTTAACGAGGTCATAAATACAGTCTTCAAGCTTCCATACTTCCTGATTTGGTCCTCTGCCGTAAGACGGAGGGTCCATAATTACTGCATCATATTTTCTTCCGCGCTTGATTTCCCGGGCAACAAACTTCTCGCAGTCATCAACAATCCATCGGATTGGTCTGTCGGAAAGTCCCGAAGAAGCGGCGTTATCCCGTGCCCACTGTACCATACCCTTTGATGCATCAACGTGACAGACACTTGCACCTGCATTGGCACAGGCAAGAGTTGCTCCGCCTGTGTATGCAAAGAGGTTAAGCACATTGATTGGTCTG
This sequence comes from Oscillospiraceae bacterium, assembly GCA_045606725.1. Taxonomy (GTDB): domain Bacteria; phylum Bacillota; class Clostridia; order Oscillospirales; family Ruminococcaceae; genus RGIG8773. Next base: position 8,808 of record JAZUSM010000068.1, on the reverse strand, counting down.
CCTGCGTTGCGGATAAGGTTATCCATATAGTCCCAGTTTACAGCCTGTTCGGGAAAAAGTCCCGTATGCTTGAAGCCTGTTGGACGGATATTGAATTTCAAATCGCCGTAGCTGATAAGCCAGCTGTCGGGAATTTTCTTCTTAAAGCTCCACTGTCCGCCGCCTTTATCGGAGCGGTGGTAGTGACCATATGCGGTATTCCAGAGATTGGATTTTCTGTCGGTTTTCCAGATAATCTGCGGGTCGGGACGGATAAGGGAGATATCGCCCCAAAGCTCCAGCTTTTCGGAGGAGGTACAGTCGATAAGACGGTAGTCCTTCCAGTTGTCTGCTGTTCTCATTTATTTCAGTTCCTTTCGGGTTTAATCTTCTGTGCAGCGCTCCTTGATTTTGTCTGCAATTTCAATTGCCATATCGTTGATAAGGTCGAAACGCTTGCCCTCAATCATTACACGAATAAGAGGCTCTGTACCGCTTTCACGGACGAGAATTCTGCCGCTTGAACCAAGCTTCTTCTGATTTTCAGTGATAGCCTTTTCGATTTCAACGTCGTTCTTCCAGGCTTCCTTCCACTTCTGTGTAATCTTAACGTTAATCATTACCTGTGGGTAGCGCTCCATCATTGAGCCAAGCTCGGAAACCTTTCTGTCCTGACGCTTTACAACGCTCATAAGCTGTACGGCCGTAAGCTGTCCATCACCTGTTGTTGCGAAATCGTGGAAAATAATGTGTCCCGACTGCTCACCGCCGAGATTATAACCGCCTGCAAGCATCTGCTCCATAATGTAGCGGTCGCCCACCTTTGTAGTAATCATATTGATGTTGTTATTCTTTGCAAAGTGTGTAAAACCGAGATTTGTCAGCACTGTTACTACGGCTGTATTCTTTTTCAGAGTACCCTTATCACGCATATCTCTTGCAAAAATGGAGATGAGCTTATCGCCGTCGAGGATTGCACCTGTTTCGTCAACCGCAAGGCAACGGTCTGCATCACCGTCAAATGCTACGCCGAGGTGGCACTTCTTTTCAACAACGTAGCGTGAGATTGCTTCCATATAGGTTGAACCGCACTTATCGTTGATATTTGTACCATTCGGAGAAGAATTGAAAAGGTACACAGTTGCACCCAGTCCGCCGAAAAGTCTTTCAGCTGTTGCACTTGCTGAGCCGTTTGCGCAGTCAATTGCAACTCTTACACCTGACAAGTCGTGGTCGATAGTTTTCATAATATATCTGATGTAATCCCACTCTGCATTCTTGTCAGTACTGATTGTACCGACATTTGCACCGCCTGTCATTGCGGCTTTGATTTCTTCTGGATTATCAAGAACAAGTCTTTCGATTTCTTCTTCGATATCGTCAGAAAGCTTGTAGCCTGTTCCTGCAAAAAGCTTGATGCCGTTGAATTCCATGCTGTTATGTGATGCAGAAATCATTACACCTGCATCAGCTTCACGCTTCTTAACGAGAAACGCAACAGCAGGAGTTGGTACTACTCCGAGAGTTACTGCATCAGCACCCATTGAGCATATACCTGCGATGAGTGCTGCTTCAAGCACGTCAGAAGAAATTCTTGTATCCTTACCAATAAGAATTTTCGGTTTATGGTTTGCTTTTTTGGTGAGCACCATTGCTGCTGCTCTGCCTATCTGCATAGCTGTTTCGCAGGTAAGCTCCGTGAGGGCAACTCCTCTTGCACCGTCTGTTCCGAATAATCTGCCCATATCAAATTCTCCTATTCCGATTGAATTATCTATCTTTATTCAAAAAATGTCTGCTGGCTGTTGTCTGTCGGACCGCCTTTATATTCGTAACCCATATGCTTATATGCAAGAGCTGTTGCACATCTTCCTCTTGGTGTACGTGCCACAAAACCAAGCTGCATAAGATAAGGCTCGCACACGTCTTCAAGGGTTACAGCTTCCTCACCGATTGCGGAAGCAAGAGTTTCAAGTCCCACAGGACCGCCGTTATAGCCTCTGATAAGCATATCAAGCATACGCTTGTCGAGATTATCAAGACCGAGGCTGTCGATTTCCATTCTGTCAAGAGCAATTTTGGCAATATCCTCGGTAATTCTGCCATTTCCGATTACTTCCGCAAAGTCACGTACACGCTTAAGCAAACGGTTTGCGATACGAGGTGTACCTCTTGCACGCTTTGCAAGCTCCATTGCACCTGACTTATCGCAGGCAATTCCGAGAATTACAGCTGAACGCATAATAATATCGCAAAGCTGGTCGTGTGTATAAAGTTCAAGTCGCTGAAGAACACCAAATCTGTCACGAAGCGGTGATGTAAGCTGACCTGCACGGGTTGTTGCACCGATGAGCGTGAACTTAGGCAAATCGATACGCAATGAACGTGCGGAAGGTCCTTTACCAATGATGATATCAAGTGCATAGTCCTCAAGCGCAGGATAAAGAACCTCTTCGATTGCACGGGAAAGACGATGGATTTCGTCAATAAAAAGCACGTCATTTTCCGAAAGGTTAGTGAGAAGGGCCGCAAGGTCGCCTGGCTTTTCAATTGCGGGTCCCGAAGTAATACGGATATTTACGCCCATTTCGTGTGCAATAATTGCAGAGAGGGTGGTTTTACCCAGTCCCGGAGGTCCGTAGAGAAGAACATGGTCGAGTGGGTCGCCTCTTTTCTTTGCTGCTTCGATATAGACGGACATGTTTTCCTTGACCTTATCCTGTCCGATATACTCGGAGAGAGTTTTAGGTCGGAGATTTACTTCTATATCTTCGGTATCGTTTGCTGTCACCTGAGGAGAAACCATTCTGCTCTCGGGGCGCTCAAAATTCATTTCGCTTGATTCCAGCATTTTATCTTCCTTTCAAGCTTATATAAGTTTTTTCTGTTTATATGCCTTGGTTTGTTTTGTAGGAATTACGATAAGCGGAATAATCATTTCCTCATCAGTAAGTCCGCCGTGATTTGCTTTATTCATCTGCTTAGGCTTCATATTCAGAGTCTGATATCTGATACCCTTATCGGCAATTGCGCAAATCATGTAATCACCGATGAAGTCTATTGTTTTAGGGTGGGTATTTCCTCCGCCGAGGATACCCTTATTCATTATTTCACTTCTTGAAAACAGAAGGAAATCATTACCGAGATAATTATGCACGGCACGTTCAAAATCTGTTCTCCTGTCATATTTTACATAACAGGCTGCTGCACGGCTTTCTACAAAAGGAGGTACAACAAGACAATCTGCGATATCGGGTATATGATTGATTTTTATTTCCTCGGAAATATCAGTTAAACCATGGTCAGCTGAAACGATAATCAGTGTATCTGTGAGAGAAGAAGCAAGCTCTTCAATCTGATTGCTGAGAAATTTCAGTTTTTCCGCAACCGCTTCACTGTAGCATCCCTCTCTGTGAGCAGTATCGTCGGGACTATTCCACTGAACATATGTAAATGTATTCTGCGGTGTTGCACAAATCATTCTCACAAGCTCACAGACACGTTCAAATTTATCAGCAGTTTTATGGATATTTCCGTGCTCGGAAATATTCACGCCTGTCTGTGAAATTGTAAATGGCTGAACCTCGCCGATTATTGAATTTTCAATGCTATGATAAATTGTTTCATAAGGCATTACGAATTCTGCGGCGCTGGTTTTTGCAACGGGCATTTTGGTATATGTATCGGTATTGGGATAAACATCTATTGTACGGCAGAATTCCTTGAAAAACAGCGACCAGCCAAGCCATGCATGTTCATTGGGTGAAACACCTGTATAGTAGCTTGTCATTGCAGCTGTTGTTGTAGATGGAAAAACAGATGTGAGATTTTCAATATGATTTTTACGGATAAAGGCTGTATCTGGCAGATTGCGTTTCATCATATCTGTTCCCATTCCGTCAAGAACAATAAGTACTACATTTTTATAAAATTTATCGAGATGTGTGTCAAGCTTTGGCAGTGTAGGATATTCATACCTTGCACGATAATATTTAAGAATTGACGAAATTATATTTACAGGACATCTTGTATAATCGGGATATGACAGCATTTACACCGCCCCTTTCAATAATATGCTGCAAAGGCTTGTACCTTTACAGATTTGCAGCCATTTTTTTCAGAGATTGACGAATTAATTCCTCTACAGACAGTGACGGGTCAAGCTTTGCAACAACAGAAGCTGCCTCTGTCTGACTGTATCCAAGGACAACAAGTGCAGAAATTGCTTCGGAGGTATTACCGCCGCTTACTGCTGCTTCATAATTTACTTCTGTGCCGCCCGAAACGGTAAGCTGTTCCTTGGCAATCTTGTCCTTAAGTTCGAGAACAACTCTCTGCGCAAGCTTTGGTCCTATACCCTTGGTTTTAGTGAACGCCTTATAGTCGCCTGTTGCCACGGTAAGTGCGAAACGTTCCGGATTTGTATCAGAAAGGATAGCAAGACCTGCCTTAGGTCCGACACCAGAAACAGAAAGAAGCATTTTGAAGCAGTTAAGCTCCTGCTCGGTTGAAAAGCCGAACAGTTCAACACAGTCCTCACGGACATGAAGATATGTAAGAAGAATGGCTTCCTCGCCTGTTCTGCCAATCTGTGAAAGTGTTGCAAGGGTTGTACGGCAGGCATAGCCCACTCCGCCACATTCAATAACTGCAATGTCTGTGCCCTTATGTATAATTTTTCCTCTTACGCTGTATATCATAAAATAATCTCCTTCAATAAGCAGCTTTCCGCATTATTTACGTGACGCTATATTCCTTGTTTTAGTTTCAATGTACCGCTGGAATGTCCGTGACAGATTGCGATTGCAAGCGCATCGGCTGTATCGTCAGGCTTTGGTACGGTTGCAAGTCCGAGAATCTTTCTTGTCATCTCCATAACCTGCGGCTTTTCGGCACGTCCGTAACCAACAACAGACTGTTTAACCTGAAGCGGTGTATATTCATAAATCGGGATACCTGCGTTGGTTGCGGCAAGTAAAGTTACTCCTCTTGCCTGTGCAACATCGATACCCGTTTTCTGGTTTGTATTGAAAAAAAGCTTTTCGATTGCCATTACGTCAGGTTTAAAGGTAGTAATAACCGTGTTCATATCGTCAAAAATCGTTTTCAGTCGTATGGTAAAATCTGTTCCTGCTTCGGTTGTGATTGCACCAAAATGGATTGGCGTAAACTTATATCCGTCATACTCTACAACACCGAAGCCGACTATTGCGTAGCCGGGATCTATACCTAAAATTCTCACGAACACACTTCCCCCATCATAATAACAATTAATTATACCATATAATTGCAAGTTCTGCAATATTTTTTTGAAAGTTATTGTAATTTTCCTCTTAATATTGTATAATTATTCTGATATTTTATTTTGTTATAGTGGAGGCTTACATAATGGATTTACAGGAACTCAGAAATCAGATAGATGAAATTGACGGAGAGATACTTGAACTTTTTGCAAAGCGTATGGACGTATGCCGTGGGGTTGCGGAATACAAGCGTGTAAACAACCTTCCTGTTATGCAGGGCGGACGTGAAAAGCAGGTGCTTGACCGTATCCGTGACAAGTCCCCTGATGATTTGAAAGACGGTGCAGCTATGCTGTTTCAGAGTATTATGGACATCAGCAAATGCATTCAGAATATGGAATTACAGCGCGACTCTCATCTTTCCTCACCTATCCCGTTTATTCCTGAAAATGCAAAGAAAATAGCTTGTCAGGGTACTATTGGTGCGTACTCCGAAGCTGCTTGCAAGAAGCTTTTCGGCGACAAGCCTGCTGTTTTCTATCACGCATTTGAAGACGTGTTCAACGCTGTTGAAAGCGGTGAGGCTGACTATGGTATTCTGCCGCTTGAAAACTCAACTATCGGAACTATTTCCGAAACCTATGATTTAATGGCAAAGCATAAATGTAACATCTGTTCACTTATCCGTGTAGAGATTACGCATTGCCTTGCAGCATGTAAAGATGCTGCACTTGATAGCATAAAATATGTTTATTCCAAGGCTGAGGCACTTTCGCAGTGCTCCGAATTCTTAAAGGAAAACAAGTTTATCCGCCGTGAATATGCAAATACAGCACTTTCTGCTGAACTTATCAAGGAACGCAATGACCCGACTATTGCATGTATTTGTTCAAGAAACTGCGCAGAGCTTTACGGACTTGAAATTGTCAATGACAGAATTGCTGACGCATATCCGAATTACACTCGGTTCATCTGCTTTACAAAGGACTACATATCCCCTGTTGACTCTGATACTATCAGCGTTTGTCTGACCATTCCCAACACACCTGGTTCTCTTTACCGTATGCTAACCAAGTTCTCAGTTGCAGGTCTTAACCTTACAAAAATTGAAAGTAAGAATATTGCGGGAAGTGATTTTGAGGTGCTGTTCTACCTTGACTTCAAAGGCAGCATCAACGACCGGAAAGTTGTTTCCCTGCTTCACGACCTGGAAAATGAAATGTCCTTCTTCCGTTTCCTTGGCACGTTCAAGGAAGTTCTGTAACGAGGTGACTTATGGCTGAAATTACTGTTTCTGTTATTGTTGCGTGCGCAGGAAATTCGACCCGTATGGAAGGTGTAAACAAACAACTTGTTGAGCTGGGCGGAATTCCTGTTGCGGTACGCTCAATGCTTGCTTTTGAGAAGCTTGAAGAGGTTACTGAAATTATTGTTTCTGCAAGAGAAAGTGACATTCCCAAAATTGAAAAACTTGCCGAAAAGCACGGTGTTACAAAGTTCAAATGTGCAGTTGCAGGCGGCGAAACACGTCAGCAGTCGGTACTGAAAGCATTTGCACAGGTTGACAAGGCAACAAGATTTGTTGCAATTCACGATGGGGCACGTCCCTTTGTAAAGGCTGATCACATTCGCCAGTGCATCAAGGACGCTTCAATTTTCGGCGGTGCAACTCTTGGTGTACCTGTCAAGGACACACTGAAAGTTGTTGATGGTGGATTGATTATTGACACGCCTAACCGCAGACAGCTTTACATTACTCAGACTCCGCAGATTTTCCGCAAGGATGTGTATGTAAAGGGCATTAACTTTGCAAACGACCACGAGCTTGATTTTACCGATGATTGTCAGCTTGTGGAGGCTGTGGGTGTTAAGGTTAATATGACGGTTTCGGATTATAGGAATATTAAGATTACTACGCCTGAGGATTTGGCGATTGCTGAGGTGTTTTTGAGGAATGAGAACGTTATTCACAAGGAAGAATAATATAAAAAAATCATTTGTTATTTTGATTATTATCGGTATAACAATTATAGTATTTATATCACTCTTGATATTAAAAAATACAATGTTCTATCCTAATTACAATATCAATTCAATAACGCTTATAAATGAACAGAATATTGAGTCAAGCATTACCAATGAAGCCCAAATAGATGAGATAGCAAACTTGATTTCTAAGTTAACCCAATACGCAATACCAAATAAAATTTCAGATGCCGAAAATATGCAGAAAGATACAGAATACAGTTTGACTATAATCTATGATAAAAAAGTACAATTAGTCAGCATTCACAATAATGACATGTATGTTTTTAATTGCATAGAAGAAAACGGATATTATGACTACTGCTTACATTACAAAAATATTGATACTTCTGAACTTCTCGAAATTTTATATGCAGTATAACGAAAGGATAATAAGATGATTAGAATAGGTCACGGATATGACGTACACAAGCTTGTTGAGGGACGAAAGCTTATTCTCGGCGGTGTGGATATTCCTCACGAAACTGGTTTGCTTGGGCACTCGGACGCTGATGTTGTTGTTCATGCTATTATGGACGCTATGCTTGGTGCATTGGCACTTGGCGACATTGGCAAGCACTTCCCTGACACTGACCCTGTTTACAGCGGTGCTGACAGCATTAAGCTGCTGAAAAGGGTTACGGAAATTATTGCTGAAAAAGGTTACTCCGTTGGCAACATTGACAGCACGATTATTTGTCAGTCACCTAAGCTTGCACCGCATATTGACACAATGAGGAAAAATATTGCTGAGGCTATCGGGTGCGATATTTCGCAGGTAAGCGTTAAGGCTACTACTGAGGAAAAGCTTGGTTTTACGGGTGCAAAGGAAGGAATTTCGGCACACGCTGTTTGTGTGCTGTTAAGAAAGAAGTAAGTTTTATGTGTATTTTCTGTGATATTGCAAAGCATACACTTGATGCAAATATTGTATATGAAGATGATTTGATTACTGCTTTTCTTGACAGTAATCCGATTAACGAAGGACATATTCTGATTGTTCCGAAAGAACATTATCTTGATATTGATGAAATTCCTGAAGAAATAACTTCACACATTACATTCATTGCTAAAAAAATTGTAACAGCACTTAAAAACATATATCGTCCTGATGGTTACTCAATTATGCAGAATGGCGGTATTTTCAACGATATCGGTCATTTTCATCTGCATATTTTTCCAAGATATTCAGATGATGGCTTTGATTGGACTGTTAATAAAAAAGAAGCTGAATATTCCAAAAAGGTTGCTGAGAAAATAGCGGTAACTTTACAAACCTTATAAGCATATTATAATGCAGGCGGACTTTACGTTCACCTGCATTTTCCTTTTAGGGACTGACAATATGAAAAGATATACTATCGCTTTCACGTCAATAACTATTGCAATAAAGGCTCAACATGTTCTTCGTTCAAAGGGTTTCTTCACGGAGGTTATCCGTACACCGAAAAATCTTGCTTCGGGATGTGGTTACAGCGTTGTTGTGAACGGAAACATTGAGGAAGCAATAGATTACCTTGAAAAATCAGGTATAAGACACAAGGCAGTTATGCAAAATAAA
>JAZUSM010000067.1:0-8747 GCA_045606725.1 Oscillospiraceae bacterium | reverse complement strand
AGCGCACCAAGCTCCCCGTCAAAAGCGTAATTTTCATCTATCTTGCTAAACAAAACAACAGCCCCTTAAAAATAGTCATATATATCATAATTATACACTAAAACGTTTTCTTTGTAAATAATGTAAATTTACGAATATGTTAATGATTTTTTTACACACGGGTAAATTGGGAGTTTGGAGTTTGGAGAGTGGAGTGTGGAGTTAAAGATTATTATAATAAACACAACAACTCCACACTTCACACTCACAGACAAATTATAATTTGCACAAAGGAGATTTTCTATGGCAGACCTTAATGTAAATCCTAAGCAGATGGAACAGCTTCTCGGTATTGTCAGCGCAAAGCTTGGAGTTGCTCCTGACAGCCTGAAGAATGACCTTGAACAGGGTAAGTTTGACAATGCCCTGAAAAACATGAAGCCCTCCGAGGCAGCGACCTTCAACAAGATGGTAAGCAATCCTAAAATGCTTGAGCAGTTTATGTCCACTCCTCAGGCGCAGGCACTCTACAACAAGCTTACAGGCGGAAAATAAATACATGAACTGAAACGGCGGTGAACTCCTTGGACGATATTACTCAGAAAATCCAATCTCTCCTCAGCGATGAGGAAAGTATGCGTCAGATACAGGAGCTTGCCGCCATGTTTTCAACGGGAGATACAACGTCGTCCCCGCAGGAGTCAGCATCAGACGGAATCGGAATTAATCCTGCAGCGATAATGCAGTTAATCGGTGCAATGTCTTCGCAGGACAAGAACTGTGATTTGCTGCTTGCACTTCGTGAGCACCTTTCAGCTGAAAAGCAGCAAAAAATTGACAAAGCGGTAAAGCTGATAAAGCTTTACAATATTTTTATTGCAATGCGTGAAAACGGTATGCTTGATGATATGGAGAAGTTGCTATGAGTGACAGGGAATTTCTTCGTGCTGAACAGCGTGTTAAGGAGATGAACAGAATGGCGCAGCAATATGTCAGGCAGGGCAATAATTACATGAACAACACAAACCGTCAGCAAATTCAGCCAAGATTTGAGCCCGTGCAGAAGCCGCCCGATAAGCCAGCAAAGTCCGCCGCACCGCCTCCGAGGCAGGAAATGGCGTGTCCTCAGCTTGCGTTTGACAATGAAAAGCTGCTGATAATACTTATTATGTACCTGCTGATAAAGGAAAAAGCGGATATAAAGCTTATAGCCGCTTTGGGATATCTGCTGCTGTAATGGAGGAAAAATGAGATTTTTACATAAAACAGAACATACTGCAATGCCTTTCCGAAGACAGCTTTTTGATGACCTTGCCTATGTGGAGCAAAGGCTCGAGCGAATTCACGAAAGCTTTGACATGACAGATGAGCCTGAGCTTGTGGAGTCGCTTATTTATGAGGAGCTTGCACTTAAAGCGAGATACGCTTATCTTCTGCGGATTGCAAAGGAAAATAATATCCGCTGCAAAATAGGACTTGCGGAATAAAACAACAGCCCGAAGATAACTTCGGGCTGTAATTTTATCTGAGAATTGATTTTTTGTTTTTCTTCTGGTCGTAAAGCACATTGTCAGCCTGAGCAAGAATTTTGGAAAGCTCAACATCATGGCCGCACTTGAATGCGTACATTCCGACGCTCATATGAACAACATACGGCTTGTCGTGGCTTGCATTGAAAGCATTTGTTGCCGCAGCAACTCTTGCCTTTACGATTTCGATGACTTCTTCGCTTGTAGCGTTTTCAACCATTGCAAGAACAGAAAATTCATCACCGCCGATACGTCCGATAATATCGGAGCTTCGGAAAGAGTCACGAAGAATTTTTGCCGCATTTTTAATAGCAAAGTCACCGTCCTCGTGGCTGAAACGGTCGTTGATGATTTTGAGGCTGTCAAGGTCGGCAAAGACAATAAGTGCATCACGTCCCTCGTTGATAGGGGAGCAGATTATGCTGTTTGCCTGAGTGAAGAAGCCGCGTCTGTTGTAAACGCTTGTAAGCTCGTCGATTTTGGAAATTGTATCAAGAAGAAGATTTCTTTCCTTGATCTGAAGCAGGGTCTGTTCAAGCTCCTGACGGATATTTTCCTTATCCTGAATAAGACGGAGGATTTTCATTGCCGCACAAAGCTGTGCTGAAAGAGAGCTTATATAGTAGAAATACTCATATTCAAGCTCGCAGAGGAACAGTCCGTAATGGTCAACATTAAGGAAGATTGCCGACAAAATCATTGTAACACGTCTGTCATCAGGAATGTATTTGTTATTGAACAGGTGACGGATAGAAATTTCCTGCTCCTCCAGAGGAACTATTTCGGCAATATCCTTGTTGTGATAGGACTTTAGCAGTACCTTTGACGGAGGAAGCCATTTTTCATCCTTTCTGTTGGAAAGTGTTTCAGGGAAAATATAAATATAGCTGCTTGCCATGTTAAGGCGCATCAGCTTATCGGTAACGGAGCCGTAGCCCTTGTCATCGTAGCTGTCGAAAAGGAGCATATCCTTAGTGATGGAGTTGGACTGCCATGTAAGGAACTCAACCTCGTCAACCCTGTTGTTATTATAATTCACAACTGCACGCATCATAATCTGATACAGACTGATAAATACAGAAGCAAGGCGTTTCTTGTCATCAGGGTTTTCAAGACCTGCAGCAAAACGCTGATTAAGATAGTCAATAACGCTGCACAGCTTATCATGGGACGTGAAGGTCATTATTTCAGGAGTAAGCAGGTTTTCGAACATTTCGGGGATTGCCTCGATGGCATTCTGCGTAAGAGTAATACCGCCGTGATTATCAGAATTGAGAACCTCAAAAACCTTCTTCAGGAAATCCTCGAATAATGGTTTTGCGTCTGAGGTCTGACTTGTTGAACTGTAGCTGTCGAAAAGATATTTACTTACAGCATTTACAGTCTGCATATCCGAACGGCACCAGCAGTAGTTGAAAACAAAAACATCCTTGTATGAAAAATCGGCGGAATTATCAGCCCTGCATCCGCAGGATTTGCGCTTCACCATTGCAGAGCGAACTTTTTTGCTGTTGAGCTTGCCTGTTCTGGAATATTCAAGGCATCCCATTACTGCATCGTAGCCAAGCTCGGAAGCGTCCGCCTTTACTGTTGTAAGAGGAGGGATAAGGTTTGCGGCAATCGGTGAATCATCAAAGCCCGTGATAAAAATATTCTTTCCGATTTCAAGACCTCTTTCCTCAAATACCTCATAAGCACCGCTTGCCATTGCATCATTTGCAAATGCGATTGCCTCAAGGCCTGGGCAGCGGTCAAGAAGCTCACTTACCACGCTGTAGGAGTAAGGCGAAAAACGGCCGTAAGCAACTTTATCCTCGTCATAAGGGATACCTGCTTCCTTAAGCACGTCAATGTAGACACCCAGTCTTTCAGCAGCGTCCTCATTGGTTTTCGGACCGCTTACAAAGCCGATATTACGGCAGTTATGGTCATTTATGAGATGCTCGATGCATTCCCTTATACCGCTTTTGTTGTCGAAGCATACGGAAGCGTAGCCTTCCACTTCGGAAGCGATTGTAATAACGGGAATGCCATTGAACTGCGCGAGAAAGTCTTTTTTTCGCTCGCTTGAAAGGGAATTACCGATTGTGCCCGCAAGGACAAGCAGTACATCTATATCCTCAGGGAAAGCATAGGAAAAAAGAGTATTATACTGATACTCGTATTCTGTACGTTTCTTATCTGCATAAACGCCGTCTATGTATCTTCCGGGAATAATGAACAGATTGGCGTCAATTTCCTTTGCGCCAATAATTGCGCCGCGGCATACTGCACTTGCAAAATCGTCTTCAAGGTGACTTATCATGAGTCCGATGTTCATACGTCTTTCCATTTTTTCAACTCCTTTCATACAAATCGCACATATTCATAGATATTATACCATACATTTTATGCACATTAATACTATATGTTATATATAAAATATGAACAATTCATAAAACGTCAATTATTGTTATAAAATTCACATAATAAATGCCCGCATACAATGCGGGCAGAAAGCATTATCATTTATTCTTCCATAAGCTTGCAGGCATGGATTTCCAGCGCATCGGCGATATCAAACAGTGTGTCCGGAGAAACAGTCCTCGCAACATTCGAAGCTTCGACAGCACCGATAAAAGCAAGACTTTTATTGATTTTTTCAGCAAGCTGCTCCTGAGTGAAGCCTTTAAGCTTGCGGTAATAAGCAATTTTAAGACCAAGCATGCGATGCTTTTCAGCGTGCTGCTGTTTCATAATGCCACCGTCCTTTCTTAAATAATTTTAACAGAACAGCTTGTGTTTTTGAATTTTTTGTTATACAATAATTATTAACTATAAAGCAATAAATATTTTTGAAAATGCAATTTATGAATGCTGAAACCGGATTGTGACGAATTTGGTGGTTTTGTGATGAAAAAAAGAAAAAATAAGAATATTTTCAAAAAAGTATCGCCTTTGAGATTTTTTTGTGATATAATAATATCTGCAGTTTAATTTTTGGGAAAGGACAGTTATTGTATGCAGTGTGAAGCAATCAGTCTGCTCAAGCAGATTTACGGTGCGGCAAGCATTCCCGTTGCGGTTGCGGATGAAAAACTTGATATTCTGTGGAAAAATTCTGCTGCCGATGCGTCGGATATGTTCGGGGAGAAATCTGCGGATTTTATTTTTCCTGACGGAGAAATTACCGACGGCGTACTTTCCGTCTGCGTAAACGGAATTTTTCAGCAGTTCAATGTTATAAAATACAGCACGGAGAAAACCTGTTACATCATTGAATACACAGGTCAAAAAACTGAGTTTGATATTTCAATGATGAAAAGTTATTTCCTGCACCTGTGTGCACGGCTTCGTGAGTCGGCAGGCAGAATTGCAATGTCGGCTGATGATATAAGCCTTGCAGTAAAAAGCGGCAGTACTGAAGTCGCTGCTGAACTCAACAGAATTGAGCGCAGTATTATGCTGCTCCTTAAAGAAGCGGTTATTCCAGAACAGATTTATTATATCCTTGACCCGTATTGCAAGGATACAACCGTAAATCTTGCGGATGAAATAAAGCTTGCGGCAGAAGATGCAGAGGCGGCTCTCGGCAGAGGCGCGGAGGTATGGCAGAATTCTGAAGGCAATGTTGCGGCAGATATAAACAGAAGCGTTCTTGAAGCATTGCTTGCATATATGACAGCAGAAAGCTGCTGCGGCGAGCTGTTCCCCGAAAGGCTGGAGTACAGTCTTGAAAGAAAAGATGTGGGGCGCGCTTCCGTTTCAGTAAGAAGCGTCAATCTGTCGGGTAAAAAGAATGTGCCGTCTTCTATCGCGGTGCTGAAGCAGACAGAGTCTTTCACCGACGTTTTGTTCAAAAAGCTTCTGGAGGAAAAATACGGAGCATCAGTTGAAAAAGAGATTTTTTCAGACGGAATTGAGTGCAGGGTGACTCTTGATGTTCTTGAGGATAAGCCTGTTATTGTAAAAAGCGGTTCAAAATTCGCTATACGTGAAAAAAGATTTTCAGCCATGGCAGTTTCGTTATCCGAAAAGCACTGCGGAGAACGTTACAATAATATAAAAATAAATGTATAAAAAGAAAGGGATAATCATTATGAAGAACAAACTTATTATGACTGCTGCGGCACTGCTTGCAGCGGCTGTACTTATGACAGGCTGCACATCGGGAAACAACGGTGAAAAGGAAACTGCAGCTTCCGAGGCGGCTTCGGGCACTACACAGGTTGTGATTGAGAATATTGAAATTCCTCACCAGACTGTAGCAGAGCAGACATCCCGTCCGCTTGAGCAGGGCGACGATTATGCAATCAACAAAATCAACAACAAGACAGCAGGCGAGGAGCTTCCAGGCGGCTATAAGCTTATGGAAATAAGCGAGGAAAATCAGGGTAAGGCTTACATGAACGGAAAATCAAGAGTTATTATCCGTGCTTACAACTACAAGGAAGATTTGCAGGATATGGCAATCTGGGCAGACAATGCCTGCGCAATGATGACTCTCAGCAATTTCACAAAGGCTTGTGAAACTGTTTTTGAAGAGCCGGAAAATGCAACTGTATGCGGCTTTGATGCAATCAGGTATGACTATCAGATTATTCAGTATGATTTCATCCACGATGAAAACAATCCTGAGGCTGAGGGCGTAAAGACAGAGGTTTTCCGCATGAATGCAAGAAACTACTTCTTCTACTCCAATCAGGATGCTTACGTTGTTTACTTTGAAACAATGGAAGAGGACTGGGACGAGCAGGTTGAATGTGCCGAAGCACTTATTGCTGACCTTGAGGTTACCGAAATTGCATATTGATTTGCAGTACGGTGAGCATTCTCGTTTTGCTGAAAAAAGCTGTTGCAATTTTCAGAAAGCTATGATATAATATAGTGTAATATCAGAAAGACGTAGCAGTCAGAGTAGCTTGCCGTGAAGCTTGCAGAGAGTATCGGGTCGGTGTAACGATACAGCGGATGGCTTGTGAAGTGCGGCTGTCAGTCCGGACGGGGAAAGCTTTAGTATCCGTCTGCGTGGGCTCACGTTACAGGGCACAGAGGGAGCGTTGCAGGGCATTGCTCCGAATTGAAGTGGAACCGTGGTAAAAAAGTATTGTTGCCGCCTTCATAGTAAAGCTATGGGGGCGGCATTTTTCAGCGAAAAATGTAGAATGAAGGGAGTTTTATTATGCTTGAAAAGCTTATCGAAAGCGTAAAATCCGACATCGAGTCAGTTAAAAGACGTGACCCTGCGGCAAGAAGCACAATTGAAATTCTGCTGACCTATTCAGGTCTGCACGCAATAATAATGTACCGTGCGGCGCATTGGTTCCATACAAGAAAAATGTTTGTTGTAGCACGATGTATTTCCCAGTTTGCACGTTTTCTTACGGGCATTGAAATTCACCCGGGCGCAAAAATCGGCAAGGGTTTTTTCATTGACCACGGAGCAGGTGTTGTAATCGGCGAAACAACTGAAATCGGTGATAACTGCCTTGTATATCAGGGTGTAACCCTTGGCGGTACAGGTAAGGAAAAGGGCAAGCGTCACCCGACCCTCGGCAACAACGTTATGGTTGGCTCGGGCGCAAGAGTTCTCGGTCCGTTCAAGGTAGGGGACAATGCTAAAATTGCGGCAAATGCGGTTGTTCTGGAGGAAGTTCCTCCCAACTGTACAGCGGTTGGTGTTCCTGCAAGAATTGTTAAGCGCAATGGCAAGAAGGTTACCAACAGCGACCTTGACCAGGTGCACATTCCCGACCCTGTTGCACAGGAGCTTTGTGCTCACCTTATGCGTATCGAAAAGCTTGAAAAGCAGATTAACAAGCTTGAAATTGCTGAGATTGGGAAGAAGTTGAACAATAAGCAGAATAATGATTGAAAGGAAAATTGAAATGAAATTATACAACACACTTACAAGAACAAAGGATGAATTCAAGCCACGCTTTGAGAACAAGGTGAGTATGTACACCTGCGGCCCTACTGTTTACCACTACGCACACATTGGTAACCTCCGCAGCTATATTATGGAGGACGTACTGGAGAAATATTTCCGTTACGTTGGCTACGACGTGACACGTGTTATGAACATCACAGACGTTGGTCACCTTTCCAGTGACGGCGACACAGGCGACGACAAGATGCTCAAGGGCGCAAAGCGTGAGCATAAGACAGTTATGGAAATCGCAAAGTTCTACACGGACGCTTTCTTTGCTGACTGCGCAAAGCTGAACATCAAGACACCTGAGGTTGTTGAGCCTGCTACAAGCTGTATTGACGAATTTATCCGTGTTATCACTTCCCTTATCGAAAAGGGCTATGCTTATGAGGCTGGCGGAAACATTTACTTCGACACCTCCAAGCTTGACAAGTATTACGTATTCAACGATTTCACCGAGGAAGACCTGGCTGTAGGTGTTCGTGAAGGCGTTGAGGAGGACTCCAACAAGAAGAACAAGGCTGACTTTGTCCTGTGGTTCACCAAGTCCAAGTTTGACGACCAGGAACTGAAGTGGGACAGCCCTTGGGGTGTTGGTTACCCAGGCTGGCACATTGAATGTTCCTGCATCAGCATGAAAAATCTCGGCGAGTATCTCGATATCCACTGCGGCGGTATTGACAACGCTTTCCCACACCACACAAACGAAATTGCTCAGAGTGAAGCATACCTTGGTCACGAGTGGTGCAACTACTGGTTCCACGTTCATCACCTGAACACAACAGGCGGCAAGATGAGTAAGTCAAAGGGCGAATTCCTGACAGTTTCTCTCCTTGAAGAAAAGGGCTACAATCCGCTTGTTTACCGTTTCTTCTGCTTGCAGTCCCACTACCGCAAGTCCCTCGTTTTCAGCTACGAAAACCTCGACAACGCAGCTGTTGCATACAACAAGCTTGCAGCAAAGGTTGCGACACTTTTCGATAACAGCGCTGTTGACAAGGCTGCTTTTGACAGCTTAAAGGCTGGATTTACAGAAGCAATGGACAACGACCTGAACACTGCTCTTGCTGTAACAGCGGTTTATGATGTACTTAAGGCTGACACAACAAACGCAACAAAGCTTGCTCTCATCGAGGACTTCGACAAGGTGCTCGGTATTGGTCTTGTTGATGCGGCTAAGAAGCTTGCTGAAAGCAACTCTGGTGCAGGCGATGACATTCCTGAGGAAATCACAAAGCTTATCGAGGAACGTAAGGAAGCAAGAAAGGCTAAGAACTTTGCTCTTGCTGACGAAATCCGTGATAAGATTGCTGAGATGGGTTATGTTA
>JAZUSM010000066.1:0-9623 GCA_045606725.1 Oscillospiraceae bacterium | reverse complement strand
TATACTCTGTATGATGGAGTTGACCCTAATTATAAGATTCAACGTTTATTTTATTACCCTACTAATGGTTGTTATTATCTTGAAATCAGACAGTGGTGTACTATTAAGGTAAGTGGTGCGATTAGTAAGCCTGAAATGGTTGCAAGTTTACCTGCTGCAATAAGTGCGATGACTTTAATTCCTGAGAGTAAATACGCAAGCATTAACGATTCAACAACAAATACAATTTCAACTTGGAGTTCAAGTAAGATTGCTTCGGAGATGCTAAAAAACATTTCAGTAAGCACTACTTTAACATTTGAGAACTATTATACAACAATATACCCATCTATGTTTAATTTGAGTGAGTTTAGTGAAGATGCAATTATACAAGTAACCACTGGTTATTATCAATATGTTGTTATTGTGCAAAACATAACTAAAAATAATGCTGTTTTACGAGGTTGGTATGCTAAGGATGCATCAAGTTCACTTGTATTAGTAGCATCTGGTGGTACAGAAGCCAAATTAACCTATATCGGAAAGTAACCACTCTCACAAGAGAACAAAACAATGCGGCAACCAAGGTGTCACGCTCCCTTAACCTTGCTCATACGGGCGTGATACCGACCGCCGCACATTCAAATATATAAGAAAGGAATGATATAATGGAAGGATTAAAGAAAAGTTTCCTTGTCCGTGGCAATTCAATCGTGGGTTTTAGTGATAAAAACTTCTCTACTCTGCACGTTGGTTGCGTTATCCCCTTTGCTGGAAATACAGACAATATACCATACGGTTATCTCTTAGCCGACGGAGCTTCTTATCCCACAACAGAATATCCCGACCTTTACGCAGTAATCGGTAATACCTATGGTGGTGATAGTACAAACTTTAATGTACCAGATTATCGTGAAACTGTATTAGTTGGTGTTGGCGAAAATACAACCGATATTATTGCAGACCACGATGTATATGAACTTGGTGAGTTTAAAGATGACCAGTTGCAAAACCATACACATGCTATATCTAATGCACTGAAGCCAGGAAATACTCAGTATATTGATGGTGGTTCTAAGTATGCAACATACCTTACCTCTACTGATAATGCAAACTCTGGTAGAATAGGCACTACAACTCACGGTAAGCAGAAAGGTGTTACTTACATCATCAAGGCTTTCCATACTAATGAGGGTGTGGATAGCGGTGTTAGTGATGATGTGATTGAGTATGTGGATAATAAGTTTAGTTCTGTTGATATTAAAACCACAGTAACTATACCTGCTGGTCAATATCTGAAAGTAGCACTTGGAGAAAATAAACTTTCAACTGTTTTATTATCTATGAAAACTACAATAGGTACTGGTTACACCACATTTTTAATCAGTAACTATGGTATTGGCACAGATGCAAGATGTAGAGTTCAACAATTACAAGGCGAAAGAAAATTCGCTAAATACATTGATGGTTGTAATTTATATATCACACCTTCTGTAACTGACCAAGTTTGGTACGCATCTGCAATAGCAGTTCAAGGTGTTAATCCTGTTTTATCCGCAAGTGAAACATACAGTGGCACAGAGATTACAACTAATAGTGTTCCCAAAGAAATTGTTGACGGACTTATTTCAGATACAACTTCTTCCACAGTTTCAACTTGGAGCAGTAGTATGATTGCTTCACAGATTATTACGGCAACACCAAGTTATGGCACTCCATCAGATTCTATAAATAAAAATGTAGACAATATGACTAAATCAGGTTTTTATACAATAGGCGATGGAAATGCGTGGACAAACTTGCCAGTAGCAACCTATGGTATCTTAAAAGTATTTAATTGTGGAACTTATATAGAACAACAATTTACTGTACTCGGCGGTGGCACAACAAGAATGTTTGTAAGAACAAGTACTAATACTGGAACAAGTTGGGTTGCTTGGAAAGAATGTACGTTAGCATAACCCTCGTCAGTAAAATAGCGGAAATGCGGAAACTGAGGTTACTGACATACAAACCAATAAAACGGTGATTTTATCCGAAATTTCGTGTCCGCAAATGGCTTACCTACGTCATTTGCGAGATGCGATTTTTTATTTTACATAGAAAAAATTTTATTCGATGGAAAGTGGTGATAAAATGTATAAAATTTTAGTAAAACAACTCAACACAAGTAAAAATCTATTTAAACCATATACAGAAGCTGTAGTCAATCCAGAAACAGGAGAACCAACTACTGAAATAGCAGAATACGAGACAGACGACCTTACTGTGCTTGCTGACAAGTACAAGGAACTGCTTGCGAGTTATACTACTGAGCAGATTAAACTTGTTGAAGAGCTTGATGCTGAACTGATTGTTACAGTTGAGGACAATTAATAAATAAAAAAGAAAAGAGCCATCTGTTTCCAGATGACTCCTCTTTGGGAATTTGACAAAACCCTTTGGAAAAGTTTTGTTACAAAATAATAAGGGTAAATGTAATAAAACGGTTTTGCAAGATTTAGTATAACACGAAACAATTGTTTTGTCAAGTGGTTTTTTCTAAAAATAAAAGAATATTTAAATTAATCTCTATCATTACTAAAAATTTTGTCGAAAATAATAATAGCAAAAATGTATTAAATATGATATACTACTTATTGGGTAAGACGACTGTTGAGTGGTGACTCAATTTAGGGCGATAGGCTTTTATAGTCTGTTGCCCTATTTTTTTTACGATTTAGCTCTGAATATTTGAATTAAAATAGGACATAATACTATCGTGAAAGAAATTCAATTTGATTTTGGATTTGCGTTCATTTTATCTCCAGTATAGATGATTACTAATTGAAAAATAAGGACTGCCTTGATTGGTAGTCCTTATTTTTTTTATTTTCACTTCAACATATCGTCCATAATATTAGCTACTTCTTCGTCCATCTTGTCTGTAATATGAGTATAATAATTAAGTGTTGTACTTAATTTACTATGACCTAAACGCTTTTGCACATATTTTGGATTGACACCAGCTTCGGCAAGCATTGTAGTATGGGTATGTCTAAGGTTATGGAATTTAAACTCAATACCACAATCCTCTTTAAAAATGCGTGACATAAATTTTACACTGTTGGTTGTAAGCATTTCGCCATTTACCTTAACATTAATAAAATCATCAACAATTATTCTTTGTGGTTTATTCCCTCTACGGTCAGTGATGAAATTAATAGCATAGCCATCACCATATTCTTGTTTGTTTTTCTCGTGTTGCTTTTGAAGTTCTTTAAGATAGTTAGTAAAATCATCACCCATTTTAATTGTTCTCACGCTGCATACTGTTTTAGGTGAAACAAATGACCATTGTTTATCTTGAAAATATAACTGTTTATTTACTCTTACAGTTTTCTTTTCCCAATCTATATCGGAAAAACGTAACGCAAAACATTCACCAGCTCTGAGTCCAAGATTGATACCAATTTTAAAGGCAGGTGTCAGATTAGTAGTAGAACATCTTTGTTCCATAACATCAAGTTCTTCTTTTGTGTAATTTTTAATCTCCCCATAAGCACGATAGCTTACAGGTGGCACTACATCATCCATAGGATTAACTCTGAGGTATTTTCTTTTAACTGCATAACCAAATAATACAAGCAAGAAATTGTATATACTTCTAACATATTCGTCACTAAGTTTTTCATTTCTTGTATTGATATATTCTTGAAGTCCTTGCGATGTAAATGTACCTATAAATTTATAGCCGATTTCCTCTACAATATGATTTCTATACAATGATTTGTACCTGACTATTGTAGCGTGTTTGCGAGTGATAGAAGCTTCATTGTCAACAAATTCTTGATAAACTTCATTAAGTGTAACTTTTTTGTCCTCAATAATTTCGCCATTACTGTTATATTCTGTAATGTATTGAGCTAACATAGCCTGTGCTTCTTTTTCTGTCTTAAAACCACTACGTTCAATTTGTTTACGTTTACCGTTTTCTTGCTTACCTAAGTCAAGACGGAAAGACCAAGTTGCACCTTTTTTTCTTACGCTTCCTTTCATAATTATCACCTCAAGATAATTATATAACTAATGTTTGGAAAAGTCAATATCCTTTCCCACAAATTTAATCCATAAAATGCCTGTATCTGTTTTGTACAAAGGGTTTGAGTTAAATTTGTGGGAAAAGGTATTAATAGTGGGAAGATGGTAAGCAAATTCCCACATAATTCCCACATATCAAAAAAATACGGTAAGAGACGATTAGATACGCCTCGTACCGTATTGTGATGGTAGTATAAAGAACTGTGCATTTCGCACAAGCATAGAGTGTATTTATTTGTACTTATTTATAACTAAATTACTTAAAATATCTCTTGAGGAGACCTTCGAAACCGCATCCGTGTCTTGCCTCATCCTTTGCCATTTCGTGGACTGTGTCGTGGATAGCGTCGAGGCCCATTTCCTTAGCCTTTGCAGCGAGCTTCATCTTGCCTTCGCAAGCGCCGTTTTCTGCCATAACTCTCATTTCGAGGTTCTTCTTTGTGGAGTCTGTTACTACATCGCCGAGAAGTTCAGCAAACTTTGCAGCGTGCTCAGCCTCTTCCCAAGCTGCCTTTTCGTAGTACATACCGATTTCTGGGTAGCCTTCACGGTGAGCAACTCTTGCCATTGCGAGATACATACCAACCTCTGTGCACTCGCCCATAAAGTTCTGGTTGAGGCCTTCGATGATTTCAGCGTCAGCGCCTTCCTTGCCGATACCTACGATATGCTGGCAAGCCCAGTTGAGCTGGTTTTCAACTACTTCGTTGAACTTTGCAGCTGGTGCTTTACACTGTGGGCACTTGTAATCAGCAGGGAGATTTTCGCCCTCGTAAACGTAACCGCAGATTGAACAGACAAACTTTTTCATAATTGTATCCTCCTGAATTTTAATTAATTTAATTTAATTTTACTACATTATTTATTTTTGTCAACCCTTCGTGGGTTTCTTTACTGTACTTAAAGTATACCAAATCGGTATAGTTTTGTCAATAGTCTTTTTAATGGATTTCGTTACCATTTTGTGAATTTTGTAATAAAATTGGATAATTATTACTGTAATTGTGACACTTTAAGGTAAATATTATCATTATCTGCCAAAACAACAGCTTTATCACCCTTTTTTACCGTTCCGTCCAGAATGTTCTTTGACAGCATACTTTCTACTGTTGTGGTAATTTTTCGGCGTAATTTTCGTGCACCTGTTTTGTCCAGTCCGTCGGAAATAAGCGCGGAAATCGCTTCGTCGCTGAATTCAACGGAAATTTCCAATGCTTCGGCACGCTTGCACAAGCCTGACAGCATTTTTCTTGCAATGCCCGAAAGCTCGTCCTTGCCAAGCTTATTGAACACGATTATTTCGTCCATTCTTCCCACAAGCTCGGGACGAAAACGCTTTTTTACTGCGTTAAGCACGTCTGATTTTACGCTGCTGTCGGAATCATCTGTAGCAAAGCCAAGCGATTTTTTATCGCTGATTTGCTCTGCTCCGACATTTGAAGTAAGGATTATAACGGTGCTTCGGAAGCTTACCTGTCTGCCCTTGCTGTCGGTGAGAATTCCGTCCTCCATAATTTGCAGGAGAATATTATAGATATCGTCGTGTGCCTTTTCTATTTCATCAAAGAGGATTACGCTGTAGGGCTTCTTGCGCACCTTTTCAGTAAGCTGTCCGCCGTCCTCACAACCGACATAGCCAGGAGGTGCACCGATAAGCTTGCTGACACTGTGCTTTTCCATATACTCTGACATATCAAATCGGATAAGTGATTTTTCCGTGCCGAAAAGACATTCGGCAAGTGCTTTTGAAAGCTCGGTTTTACCTGCACCTGATGGGCCTGTGAACATAAAGCATCCCATCGGACGTGACGGGTCTTTAAGTCCTGCACGGCTTCTTCGGATTGCGTCTGCAACCGCTGAAACGGCTTCGTCCTGACCGATTACACGCTGTTTCAGCTCGTTTTCAAGATTAAGCAGGCGCTGGCCCTCGTTATCGGAAATTTTTGTTACGGGAATTCCTGTTGCTGTAGAAATAACCTCTGCAATATCTTCTGCTGTAACAAGAACAGGCTTTGCTTCGCTGTCGGAATACCAGCTTGTATCTCCGTTTTTCTTTCGGGAATTTGCATTGATCGCCTGCTTTTCCAGCATTCTTTTCAAGCTGTCGGCAAGCTCTCTCAGGGTCTGCGGTGTTTCAGAGGCTTTCATTCTTGCTTTTGAGCAAGCTTCGTCAATCAGATCGATTGCCTTATCCGGAAGGAAACGGTCAGGCAGATAGCGCACGGACATTGCTACTGCTACATTTATTGCCTCATCGGTGATTTGCACACGGTGAAAGTCCTCATAGCAATGTTTCAGACCTGTAATAATTCGTACAGCTTCCTGCTCGTCAGGCTCGTTGATAAGCACTTTCTGGAAACGGCGTTCAAGTGCACTGTCCTTTTCTATGAAACGGCGGTATTCTTCGATAGTTGTTGCACCTATTATCTGTAATTCTCCCCTTGCAAGCTGTGGCTTGAGGATATTTGCGGCGTCAATTGCTCCCTCTGCCGCACCTGCTCCGACAATAGTGTGTAGCTCATCTATAAACAGGATAATATTCTTATTTGCTGCAACCTCATCAAGACACTGTTTGATACGTTCTTCGAAATCTCCTCGGTACTTTGCTCCTGCAAGCATTGAGGTCAGACTCAGAGAAAAAATCTTTTTACAGCGGATTGCATCGGGAACATTACCCTCGGCAATTTTCATTGCTATTCCCTCTGCGATTGCTGTTTTTCCCACACCTGCTTCACCAACCAGACAAGGATTATTTTTTGTGCGCCGTGATAAAATCTGCACGACACGCTCAATTTCCTTATCACGGCAAAGCACAGGGTCAAACTTCTTTTCGCGGGCAGCTCTGGTCAGATCTCTGCCATACTTCATAAGAGTCGGAATTCTTGCGGCTGTACCTGTGCTGTCATTTCCTATGGAGGCTGAACAGGCATTGCTGATACGGGTTACGTTTCCGCCGATTTCGCTTATTATTCTGCTTCCTGTACAGGTTTCCTCACGGAGCATTGCAAGGAGAAGATGTTCTGTTCCTGTAAGCTGTAAATTATTTTCCGCAGAAATAAGAACTGCACGCTCGATTATTTTCCGTACAGTAGGCGTTGCACCGTCACGGTCAACTATACATGGTTCGCCCCTGCCCACAAGCATATTTATTCTGGTTACAACGCTTTCTTCCTTAACACCGCATACACGGCATATACTTGCTGAGGTACTGCCCTGCTCTGTAACAAGAGCAAGAAGCAGGTGCTCGCTTCCCATATAAACATGACCAAATCTGCCTGCATGCAGGTATGCTTTATTTATTACGTTGTTTGCTTTTTTTGTAAAGCCTTCAAGATTGTACATAAGTTTATCTGACCTTTCTTTTTAACTTATGTATATTATTCCACATTATCAGGAAAATATCTGTCGAAAAATGCGGTCTGCAAATTTCTGTAACAAAAAAATCCTGCTGTCATAGAATGAACTATGAAAAGTCAAACGGAACGAACAAAACCGGTTACGGCGCGGCGCTCCCGACTTTCAGAATACATTATTTAAAGGAGATATCTTTATGAACTGTGGATTTAACTTTGGCAATGGCGGTAACTGCTGCTGGATTATCATCATTCTTCTCGTGCTCTGGTTCTGCTGCGGCAATAACAACAACGGCTGCTCCAACAACTGCACATCCAACTGTGACTGCAACTGCAACAGCATTTGCTGATAAAAAACAATTATTTCCCGAATGAGGCTTTCTCACGGGTCGGCGGAGAATTCCGCAGCTTAAATACATTAATTTAAGCTCTGAAAGAGCGCCGCAGCGTACTCAGTACGGTGCGGCGCTTAATTTCATTTTTTACCCCTCCCCGAAACATTTTTCCGATTGTCAAAAATAGATGTACGTTCATATTTTTTTCTGAGCGCCTGCAATGCTTTTTTCTCAATTCTTGAAACGTAGGAACGTGAAATATCAAGCTTCTGCGCCACTTCTCTCTGTGTCAGCGGCTTACATCCGAACAGACCGTACCGATGCTTGATTATTGTAAGTTCACGCTCATCAAGGCACTCATCTATGAAGCGGTAAAGCTGTTCCGATTTGATGTTAAGATCGATTTTGTCTACTATACCGTCGTCCTCGGCAATGATATCTATAAGGGTAAGCTGGTTGCCCTCCTTGTCGGTGTCAATAGGCTCGTCAAAGTAGATATCTCCTGCAGTTTTCTTCAAGGAACGGAAATGCATAAGAATTTCGTTTTCGATGCAACGTGAGGCATAGGTTGCAAATCTGACTTTTTTTGAATAATCAAAGCTTGACACGGCTTTGATTAGTCCGATTGTTCCTATGGAAATCAGGTCCTCCTGGTCGGTGGTTACGTTGTAATACTTTTTTATAATGTGGGCAACAAGACGCATATTGTGCTCGATAAGCTTACTTCGGGCGGCGGTGTCCCCCTCGTGCATTTTACGGAAGCATTCTTCCTCCTCTGCGGCGGACAAGGGTTTCGGAAAGACGCTTCCGTTTTCGAAATGAAGTGCGAAAAAAAGCAGGTTGTCAAATAAAAGGTTAAGCAGTTCAAACATTTTCTCAGCTCCATGGTACAATAAGATTGTATTTTACAATATGCAGTTGGAAGAATGTCCTATGATAAAAACCTCTGATTGACATTCACGGCTTTTTCTGCTAAACTGTTATTACTTATGTAAATAAAAAGGGATTGAAAATATGAGTATTTTAAATGTTGAAAACGTGACACACGGTTTTGGTGCACGTCAGATTCTGAACAACGCTTCTTTCCGTCTGCTCAAGGGTGAGCACATCGGTCTTGTCGGTGCAAACGGTGAGGGTAAGTCCACATTTCTGAACATCATCACGGGCAAACTTGCTCCTGATGAGGGTAAGATTGAGTGGTGCAGGCACATTACCACGGGTTACCTTGACCAGTACAGCACGCTTACAAAGGGCAAGACGATTGCTGACGTACTTCGTGATGCTTTTGCCCACTATGCTGAGCTTGAACAGGAAATGATGGCGCTTTACGATTCTATGGCGGAATGCTCCGATGAGGGGATGGCTGAGGCTATGGAAAAGGTTGGCGAAATTCAGGACATTCTCGATTACAGCGGTTACTATACAATTGATGCTAAAATTTCCGAGTACGCAAACGGGCTTGGACTTGGTGAAATCGGGCTTGACCGTGATGTTTCCGAGCTTTCGGGCGGTCAGCGTGCAAAGGTTCTGCTTGCAAAGGTGTTGCTGGAAAATCCGATGATTCTTATTCTTGACGAGCCGACAAACTTCCTTGACGAAAACCATATAAACTGGCTTACAAAATTTCTGCAGGATTACGAAAATGCATTTATCCTTGTATCCCATGATATACCATTCCTTAATAAAGTTGTAAATGTTATATACCATATAGAAAATTGTATTCTTACTCGCTATACAGGAGATTACAATGACTTTCAGAGAATGTATGACCTGAAAAAGAGACAGATTGAGCAAGCATATAACAAACAGCAGAAGGAAATTGCCGACCTTGAGGAGTTTGTTGCTAAAAATAAAGCGAGAGCTGCGACTGCAACCC
>JAZUSM010000065.1:0-16050 GCA_045606725.1 Oscillospiraceae bacterium | reverse complement strand
CCTGATAATTGCGTTGTAGACGTAAAAATAAGGGTAATCGGTTGTTGAAGCGATAATGGTAATATGTCAGTTTTCTATATATTCAAGCAAGGACTGCTGTTGTTTCTTGTTCAGGTACTGGATTTCGTCCAGATAAAGCAGGACGCCGTTCATTCCGTCGATTGTGTTTGTATCGGCGTTAACGTCTTTTATATCGGAAATTGAAGCAGATGTGCCGTTGAGCTTGTGGAGCTTCATATTTGTGTTTTCGGCGATAATTCGGGCGACGGTGGTTTTTCCGATACCTGAACTGCCGTAGAAAATCATATTGGGGATTTTTCCGCTTTCGATTATGCGGCGCAGTGGCTTACCTTCGCCAAGTATATGGGACTGACCTACTACGTCGTCAAGCGTTTTGGGACGTATTCTGTCGGCAAGTGGGGCTGACATATTCAACTCTCCTTAACTTTAATTTAAATTTTGTAAAAATTTCTCTATAATCTTATTTGTTTCTGTTGGATTATCAACATTTGCATTATGTCCTGCATTTTTTATAAACACAATTGGAAATTCTGTTTGCTTATGCCACATTTTGCAATATTGTTTTACTTTACCTACTTTATCGGCTTCGCCGTATGTAATCAAAACAGGACATTTAATTTCTAAATCTGTATTGTCTTTCAAGAATTCATCATAAGCAATTTGCATTAAATGACAATACTCTTTCTTTTCATATGGCTCAATCATTTTCATCATATTGCTATAACCGTCAGCAGTAACGGTTGCTTGCTTTGATGACATCTTTTTCAACCATTTTTCAGGACACCACAAACCAAATCTTTCAACTCGTTTAAGCCAAAATATATCAGACTTTGAATAATATATTTCACCATATGGTGTTGTCCCTATACCAATAAAAGCTTTTACTTTATCAGGATAACGACGCATAAATGCTTGTACATAGTAACCGCCTAAAGATTGTCCGACTGCCAATATATTCTCAACTTTATTTTCCTGCATAATTTTTAAAATAGCATTACTTGTATTCTCAAATGAAAAATTTTTATATGGTCTTGATTTACCGTGACAAGGAGCATCCCATACAAGTATATTATATTTATTTTTGAAATACTCAACTTGTTTTTCAAACATAGAATGGTCAGCTGTCAGACCAGGAAAACAGAACAATGTATCATTGTTTATATCCCATTTTTCAGATATCCAATAATAAACTTTACCTTGCTCTGTTGATACATATTTTTCATTCATAAGTTGCTCCTAACAAATTAAAGCGGTGCAAAACGGCATATATGCCATCTACACCGCTTTTAGTGTTTAGTTATTCAATTACTCATAAAGAGGATACTTTGCACAAATTTCATTTACGCCTGCACGGATTTCGTCAGCCTTGTTTTCAAAGTCTGTTGCGCAGAGGTAGATATATTCTGCAATCTTGTCCATTTCTTCAACGCCGAGACCTCTTGTTGTAACAGCTGGTGTACCAATTCTGATACCGCTTGTTACGAAAGGCTTTTCAGGGTCGTTGTGGATAGCGTTCTTGTTAACTGTGATATAAACCTCATCAAGACGGTGTTCAAGTTCCTTACCTGTGATATTGAAAGGACGGAGGTCAACGAGCATAAGGTGATTGTCTGTACCGCCTGATACGAGGTTGAAGCCTCTCTTGAGGAGACCTTCAGCAAGTGCCTTAGCATTTTCAACAACCTTCTTGCCGTATTCCTTGAACTCTGGCTTGAGAGCTTCACCGAAGCAAACTGCCTTACCAGCGATTGTATGCATAAGAGGACCGCCCTGTGTACCTGGGAAGATAGCGGAGTTAATCTTCTTTGCGAGTTCTTCGCTGTTTGTAAGAATAAGGCCGCCTCTTGGACCACGGAGAGTCTTGTGAGTTGTTGTTGTTACGATATCAGCGTATGGTACTGGAGACTGGTGCTGACCTGCAGCAACAAGACCTGCGATATGAGCCATATCTACCATAAAGTAAGCACCTACGGACTTAGCAATTTGGGAAAGTCTTTCGAAATCAATTGCTCTTGGGTATGCACTTGCACCTGCAACGATAAGCTTTGGCTTGTTTTCTTCAGCAAGCTTCTGAACTGTATCGTAGTTAATCATTTCTGTTTCGTCGTCAAGACCGTAAGAAACGAAATTGAAGTATTTACCTGAAAGATTTACAGGTGAACCGTGTGTAAGGTGTCCGCCGTCAGCAAGGCTCATACCAAGAACTGTATCTCCTGGCTGGAGAAGTGCAAAATAAACAGCTGTATTTGCCTGTGCACCTGAGTGAGCCTGAACATTTGCAAAGTTTGCACCAAAAAGCTTTTTAGCACGCTCGATTGCGATATTTTCAACGATATCAACGCATTCACAGCCGCCGTAGTAACGCTTTGCTGGGTAGCCCTCAGCGTACTTGTTTGTAAGAACAGAACCCATTGCAGCCATTACTGCTGGGGAAACGAGGTTTTCACTTGCGATAAGCTCGAGGTTACGGCGTTGTCTTGCCAACTCCTTTTTCATACCCTCGCCTACTTCGGGGTCAACTTCAGCAACATAGCCGATTGTATCAATAATATCATTATACATTGGCGATTACTCCTTTACAAAAAATATCATAATAATTATACAACATTTCACTTTGGATTTCAACTACATTTGAAAATATTGTTCAAAAAAGCAATAAATATTGTAGGTTTTTAACGGAAATAGATAAATAATTATTTTAGAACGTGCTTCCACTCATCATTTTCCTTATAATAACGGAATTCGCTTAAATTGTCATCAAGGAAAACCTTCACCAAATCGTTCATATCGTTGTCAAGCTTCATTTGGGACAACTCATTCAGGTCAACCCAGTAAACCTCGCCCTCCTCGGAGGATTTAAGTTTACCAGTGAACTTATTTGTTTTATACAGCAAAACCATATATCGCGAGTCGTCGTCCTTTATCCAGTCCTTTATGCCGCAAAGCTGGGGCGAGGAAATTGTAATACCTGTTTCCTCGAAAACTTCACGGATTACTGCATCGGTAAACGGTTCACCTTTTTCGACGTGACCACCTGGGAATGTTATTCCGTTCCAGCTTTCGTCATCAACTTTGTTCTGTATCAGGACTTTATCTCTGTCGTACACCATACACATATTGGTTAATTTAACTATTTCTGTTCGTGACATGAAATCACTCCTCAAATATAATGCTTCAATTATATCATCGTATACAAATAATGTCAATAAAAGTCACTTCCGATGAAAACCGAAAGTGACTTTGAAAAACATATTGAATTAAACCTTGAAAAGTAAATCTGCATAAGTCGGGAAAGGCCACATCTTGTCAGGTGTGATTGTTTCCAGTTCGTCAACTACTGCACGAAGCTCCTGCATTGCCGCAAAGACAACGTCACGGTAATATCTCGCGGTAGGCTCACCCTCTGCACAATTCTTGACTTCAAGAAGCTTATCGTCAAGCATTTCTGTTGCTTCGAGGATACTGTTTGTGAGGCTTGAAGCCTTGGAAGCAAGCTTCTTTTCAGCTGCACAGTTTATGCCGACCTTTTCCTTTGCGACCATTGCTTCGGCAAGCATTTTGGTAAACTCGATACCTGCGGGGATAATCTGCTTTCTTGCCATATCGACCATTGTGAGTGCTTCGATATTGATAATCTTGGAATAGTTTTCAAGCAGGATATCCTGTCTGGACTGGATTTCTGTTCTTGTGAGAACCTTGAATTCCTCGAAAATTTCAACGTTCTTGTCATCTGTATAGTGAGGAATTGCGTCAACTGTGGAAACGAGGTTAGGAAGTCCCCTTCTTGCGGCTTCTTCAACCCACGCATCATCGTAGCCGTTACCGTTGAAGATAATCTGCTTGTTTTCCTTGATTGTTTCGATAAGAAGCTTGTTAAGGTCTTTCTTGAAGTGCTTTGAACCTTCAAGCTTATCGGCAAATTCCTTAAGAACGTGTGCAACGCTTGTGTTGATAATCATATTTGTACAAGCGATTGAGTCAGCTGAACCGAGTGCACGGAACTCAAACTTATTACCTGTGAAAGCAAACGGAGAGGTTCTGTTTCTGTCGGTTGTATCCTTAGGAAAGTTCGGAAGTGCTTCAACGCCGATTACAAATTCCTGGTCCTGATTTTCGTCAATCATCTTGCCTGTTTCAAGTGCGTCAAGGATTGTCTGAAGTTCGTCACCAAGGAAGATAGAAACGATTGCGGGAGGCGCTTCATTTGCACCAAGACGATGGTCGTTGCCCGCAGAAGCGGCAGAAAGGCGGAGCAAATCGGCGTAATTATTTACAGCCTTGATTACTGCAACAAGGAAAGTAAGGAACTGAATATTGTCTTTTGGATTTGCACCTGGGTCGAGAAGATTTTGGCCGTCATTTGTGGACATTGCCCAGTTATTGTGCTTACCTGAACCGTTTACACCTGCAAATGGCTTTTCATGGAGAAGACATACAAGATTATGCTTGAGAGCTGTTTTCTTCATTATTTCCATTGTAAGAGCATTCTGGTCAGCTGCAACATTTGATGTAGTATAGATAGGTGCCATTTCGTGCTGTGCAGGGGCAACCTCGTTGTGCTTTGTTGTAGAAGGAATACCAAGCTTCCAGAGTTCTTCATCGAGGTCTTTCATATATGCGGAAACACGTTCTTTGATATTACCGAAATAGTGGTCTTCAAGTTCCTGTCCCTTTGGAGCCTTTGCACCGAAAAGAGTTCTTCCAGCAAACATAAGGTCTTTACGCTGGTCATAGAGTGACTTGTCGATAAGGAAGTATTCCTGCTCAGCACCCACTGTTGTTGTAACTCGTGTTGCTGTTGTATTACCAAAAAGACGAAGTACACGGAGTGCCTGCTCGGAAATAACATCCATAGAACGGAGAAGCGGCGTTTTCTTGTCGAGAATTTCACCTGTATATGAACAAAAAGCTGTAGGTATGTAAAGTGAACCGTCCTTTACAAATGCGGGTGAAGTCGGGTCCCAGGCTGTATAGCCACGTGCTTCAAAGGTTGCACGGAGTCCACCTGATGGGAAAGACGAAGCGTCAGGCTCACCCTTGATAAGCTCTTTACCTGAGAATTCCATAATGATTTTGCCGTCTTTTGTAGGTGAAATGAAAGAGTCGTGCTTTTCAGCTGTTACACCTGTCATCGGATGAAACCAATGAGTGTAATGAGTTGCCCCCTTTTCAACAGCCCATTCTTTCATTGCAGAAGCAATTACTTCAGCTACATCTGCATCAAGTGCAATTCCAAGGTGCTGTGTTCTAAGAAGTGCCTTATAAATATTTTTAGGTAATCTGTTCTTCATTATTTCCTCGTTAAATACATTACATGCAAAATAATCAGGAACGTTTTTAATATTATTTGTTATTTCAGTCATAGATAAGCCTCCAATAAAAAACGCTTCAACAAACGGATATTTCACCGTTGTCAAAGCGTCATTGCTTTACAAAAATATTACTATAATATTTTACAACAAAATCAACCTTTTGTCAATACCCCAAATAAATATTCTTAATTAATTGGTTAATAATTAATTTTCTTCATTAACTCTGGTTAATCCGTTCCAAATATTATTTACATTTTCAACGCACTCAAAATACTTCTGTGCAATCATAGATTGTGGTATACCAAGTTTAGCTGCGCAAGAAGACATTACCTTCCAGTCTGCCTTTTCGTAAGAAAGAATAAGCTGATAAAGCAGACCTGTTCTTCCTTCCATATTGAGTAAAGCTAATTTGATATCATCACTTATAGGAAGCTGGTCAAGAGCTTCTTCAAGTGGAACCTGCATAAGCTTACCAAGTGTTGAAAACATACCCAGTAAATATGCTTCTGAGCGTGAAATAGGCATATCTGTTGAAAATTCAAGAAGTTCACTTGCAAATGTTGCTCTAAGGAAAGAAATCTTTATAAGTTCATCAGGCATAGATCCATCATCCTGTTTAAAACTCAACAGATAAATCCATTGTTTAAGCTGACCCAATCCAAGAATAACCAATGCCTGTTTTACTGAACGAGCTCTGTTTCTTAATGCAAAATATGCTGAATTGACAAGTCGAAGCAATGAGAAAGTAAGAGATACATCTCTTGAAATAATACTTTCAATTTCATCAATATCAGGCTCATCCTTTGTAACAGCCACCATAAGCAGG
Organism: Oscillospiraceae bacterium; assembly: GCA_045606725.1. GTDB lineage: Bacteria > Bacillota > Clostridia > Oscillospirales > Ruminococcaceae > RGIG8773. The sequence goes on along the minus strand of JAZUSM010000065.1, from coordinate 9,891 downwards.
AAAAAGTTACTCTGGAGGTAATTAACCTTTTTAACTGTTGTAGGCATTTTCTCAGATACAAATGATCCTTGATAATATGTACAATTCAAGGCACGGGCTTTATCATAAGCCTCCTGATTTTCAATATTATATGCAATAATTTTTTTGCCAAATGACTTTCCGATTTTAACAATATTTTCAACTGATGGATTATCATTACCGAAGTTAACCTTAATATAATCAACAATATCAAGAATTCCAAAAAATCTAGGAGCAAACTCAAAATCCACAACAGCAATCTTATAGCCGCTTTGCTTATATTTTGTTATAAGATTCTGGGAAAAAGGATTTGTTATAAGCGAGTCCTCAATCTGAATGACAAGCTTATTTGTTTTGAACATTTTAGGTATACCTTTTTCAAGAAGATTTGATGTAAAAGTAAGAAATGCAGTTCTTCCATCAAGAAATTTCTCGCTATCCATAGAGGATAAGAAATTTTCAATAGCATTAGCAGCAGTTGCATCATCAGTATACTCTGCCTTAAAGCGATTATCTGTATAAAGGATTTCATAACCGAATGTCTGCTGATTTTCATTTACAAGCGCCTGGCGAACGATATAAGAGTCCATTCAAACCCCTCCTTATCTATTTATTATACAATATTATTAATCACTTTTCAACATATTTTGTAAAAAAATAATTATAACATTTCAAAAAAATTCATTATGAACCTATCAGATGTCATTCTCATTGTAATAATATCTTCGTCAGAATACTTATCGTATACACCAATTGCTGTCATACCAGCATTTTTTGCACTTATTATTCCTTTTAAAACATCTTCAAAAACAACACATTCAGACGGATTTACACTTAATTTAGATGCAGCAAGCAAATAAATATCAGGATAATCTTTACTTTTACCTGCATCATCAGTAGTACAAAAAACATTGAAGTAATTATAAATATGATTATTTCTTAAAACAGGTTCATATAAAATTCTAGGAGAAGCCGTTGCAAGCGCAATCATCACACCATTCTTTTTTAAAAAATCAAGATATTCATCAACTCCATCTTTCACAAAAATATTATACCTGTATTCCTTTATTGCAAGTTCGTTACACTCATTAATAATTTTTTCTGTAGTTTCATCTACTCCAAGCTTATGCAATTCTTCCGCAACATCTTCATATGTCATAGAAGCAAGCTTATGTATGAAGGCATCTGTACATTTTATTCCTCTTTTATCAAGAAATATCCTGTCAATTTTTTCCCATACGGAATTTGAATCCACCAAGGTTCCATCCAAATCAAATATTGCAGCCTTGTAATCCATTATTACCTCCGAACTACTTTAATGCGTTTACAGAAGTTTTGAAATTTCTGTAATCAACAATATCTATCCTATGTTCATGGCTCATTTTTTCTAATGACATAATCAAATACATGTCATCAAAATCATCAGCTTTTTCATATCCATTTTCAGTATATTTGTTATTCGATAGCCATGTTGTATCAACAAAAAGCCATTCATCATCAATAAGTACAGCATTCCACTCATGATTTATTGGTGCATTCAAAAGATTATCTGCTGTAAAATAATCAAAAAAAGTTCCACCACGTAAATTGACGCAATAAATATCCTGCATATTGCATAATGCTGAAAATAAATTTGAATAACCGGCGCAAGTCGCCGTTTTGGTAATCAGAACATTCTCCAAACTTATAGTTTCTGCTGTAACACTATCCTCAGCAGCAACATGATTATAATATACATTTTCAGCAACGTAATATGCAATAGCTTTTACTTTCTCATAATCACTTACAGCATCACTGCATATTTCATCGGAAAGTTTTTTTAATTCATCCAGAATTTCTTCATGCAGAACCAAATCCTTTTTGGTAGAAATATATCCTGAACAATATTCGTCGCCATATTCAATCGTATTTTCCATCATTTTGCGATTACGGTCTATAACTTCAGAATAAATGATATTAAGCTCTTCATCGTTAGGTGCCGTTTCAATTTCATCAATAAAAATATTATTATTAAGCAAAACACTTATGAAAATAACAATTACAAATATTATACCTATAAATATAATTTTATTTTTACTGAATAAACTTTTTTTCATACAAACCTCTGTCTTACTTCAGTTCAATTATAGTTACACCCTCTTCACCCTCACCGAATCTACCAATACGGAAAGACTTTACTGATGGATGTGACTTCAGATGCTGATGTATTCCCTGACGAAGAATACCTGTGCCCTTACCATGAATAACTGTAATCAAGCCTGCACCGGAAAGAACGGCATTATCTATAAACATATCTACCTCATGAATACCGTCATCAACTGCATAACCGCGAATATCCAGTTCTAACGAAGCTGTTCTCTGCATTTTTCCACGAACACCCTTCGTTGATATTTTTTTGTTCTGATAAGTAACTTTTTCCGCTTCTTCAAGGCGCAGTTTTTTTACACTTACTTTTGTTTTCATTATTCCTGCTTGCACAAATACCATTCCTGAACTGTCAGGATCACTTGCAAGTATGCCTTTTTTATTGATATCTACAATAAACACATGATCGCCGCGTTTAAATGGTCTTGGAGGAACATACTCCTTTTGAACAACATTTGAAACAGGATTTGCTGTATCAAACATCTTATTCATTGCAGACTTATTTCTGGAGCGAGCTTCCATAGCAAGTTGTGAAAAATTATCTTTATCCTTCTGCTTCTTTATTTCATTAAGCTCATCAATTAATGCGTCAGCCTGCATACGACAGCTTTCCACAATACGCATAGCTTGTATCCTTGCCTGCGCAATTTCATTCTCTTTCTTTCTGTTAAGCTCTTCAATATCTTTCTCAAGCATTTCAAGTTTAATGCTATGCTCACGTTTGATTTCAGATACTTCATTCTCACGCTTTTCAAGTTCATTTCTAGCATTTTCCAACTGCGAAACTACTTCTTCAAATCTCTGATTATCATTCGAAACAAGTTCATTCGCTTTGGCGATAATTCTGTCAGGCACACCAAGCTTGGAAGATATTGAAAAAGCATTGGATTTACCGGGCGAACCGATGATAAGTCTATAGGTAGGCTGCATAGTAGAAACATCAAATTCACAGGACGCATTTTCAATTCCTGTTTGCTCAATAGCATACAGCTTCAATTCCTGATAATGTGTTGTTACAAGAAGTTTGCTGCCTTTGCTTATAAGGTCTTCAATAATGGAAACTGCAAGCGCAGCGCCTTCTACAGGATCTGTTCCAGAGCCAAGTTCATCAAAAAGAATCAAGGAGCTCGAATCCGCTGTATTGATAATTTCAACTACATTACTCATATGTGATGAAAAAGTCGATAAACTGTTTTCGATACTTTGACGGTCACCTATATCTACCAGTATATTATCGAAAACAGAAATATGGCTACCATCGCCTGCCGGAATAAGTAAACCACACATGGTCATGGCAGTCAGCAAACCGGTTGTTTTAAGAAGTACAGTTTTACCACCTGTATTAGGCCCTGTAACAATCAATGCATCATAATCATACCCTATTTTTATGTCCACAGGAACAACTTTATTTTTTTCAATAAGGGGATGCCTTGCTTTTTTCAAGTCTATACATCCATCATCGGAAATTTCGGGTACGCTTGCCCTCATCTTTGCAGCAAGATTTGATTTTGCAAAATACAAATTAAGTTCTGCACAAGTAAGATAATTTTCAGATATTACATCTGAATAATTAGCACAATCTGCACTCAATTCAGCAATAATGCGTTCGATTTCATCTTGTTCCTCGCCTTGAAGAACACGAATTTCATTATTTGCTTCAACAACAGAAATAGGTTCTACAAAATATGTTGCACCACTTGATGATGTTGCGTGAACAAGGCCTTGAATATTCCCCTTGTGCTCAGCTTTTACAGGAAGAACATATCTTCCGTCACGCATTGTTACTATATTTTCCTGAAGTGATTTCTGAACATCTGCATTTCTTACAAGCTTGTCCAAACTTTCACGGATTTTCACGCCTGCCTGAGCAATTTTTCTTCTGATATTCGCAAGCGCCGGACTTGCCATATCAGATATCTCATCTTCGGAAATAATTGCGTTTTTTATTTTTTCTTCAAGATATTTATTAGGCGAAAGCGATACAAAAAGATAACCCAATGATGTTTCGTCATTATTACATGAAATATACCAATCAGACAACATCCTTATCTGATAAAGCATATACGCAATATCAAGAAGTTCCCTCAATGTAAGCTTGGCACCTGATTTTGCACGAGTGAGCGCACTTCTTACATCTTTAAAGCTACCGAATGCTGGTGTACCATACTTTACCGATAAATCAAAAGCATCCGAAGTTTTATTTATCTCCTTTTTAACCGTATATAAATCTGATACAGGCTCAAGTTTCAAGGCCATTTCCTTGGTTAATTCATTAGATGCTTCATCTGAAAGCATTTCAAGAATTTTATGTAATTCCAAGGAAGTATAATATTTATTCATAATTTCCTCCATAAATCAAACAGAATTTGTTTCTTTACAAATTTCTTTATAAAAATCAAGGGCTTTAAATTGATGAGAAAGATGTCTTAATATATATTTTTCTGTTATTTCATTCAATAATCTTTGATTATCTTCACCAACTTTAAAATTAAACACTCTTTTAAGTTCCGCAAGACATATAAATCTCAAAGAATGAAGCACCGTATTATTAATTCTGATATGATAATAGTCCTCTTCAAAATCACGTCTTTCAAAATCATCTCCGCAAAGCAAACAAGCCCTGTCAATCATAATGTACATTTCTTCAGTAATATACTGATAACAATCACGGCAACCTATAAGTTGAGGCAAAAGTCCTACCTCTGACATAAAACGCATTTCAAAAACGCATTTCAGATATGCACAGCTTCTCAGATCCTCTGCAAGAAAATGCAGACTGTTAAGCAGTAACTGCATTACGTTCTGTGCCGTTTCACCTCTTGGTATACAATATTGAGATATTTCTACAAAATAACAAGCAAGTGCATATTTTTTAACATCAAGTCTGAGCTCATAAAAAACCCGTATAGGCTCACTGCTATTCAAATAATACTTTTCTTTCTGTTCGTTAATACAAAAGGTTGAATATGCAAACAATTGGGTTGATGAATTATTTTTAGCAGTAAGCTTACGAGCTCCCCTTACATAAATCTCCATAACTCCATATTCTGCAGTCAGGATATTAATAACGCAATCATTTTCTCCAATATCACGTCTTGATATTACCAATCCCTTTACTGTTATCATCAGAATATTCCCCTCTTATATTCGAATAAAATTTTGTAGGAATTCCTTTGTATTCAAGGTAGTCATTAATTTTTCCGGTTAATTCAAACTTGTCCCATTTATTATCAGTATAATTATCAATCATAGTAAAAATCTCCTTGAAAAGTTTTCACTATAATTATTTACAAATCAAGCATTACATATTAGTGGAATTATTTGATAAACCAAAATTACGTATAAGTCCTTCTTTATTTCTCCAATCTTCCTTTACCTTCACCCAGCATTGGAGATTAACTTTTATTTCAAAAAAGTTTTCAAGATCTTCTCGTGACAGCTTTCCTATTTTTTTCAGCATCGTACCACCTTTTCCTATAACCATGCCCTTATGCGAATCACGCTCACAATAAATTACTGCAGATATATCAAGAATATCCTCGTCATTTTTATTAACACGTTCACTCATTTGTTCAACTGTTACAGCAATTCCATGCGGGATTTCGTCGTGCATGAGATTAAGAATTTTCTCACGGATAATTTCTCCTGCAAGAACTCTTTCAGGCTGGTCAGTAAGTGAATCATCTGGAAAATAATGCGGTCCATCAACAACATATTTTTTTATTTCATTCCATACGATATCAATGCCATCATTTTCAATTACACTTATAGGGATAACTGCATTAAAATCATACAAATCTGTCAATTCTGCAATTTTAGCAGCAATATTTTCTTTATCCTTTATTAAATCTATTTTATTAAGAATAAGAACAACATTATCATTCTTTCTGAAACTGCTGATAATATCTCTATCAATGTCATTTATCTTTTTAGCGGCATCAATAACCATAAGTATAAGATCAACATCTGTAACAGAATCCTTTGCAGCCTTATTCATATGTTCACCGAGCTTATTTTTTGCTTTATGAACACCTGGAGTATCCATAAATACATACTGTGTCTCGCCTTCTGTAACAAGTCCTGTTATTCTTGTTCTCGTTGTCTGTGGCTTATTACTTACCATAGCAATTTTTTCTCCGACAAGAACATTCAGAAGTGAAGACTTACCCGCATTTGCACAACCTACTATAGTTATAAACTCAATTTTTGTTTCCATTGTTTTTTCCTTTCATCTTATACTCTGGATAAAAAATAAACCACACAAATATTATTATTGAAAAAAGCAACCCAATTGATGCCATTTGATTATTACAATAATAAAATAATATTTTTTTTAGTATACTGATATCACCAAAAAGAAAGACACCAATAATTACCGCACCAATTGCTGCAATTAATACTGCACCTGACGCACAATTTTTAGCTATTTCAGCAAGCTTATTATATTCGGGAGAACATAAATCAACAACACTTTCCAAAGCTGTATTCACAAGTTCAAGGGATATAACAATTAAATAAATCAATATCAAAATAGAATATTCTATTTTAGTGAATTCATAAAAAAATGAAAATGCTGTTACATAAATAACTGCGGCAATATGAATTCTTAAATTGCGCTGTGTTTTGACTGCTGTAATTATCCCATTAAATGCATATACAAAAGATTTTAACAGCGATTTCATATCAGTCTACATACTCTTTATCTCTTGTAATGCCAAGATATTCAAGCACCTGTTCTTCTTTCTCTCTCATTTTTGCAGCATCAATTGGTGTTGTTTCATGGTCATAGCCAAGCAGATGCAGCATTGAATGGACAGTAAGGAAGCCTACTTCACGCTCAAGTGTATGATTATACATCTGTGCTTGTTTTATTGCTGTTTCAATAGAAATTACAACATCACCAAGCAGATAAGCTCCTGTTTCGTTATTAACATCATATACATCATTTTCACCTAATGGAAATGATAATACATCCGTTGACTTATCCTTATTCCTGTAAAGCTTATTCAGCTGACGTATTTCTTTATTATCAACAAAAGAAACACTTACTTCTGCATCATGCTCAAACTTTTCAGTAACAAGCACTGCCTGACAGCACTTGCGCACTAATAGGCGAAGTCCGACAGGAAGCTTAACCAGCTTCTGATTATTCCTTATCATTACCTTTATCTTAGACATATCAATCAAACCTTTCTATCATTGTACGCTTTCTCATATGCTTTAATAATATCCTGAACAAGCTTATGACGTACTACATCCTTTTCAGTAAATCGGGTTATACATATATCTTCCACATTTTTCAGAATATGCATTGCATCAATCAAACCTGATTTTCTACTGTCAGGCAAATCAATCTGTGTTATATCTCCTGTAATAACCATTTTGCTATTGAAGCCAAGACGTGTCAAAAACATTTTTATTTGTTCTCTTGTGGTATTCTGTGCTTCATCAAGTATTATAAATGAATCATCAAGAGTACGTCCTCTCATATATGCAAGAGGTGCAACTTCAATACTTCCACGTTCCATATGTTTAGCAAAAGACTCTGCACCAAACATATCAAATAATGCATCATACAACGGCCTTAAATACGGATCAACCTTATTTTGAAGATCACCAGGAAGAAATCCAAGTTTTTCCCCTGCTTCAACTGCAGGACGTGTAAGAATTATTTTATTGATTTCATGTGCCTTGAATGCTTTTACTGCCATTGCAACTGCAAGATAAGTTTTTCCTGTACCTGCAGGACCGACACCCATAACAATTGTATTTTTTGATATAGCATCAATATATTTCTTTTGTCCTAAAGTTTTTGCTTTAACAACCTTTCCGCTTGTTGTAACACATATTCCACCATCAGAAAGCTGAACGATTTCCTTTTCTGTTCCTTCATTTACCATAGAATTAACATATCTTATATTTTGTTCGGATATTGTTTCACCTTTTTTTATCATATCAATAAGTGTTTTTATAGCTGATTTTGCTTTATTTACGTCTTCTTCATTTCCACTTATTCTGATATCATTTCCACGATTAAGAATAGCAACATTATATTGTTTCTGAAGAAGATTTATATTTTCATCATAATTTCCAAATAAAGAAATCGCCTGTTCAATATTGTCCACATTTATTACAACTTCTGACATGTATACACCTCTGAGTTACAAAATTTAAATATATATAATTCATTATAACATATAATTTCAAATAAATAAAGAGGTATCCGCATTATTTTACCATTATTTCTTTTGTAACACCTATATTACCCTCAATTGTATAATCAACAATTGCATACACAGCGTTATTTGTTACTTCAAATTCTACATTTCTATCTACAACTTTCAAATTATCATTTTCCAAGAAATTGTATTCATACATTGATATTTTATCCTCCAGAATAAATGTTGCCTGTTCTTCACTGTATTCCACAGGTTTTATTTCATACGGCCGATACTCAGAATTTATAACACCTATTGGGAATTGAATATTTCCAAATTTTAGATATGATATTTCTTCATCTAATTCATAATGTTCAAATTCTGTTGATTTTATATCCAATGGTATTTTAATTCCAAAAAAATGTATTGTTTTCTTATTATAATGCTTATTAAAAAAAGCTTTCTCCTCTTCAAGTGATTGCTTAAATACTATTTTTTCATTGTATCTTCCAATTATCTCACCTATTGAGTGCACATAATATACTCCACCCTTGCCATCTTCATATGTACCGCTGATAAGCAAATCTCCTTTTTTCACACCGCTGTGAAGCATCTGAACGAGCATACCTGCATGTACATTTTTTATTTCTATTATCTGTGCATCCTTTGAAGCAACAATATTACAAGGTATATTTTTCTGAACAATGTCAGGAGATATATCCATTTCCTGTATCTCTACCTGTATTTTACATCCTGATGAACGTATTCCTGCCCATGAAATGTTATCTGAAGCTGAAACCATCAATCTTTCTGCTTTTCGCAAGTCCTGTTCTGAAATCAATGAACCAATGTGTATGCCCGCATCATTAAGAAGTGATATCACTGCTTTATCCGGAATTGTCTGATTACCGTAAATTTCTATAATCATTACAACATCAGACAAATACCACACCATAAAAAAAGACATTATAAAACCTATTATCAAGCCCAATCTTTTTTTATATTTTCTGACAGTAAACACTGCACCTTTTCTTTCAAGAATACTTATTTGAGCACTACATAATTCGCCTATCCTTTTTAATTCGGAAAAATCCTTTTTATATATGTTGCCGATAATTTTGCCTTTTCTGTATTTTACACCACTTGTTATTATACAACTATCCCTCAAAATATTTATAAAGCGATTTGTATCAGATACGATTGCTTCAAATGTAATTATCCCTTTAATATTATCAAACATCTTAACCTCCACTGTAATCATTCAAATTCTATTGTCGAAAAATTCCCATCTACTACAATTCCGTCGGTATTATAGTCCGAAATATTCATGTTATTGCCATAAATACAAATTGTAAGCGTTGATGTTTTTATTTTTATATACAAATCATTATATTCCAGTATTTTCCTGCAATTTTCTATTTCCATATGAGCATTATCAGTAATATTAATATGAGTATTACTGTATGTTCTTTCTTTCACAAACTTCGAAACAATATTACTATATTTTTTATTCAAGATATCACCTTTTTCAAAATACTGATTAATTAATTATATTGCAAAAACAAAATTC
>JAZUSM010000064.1:0-10812 GCA_045606725.1 Oscillospiraceae bacterium | reverse complement strand
TGAAACTGCGTGACAAATGATTGGGTGATAAGGTGCAATAAGACCCTCCTGCACGATTGGATAAAGTGCCGCATTGAAGCCGCTTGCGTAACAACCCGGGACAGCTACTCTGTTGGAAGAAGCAATCTTGTCCCTGTGAGCCTGCGAAAGCTCAGGCAGACCGTATGCCCAGGCAGGATTTGTTCTGTGAGCTGTTGAAGCGTCGATAATTCGTGTATTCTTGTTTTCAACCAGTGAAACCGACTCGATAGCCGCCGCATCGGGCAGACAGAGGAAAGTGAAATCCGACTCATTTATAAGACGCTTTCTTTCCAGTGCACTCTTTCTTAAATCCTCGTCAATTTTAAGAATTTCAACATCTGTTCTGTCCTTGAATCGCTCAATAATTTTAAGTCCTGTAGTGCCTTCCTGACCGTCTATAAAAATCTTGTATGCCATTTCAATTCTTTCCTTTCGTTATTGTCGTTATTATTATGTTTATTCCATTATAAAAGCCGCTTGTTAAATTTAATTGTACATTCTGTATATTATTTATTAATTTATGCAATTATGCATTAATATCCTGCATATTATTAATTTTATGCAATCGTACGACGAATATATTCAATCTGAGCCTTAACAGACTCAGGTGCAGGACCGCCGGGTACCTTTCTCATATTCACGCAGGTTTCAAGGCTGATTGCCTCGTAAACGTCATCCTCAAAGGTGTCGCAGAGCGCCTTGTATTCAGCGAGAGGAAGCTCCTCAAGAGTTGTACCCTTTTCAATACAGGTTGCAACGAGTGTACCTGTAATCTTGTATGCGTCACGGAAAGGAAGTCCCTTCTTTACAAGATAGTCAGCGCAGTCTGTAGCGTTGATGAAGCCCTTTGCCGCCGCCGCACGCATATTCTCACGGTTTACACGCATTGTCGCAAGCATAGGAATGAATGTTGTAATGCAAAGCTTTACTGTGTCAACAGCGTCGAAAATTGCTTCCTTGTCCTCCTGCATATCCTTATTATACGCAAGGGAGAGGCCTTTCATCATAACAAGAAGTGTATTCAGGTCACCGTACACACGTCCTGTCTTGCCGCGGATAAGCTCTGTGATATCAGGATTTTTCTTCTGCGGCATGATTGATGAGCCTGTTGAGTAAGCGTCGTCAAGCTCAATGAACTTGAACTCCCATGAACACCACATAACGATTTCCTCGGAGAAGCGGGAAAGGTGCATCATAAGGATAGAGAGTGCCGAGCAAAGCTCAATGCAGAAATCTCTGTCGGAAACACCGTCAAGGCTGTTCTGTGTAATGTCGTCAAAACCGAGAAGTGCAGAAACCTGACGTCTGTCAATCGGATAGGTCGTGGAAGCAAGTGCACCGCTTCCGAGAGGCATATAGTTCATTCTCTTGTATGTGTCGGAAATTCTGCCAAGGTCACGTACAAGCATATTTGCGTACGCCATAAGGTGGTGCGCAAAAGTGATAGGCTGTGCTCTCTGGAGATGTGTGTAGCCAGGCATAACCGTATTGAGATTATCTTCAGCAAGTGTGCAGATTGTTTCGATAAGCTCTCTCACCATCGGCACGATTTCCATAATCTCGTCCTTGAGGTACATTCTTATATCAAGTGCAACCTGGTCATTGCGGCTTCTTGCTGTGTGAAGTCTTTTGCCTGTGCCGCCCAGTCTTTCAGTAAGTACCTGTTCAACAAACATGTGAATATCCTCAGCGTTAGGGTCAAACATAAGCTTGCCGCTGTCAATATCGTTGAGGATATCTGTAAGACCCCCGACAATCTTTTCACTTTCGCTCTTGTCAATGATACCTGTATCGCCAAGCATTGTAGCGTGCGCAATTGAGCCGCGGATATCCTGCTTATACATTCTTGCGTCAAAGGAAATTGACGAGTTGAAGTCATTTACACGCTTGTCAAGCTCCTTGGAAAAACGTCCTGCCCACATTTTATCTGCCATAATAATTCTCCTTTATCAGTTATCCATAAAATCAATATTTTCCAAATCGAATTTCTCACCGTCAAAGATTACGTCAGCAACAATTTTCGGCATACATTCATACCTGTTCGGGAAAGTGCTCGGTGTGGTATACAGTTTAACTCTGCCGCCGTTGAATTCGTAGCTTATATCTGTACCAAATCCGATTTCATCAATTCCGTCGGGGTAATCCTTAGCTGTGCTTGTGGAGTAAATCTCGTCCGTACCGTAAGCTGCAAAATCAAGCCAGTCATGTTCGCTGTCGATGAAGTAATTCACATACTCATCAATCAGATTTTCAGCGTCAAGACTGTGCGCCGTAAAATGTCCGTCGCCGCCTCTTTCGTACACAACCAGTTCGGAAATACTTATTCCTGTTCCCGAACCGATGTAGTAATCAACCACAAGTTCGTCCTCGCCGTCATTGTCGATATCCATCCATTCAGTCGCAGGAAGTACACGTCTTGGAGTCATCCAGTTCTGTTCAAACTCGTCGATTACGTTGCCCTGCTCGATAAATATCAGCGGTTCGGTTTCGTCGGGGTAAACTCCGTAAATCCTTGTGCTGTCAACCTCGGCAATCATCACTGCATGGTCTGTGAAATCCATGTCCGTGCCCTCAACATCGAACTTGTAATTCGGGTCAAGCACATATCCGCTCGGGGAAGTGCTTCCGTTCAGCGGAATATCCGTTTCGGTTTCACCGTCCGCATTCTGCACAGGATTTTCAGCTTTCTGCTTCGGCACACCGATTTTCTCAACCGCCTCTGCCGAAACCCTTGTGTAGTCGTATGTATGTTCATCGGTAATCCAGTAAAGCGTGTTGCCGTCGCTGCTCATTTCCAGCTTTGCAAACGCTTCCTCACCGTTATTGTCAATTTTAAGCATCAGTTCCTCAAAGGAATATTCCGTCGGCTCGTAGGTCTTTATCTGCCACTCGGAAAAGTCACATTCGTGCCAGAGATACTTGTAATCCTCTGTAAATTCCAGCACCGAAACCGCCGCATTTTCCTCAGCAACCGTCTTTTCAAACAAAGCCATATCGTCTGTCCAGTAACCCACCAGCGAAGCCTGCAAAGCATTCTCCGCATCGGTGTAGTCCACCTGCTCCTCCTTGGAGCAAGCCGTGAGCATAAGCGCTGTCATTATCACTGACAGCACCAGTGCCGCCGTTTTTTTATTATTAATCAATTCCTGTTCACTCTCTTTCAGGCACAATTCTTCCGCCCTGTGCAGCAAACTCGTCTGCCTGTTCCTTCGGGATAATCTGTCCGTAATCGCTTATATAAGTAATTGCCGAACCATAAAGCGGAGAGATATCGCTGATTTCGCAGCAATCCACACCAAGCCGTGTAATATTGCCCAATGAAGCAAGCTTTGCAAAATCAATGTTGCTGTAATCATAAAGGGATAAGTAGCTTGCCATCGGAAAAAGGGAGATAAACTCATAGTCGCCGTCAGTAAGCTCCTTCTTTGTGAGAGCATCCGTTGGAATTGAATCCATAATGCTCAGATATTCCTCACCCTTATAGCTTATAATATCAATCGATGTATATTCCGAGGAAGCAATCCCCTCAAAAAGAGCCTTGCCCTCGTCATTCAGATGCGGAAGAAGCTCATCAATCGGAACCTCCATAAGTCTTATACCGTCAGCATAGCTGCCGTATTCATACGGTGCAATATAAAAACCGACACTGCCGTCTTTCAGGTTAAATCTTTTGTTAGCCACGCAGTAGCCGATTATATAATCGCCATTTTCATCAATTCCGCATTCAATCGTATCCATATAGCTGTTATCCGCATTCTTCATTGTTTCAACAAATGATGCGTATTCGCTCAGCTCTGTGTCATTGTACAGTACCCGTGTTATAAACATTGAATCATAGATTCTCGCCATATACTTCTCAGCAACGGCATCCTTGTCAGCAATCATTTCCGAAAGCCTGATAAGCTCACCTGTCCTGAGGTCAAACATCATAGGAACAGGCAATGTGTAGCCGTGTGCCGCACCTGCGCTATATGAAAAATCATATACCGTAAGCGAAAGGATATTTCCGCTCACCGAATCTACATCAAAGCTGATTTCACGCATATTCCTTGTTACAGTATGCTCGTAGAATTCCGCGGTTTCCTCATCATATTCACCATCGGAATTGTAGCACATTCTTTCTGCCTCAGCCTTTTCATATTCATACGCTTCGTCAGCATAATCCTTCAGATACTGATTGATTTTTTCGCATACAGCCGTATCTCCGCCGGTAAATACAGGATACTCCGCATTATATGCCGTAATATCCAGACCGCTTTCATCAGTGAACACTTCTTCGGTATATTCTGATATCCACTTAATGTCTGAATTCAGAGAAACCCTGCCGACCGTACACAGCGGATAGCTGTCATAACGCTCGCTTATCGGGACAACTGTCGGCCGTTCACTTCCGTCATGCGGTTCTTCAATCGGCTCCTCAGTAAGTGTCACAGTTGTTTTTTCTTCAAACGCTGTTGTAGCTGCAGTTGTAATCTCATTCTCAGAAGCCGTTGTTGTAATCTCAGAAAGCGTCGTTGTCTGCTCCGTTTCAATAACCGTGCCACCATCGCCGCTTCCGCATCCCGCAAGCATAATTGTTGTCAATATTGCCAAAAACAAAGCTGTTTTCCTACTCAAATCCGTCACCCTTTCCTTTCCCAAAAAACGAACAAAGGGGCGGGGCGTAATCCTGCTGAAAAATCAGCACTATTACACCTTTCGCCCCACAACTTATTCAAGCTGATTACTTGTTGTTTCTCTTAGCGTCAAGCTTAGCCTTAACCTTGATTGGAAGACCAAAGAGGTTGATGAAGCCTGCGGAATCCTTCTGGTCGTAAACTTCGTCCTCGTCAAATGTAGCAACTTCCTCATCATAGAGTGTGTATGGAGAAGTTACGCCTGCGTTGATAATGTTGCCCTTGTAAAGCTTGAGCTTAACATCACCTGTAACTGTTTCCTGAGTCTTGTCAACGAAAGCGGAGAGAGCCTCACGGAGAGGTGTGTACCACTGACCGTTGTAAACAATATCAGCAAAGTCGATAGCGAGCTTCTGCTTCATTCTCTGTGTAGCCTTGTCAAGAGTGATTGTTTCGAGAACATCGTGAGCGTGGTAAAGAATTGTTCCGCCCGGTGTTTCGTAAACGCCTCTGGACTTCATACCAACAAGACGGTTTTCAACGATGTCAGCAAGACCGATACCATTAGTGCCGCCGAGCTCGTTGAGCTTCTTGATGATGGAAACGCCGTCCATTTCAACGCCGTCGATAGCTGTAGGAACACCCTGTTCAAAGTGGATTGTTACATATGTAGGCTTGTCAGGAGCCTGAATTGGAGAAACGCCCAGTTCGAGGAAGCCTTCCTTCTCGTACTGTGGTTCGTTTGCAGGGTCTTCAAGGTCAAGACCTTCGTGGGAAAGGTGCCAGAGGTTCTTATCCTTGGAATAGTTTGTTTCTCTGTTGATCTTGAGAGGAATATTGTGAGCTTCTGCGTAGTCGATTTCTTCATCTCTGGACTTGATATCCCAGATTCTCCAAGGAGCGATGATTTCCATATCAGGAGCAAAAGCCTTGATTGTAAGTTCAAATCTTACCTGGTCGTTACCCTTACCTGTGCAGCCGTGGCAGATAGCGTCAGCGCCTTCAGCGAGAGCGATTTCAACAATTCTCTTAGCGATGATAGGACGTGCAAAGGAAGTACCGAGGAGATACTTGCCCTCGTAAACAGCCTGAGCCTTGAGAGTTGGGAATACGAATTCTTCAACGAATTCCTTATTGAGGTCTTCAATGTAGAGCTTGGAAGCACCTGTCTTGATAGCCTTTTCTTCAAGACCGTCAAGTTCTGTGCCCTGTCCAACGTCGCCTGAAACAGCGATTACTTCACAGTTGTTGTAGTTTTCCTTGAGCCATGGAATGATGATAGAAGTATCAAGTCCGCCAGAGTAAGCAAGGACAACCTTTTTGATTTCTTTAGCCATGATTAATTCCTCCATTATTAACACAGTTACAAACTGTTATTTTACAATTACAATCCTAATTATACACCATTAATATGCTTTGTCAAGTAGTTTCTGCATATTTTTATAAAAATATTTGGTAATATTCATTATCTGTTGTATAATTTCTATTTTATACAAATATATAATGCATATTTTGCATATATTCACATCATTATTCATTTTCAGCAGCAACATCAATCACCACAACCTCAGGCTGATTGAATACACGGGGCACTTCATTCTTGCACAGACCACGGCTTACAACCATTTCAGTGGTGCCGTCAGCAAGTGTGTAATGTCCTCCTGCATACTTCGGAAAAACACCCTGATTAGGCGCATACAGACCATTCAGCAGAAACGGAATTCGCACCTGTCCGCCGTGAGCGTGACCGCACACAACAAGGTCGAAATTGTTGCCGCTGTATAAATCAACGTGGTCGGGACGGTGGGACATAAGCACAGTGTATTTTTCACCCGCAGCCTTTGCACAATCCGCAAACTGCGCGCCGTACATCTCATTGTCAACGCCGCAGATACGTATTTCACCGAAATCCACGTACTCACCCTCCAGCACCTCAATGCCGCTTTCAGAAACCAACCGCTTGATGTTTTCCACATCATACGACCATTCTTCATGGTTGCCCGTGACATAGTAGCAAGGATATTTTTCGCCAAGCTGTGCCATCAGGTCTATGCTGTTGTAATAGGGACGCTTTTCCTCAAAAATATCACCCGCAAACAGAATAACATCAGGCTGCTGCTTATCAACAACATCAATAAGCACCTGCTGACTGTTTCCGTAACTGCTGCTGTGATGGTCAGTCAGCAGAACAATTCTCATATCCTCGGTAACCTTGTCCGTGACGAATTCGTAATGCGGCACGGTTATTCCCACATCACAGGCAATCGCCGCCAGTATAAGCAGCCAGCCGAGAATTATGTAGGTGGAACGTTTCTCCCACTTTGATTTTTTTGCTTCTTTTGTCATAGCCTTGTTTTCACCTTCAAAGTCTGAAATGCAAATATTAAAAGTTTCGTCCACCTTTTCAAAGGTGGTAGGTTTCCAAAGGGCAAAGCCCTTTGGTCGCCGTCCGCAGACGGCGAAACTCTCCTATTGTTCAAAACGGAGAAAGAGGTGAGAAATGCGACAGCATTTCGAGGAGAAGCGGACACGACCGCTTCTCCTTGTTGCAATTACATTGAATTTATCCTCAAAAACGTGCCAGTGACACGTTTTTGACGTACTTTCTTTTATCTCTATAGAAACGCAGTGACTTCGTCACTGTTAGAAAATCCCTCTCTTGCAGGGATTTTCTCTTTTGAAGCTTGCCGCTTCAAAATTCACTTTTTCGAAGCGCTTCTCAGGCGCGTCTGCGGACGCAGGTTAGAGTATTTCGCCGTCTGCGGACGGCGACAATGGGGCGTTGCCCCCTTGACCCCTACCAAAGGGAACACCGTTCCCTTTGGAAACCCGTTATTTTTCAAACTTCCTTGCCAAGTCTGATAACCGACTCAGTAACAAGCTTCTTGAACAGCGGTGCAACCCTGTCCGCAGTTTCCTGTACCTCTGCATGTGTAAGCGGATTTTCAGTAATTCCGCAAGCCATATTGGAAATGCAGGAAATACCCACAACCCTCATACCTGCATGATTTGCCGCAATCGCCTCACAGGCTGTTGACATACCAACTGCGTCAGCACCAAGAGTTCTAACCATTCTGATTTCAGCAGGTGACTCATAGTTCGGGCCTGTCAGCTGAATGTAAACGCCCTCCTGCAACGGAATATCCAGATCCTTTGCCGCATCCCTTACAATCACTCTCAGGTCACGGTTATAGATGTTGCTCATATCAGGGAAGCGCACACCCAGCTCATCGGCATTTGCACCAATAAGCGGTGACGGAGCCATGCAGATCTGGTCAGAAATAAGCATGAAATCGCCTGCGTGATAATCGAAATTCACGCCGCCTGCCGCATTGGTCAGGAACAGAATCTTTGCACCCATCATCTTCATAAGTCGAACGGGGAGAACAACGTCCTCCATCGGATACCCCTCATAATAATGCACACGTCCCTGCATGATTACAACCTTGACGTCGCCCACATAACCGAACACAAAGCGGCCCTTGTGTCCTGCAACGGTAGATTTCGGGAAGCCCTCAATCTCGCCGTAATCGAGAGTTGCTTCAATCTTTATTCCGTCAGCATAATCGCCCAGTCCCGAACCGAGAATAAGCGCCACATCAGGCACAAAGTCAATCTTCTCCCTGAAGCACTTGTAGCATTTTTCAAGTCTTTCGTAAATCTTGCTCATTGTAGTTGCTCCTTTCTGTTTCGTAAGGGACGGGAAACCCGTCCCCTGCATTATTCCAAAATCTAAAAGTTTTGCAACGCAAAACTTGGAGCCGAAAGTTTACTTTCGGTTTTTAGTCTGTAGCCAGTCCCTCATAATACGCAGGCTCAGGTTCAGGATATTTTCTCGCAAGAACAATGGTATCCAGTCCCTCAACCGTGTAGTCGTCCTCAACATAGCGGATAGGCTCTGTGCCTGCCTTGCCGTCACCGATATACACACCGTACTTGCCGAAAGCGTGAAGCGTAACGGGATATTCGTTAGGATTGAAGAAAACAACAATTTCCTCAAACTCATTGTCACCGCGGAGAATAAATCCGGTAACTCTCTGGGGGAGCTTGTCGAGGAACTGCATGTTCTTGCCGACCTCCATGCCGTCGTACATCCTGAAAGCCTTATGCGCCTTTCTGAATGCAATCAATCCCTTGTAGTAGTCAACAACGTCCTTGTATTCGGACTTTCTGTCCCATTTCAGACTGTTGATAGCGTCAGGGGAGTTGTAGCTGTTATGGTCAAAGGACGTGCCGCCCGGGAAAGGCTTTGAACGGAGGAATTCCTGTCCTGCCTGAATGAATGGTATGCCCTGCGCAAGGAACACCATTGCCGCCGCCATTTTGTCCATTTTAATTCTTGTTTCGATGCTTTGAGTGCCGTTTGTATAGTAAAGCTTATCCCAGAGTGTAAGGTTATCGTGCGCCTCAACGTAGTTTACAGCCTGCACAGGATGGTCAGCCCATGCATATTTTCTCAGGTTAGGAATTTGCGGGTGTGGAATTCTGCCGCACATTACTTCCTTGACATATTCTTCGTTGCCGCTTGCACCGTTTACATAACCCTTGTCACGGTTTTCAAAGTTGTTGCCCTTGACAGTGTCACGGAAATCATCGCTGAAGAAACCGTAATCGGGAGTATGTCTTGCGTTCAGCTTCATGGCACGCTTTTCCCAGCTTACAGGGGAATCGCCGCCTGTCCAGCCCTCGCCGTAAAGAATTACATTAGGATTGATTTCCTTGAGCCGTGCAGAAATCTCATTCAGCGTTTCAATATCGTAAAGTCCCATAAGGTCAAAACGGAAACCGTCAATCTTGTATTCCTTTGCCCAGTAGCAGATGCTGTCCACGATGAACTTTCTCGCCATTTTTCTTTCGGTAGCAAACTCGTTTCCGCAGCCGCTTCCGTTGCTGAAATACTCGCCGTTTTCGCCCCAGAGTCTGTAGTAATATTTCGGATAAGTCTTGTTGAAGCAGGAGTCAGCAGTAGCAAAAGTGTGGTTGTAAACAACGTCCATAATAACACCGATACCCTGTCTGTGAAGAGCATAAACAAGTCTTTTCAGCTCAGCAACTCTCGTTCTTCCATCGAACGGATTTGTGGAATAAGAGCCCTCAGGGGAATTGAAGTTCCTCGGGTCATAGCCCCAGTTGAACTGCGGCTTTTGAAGATTTGTTTCGTCAATTCTTTCATAGTCGAAAATCGGCATAAGCTGAACGTGAGTAACACCCATCTCCTTGATGTGGTCGATACCGATTTTGTCGCCTGCCGCATTTATAACACCGTTTTCGATAAATGCAAGAAAACGTCCCTTGTAGCAGAAATTACCGCTCTTGTCAATGGAAAAGTCGCGGACGTGAAGCTCGTAAACACAAGCGTCAGTAGGATGTTCAAGCTTTACGTAGTCCTGATTTTCCCAACCTGCAGGATTGCAGCTGTCCATGTCGAGCACCATGCCCATAACACCGTTTGCGCCAGCACTTTTTGAATATATATCAACAGTTTCCTGTTCAATGCCGTCATAATCCATCACATAAGTGTAGTAAACCCCGTCAAGGTCGCCATGCGCAACCTTTATCCATACACCATCCTTACCCTTGGTCATAGGCATATTGCGGTAAGGCTTCTCGTCGCGGCAGTCATGATAAAGATGCACCGTAACATTATCCGCCTCAGGCGCCCACACACGGAATTCCGTCTGATGTTTGCTGTAAAGCGCACCAAGCTCCCCATCGAATGCGTAATTTTCATCTATCTTGCTAAACAAAACAACAGCCCCTTAAATAGTCATATATTGTAATTATACACTAAAACGTTTTCTTTGTAAACAATGTAAATTTACAAATATGTTAATGATTTTTGTGTGCACATATAAATTATAATTTAGCACATCAGCTTATGTAGCGAAAATTTTGGGTTTCCAAAGGGGACCGTGGCCCCTTTGGTGGGGTGTTGGGGGCGAAGCCCCTGAGGCGCCGCTCGCAAGCGGTGAAATTCCTGCTTCGCCCGCAGGCGTGCTTTAAGCGCATCTAAAGGGTGAATTTCGCAACGTGTTGCGAAAGAGGGATTTTCTGCAAGAGAGAAAATCCCTAACAGCAACGAAGTTGCTGCTTTTGTATGGCTGTAATGATAAAATACGTTCAAAACGTTCCACTGGAACGTTTTGAAGGAACAACTTTCCGTAAGCCATACAAG
>JAZUSM010000063.1:0-16526 GCA_045606725.1 Oscillospiraceae bacterium | reverse complement strand
TGACTTCAACGTTCCTATGAAAGACGGCGTTATCACTAACGATAACAGAATTCAGGCTGCCCTCCCAACTATCAAGAAGCTTATCGCTGACGGCGGCAAGGTTGTACTTTGCTCTCACCTCGGCAAGCCAAAGAACGGCCCGGAAGCTAAGTTCTCCCTCAAGGCTGCTGCTGACAGACTTGCTGAACTCGTTGACACAAAGGTTGTATTTGCTGCTGACGATACAGTTGTAGGCGACAACGCTAAGAAGGCTGTTGCTGAAATGAACGACGGCGAAATCGTTGTTCTTGAAAACACAAGATTCCGTGGCGCTGATGAAACAAAGAACGGCGAAAACCTCTCCAAGGAACTCGCTGAACTCGTTGACGGTGAAGTATTCGTAATGGACGCTTTCGGTTCCGCTCATCGTGCTCATGCTTCCACAGCAGGCGTTACAAAGTTCGTTAAGGAAACAGCTGTTGGTTACCTCATGCAGAAGGAAATCCAGTACCTTGGCAACGCTGTAGAGGTTCCTGAACGTCCTTTCGTTGCTATCCTCGGCGGTGCTAAGGTTGCTGACAAGCTCAACGTTATCTCCAACCTCCTCGAAAAGTGCGACACACTCATCATCGGCGGCGGTATGGCTTACACATTCCTCAAGGCTAAGGGCTACGAAATCGGTACTTCCCTCGTTGACGACGAGAAGATCGATTACTGTAAGGAAATGATGGATAAGGCTGAAAAGCTCGGCAAGAAGCTTCTCCTCCCTATCGATACAACAATCACAAAGTCCTTCCCTGATCCAATCGATGCTGAAATCGAAGTTTCCGTTGTTGATTCCGACAAGATTCCTGCTGATATGATGGGTCTTGACATCGGCACAAAGACACAGGAGCTCTATGCTGACGCTGTTAAGTCTGCAAAGACAGTTGTTTGGAACGGTCCTATGGGCGTTTTCGAAAACCCAATCCTTGCAAAGGGTACAATCGCTGTAGCTAAGTCCCTCGCTGAAACAGACGCTACAACAATCATCGGCGGCGGTGACTCCGCAGCAGCTGTTATGCAGCTCGGTTTTGCTGACAAGATGAGCCACATCTCCACAGGCGGCGGTGCTTCCCTCGAATACCTCGAAGGTAAGGTTCTCCCAGGCGTAGATGTAATTGCTGAAAAGTAATTTCAATTTATAAAAAACAAACGGTCGTTACTGAAAATGTAACGACCGTTTTATTATGCCTTTTTCTTCTTTTTGTAAAAATAATATGCAAGCGTTGATGATATTGCAAATACAACCTCTGTACCCACTGCAATCCAGAATGCCGGAGATGTGGGGTCACTCATATTTGCACCGATAACAGTTGTGGCAATCATTCCTGGCAGCACGCCTGCAAATGAACCTGCAAGATATTTTGCAAATCCGAAGCCTGTTGACCCTAAAAACATACTTACCAGGTCACAGGGCAGAATGTTTATCACCCTGAGAAAATATGCAATGAACAATTCGTTTTCAGCCTTGATTTCGCGGAGCTTGTCGGCATTTTTATTCTTGTTTATAAGTCCCTGGACAAAATCCTTTTCGGCGAAACGTCCTATTGCATATGGCACGAGAAGCATTACTGCAACACCTATGCTGTTCACAATAATTGCTGGAACAACACTCGGGAAAATGCTTCCCGTTGCGGCAATCAATATCAGCATCGGAAAGAACATTGACAGCGATTTCAACGCAAAAAGTCCGACCATGACAAATGCTGCAAGGACAAGATTTTCGGGGGTGAATTCAAGTATATCCTCAACAGTTACCCCTCTGAAAAATGCAAAGTAAATCATCACGCATATTCCTATCATAACAAGCGGCGCAATCTGAAGCAACCGTTTTAGAAATACAGTGGATTTCTTTTGCGTCATTTTTTTACATCTCCGTTCGCTTTGGAAGCCGCTCTGGCAGCAGGCTTGGGTTGTGAAACACGCTTGAAGAACATCTTCTGCACTCTTGTGCTGCGTGTATGAAGTTTATTTACGATAAATTCACGGAACAATGCGTACACAACAGACGAAGCAGGTATCATGACAAGCATACCCATTACACCCATAAGCTTTCCGCCGATTGTTACAACAAAAAGCACCCATATTGCAGGAAGTCCTACGCTTTCGCCTACTACCTTAGGATAAATGAGATTGCCCTCAATCTGCTGAATAACAAGGAACACGATTACGAAAACCAGCGCCTGCACGGGGTTGTCCATAAAGATAAGGAATGCACCGATAAAACAGCCGATAAATGCACCAACCAGAGGAATAAGCGCTGTGAAAGCGATAAGTACACTGATAAGTGCAACGTAGTTCATTCTGAGAATGAGCATTACAACTGCAAACATACAGCCGAGGATAACTGCTTCAAGGCATTGTCCCGAAAGGAAATTTGAAAATGTCTTGCTTGCACGTGAAGCAATTTCAAGCGTTCTGTCGGCAATTTTTTCAGGTGCAAGAGCATACAGTATCATTCTTGCCTGATTGCCGAGGCGTTCCTTTTGAAGAAGAATATAGATTGCAAAAACAAATCCGATAAATGTGGATACTATGCCGTTTACAGCACTTGTTGCAACATCAATCGTTGAAGAAAGACCGTTTTGCACCCAACCTGAAACGGAACTCATTATTCCGCCCCAGTCCAGACTCAATTCGGAAATCCAGCTCTGAATCTGAGGATAGTCCTTAAATATATTCTCAATATATATTTCAGCCTTGTCCATAAATGCGGGGACTTTACTTCCTAATGTCTTGAAAGTTTCCACAAGCTGCGGAACAACAAGAATTACAACAACCGACACAACTGCGACAACCGCAAGCAACGTCAGCACCAACGCAAGAGGTCGTCTTGCCTTTTCAAGTTTTTTGCTTTTCGGGAAAAGCAGCTTTTCAATCGCACGCATAGGTACATTGACCACAAAGGCGATTGCTGCACCAACCACAAACGGCAGGAATATTGCCGCAACTCCTTTAAGGAATCCGAGCACAGCTGTAAAGTTCCTGAAAATCGCAAAAATAATTGCCGCGGCGGTTATAATTCCAATGATTTTCCATATTGTTTTTTTATCCAGTACCATAATTTTTCCCTTTCGGTGAAATGATTTGTTTTACATCAGCGGTGCAAAAAGGCGGAGAATACGTCCTGCAAGCTGTTTGAAAAGGTTATATTTAAGGCAGTCGTTAAGAGTTATTTCAGTGCATTTCTTCAGAGTTTCCTGCATATCATTTTCAATCTGCTCAACGACAGGGTTTTTATAAAAATAACAGGCACATTCAAAATGAAGGAACAAGCTTCTGTAATCGAGATTTATTGACCCAACAACACCCTTTGTTCCGTCGCTGACAAATGCCTTTGAGTGCACAAATCCAGGGATATACTCATAGATGCTTACTCCGCAGCGAATCAGCTCGGCATAGTAAGAACGTGCCAGCAGATAGGCATATTTCTTATCCGGAATATGGGGCATTATGATTTTCACGTCCACCCCTCGCTTTGCAGCATAGGTAAGTGCCTGCATCATTTCATTGTCGAGAATCAGATACGGGGTCATGATATGCACATACTTTTCGGCACGGTTTATGATATCCATATAGACTGTCTGTCCTACATTTTCGTTATCCAGCGGACTGTCGCCGTAGGGAAGAACAAATCCGTCGGTACAGAGTCTTCTTTCGGCAAGCTCAGGAAAATCCTTACGGATATACTGTTCGTACTTATCTTCCTTGCCGTAATCATTGATATTCCAGCTTTGCAGGAACATTATTGTGAAGCCTGCCACTGCTTCACCCTTTATCATAACGGCATTGTCCTTCCAATGCCCGAAACGTTCACGTCTGTTGATGTACTCATCGGCAAGGTTAATTCCTCCCGTGAAAGCGGTATGCCCGTCGATAACCATAATCTTTCTGTGGTCACGGTTGTTCTGCACGGTTGAAAGGACAGGCTTTATAGGAGAAAACATTCTGCACTTTATTCCCTTTGCTGCAAGCTGTTTCGGATAATTGTACGGAACAAGCGTAAGGCTGCACATTCCGTCATACATAAATCTTACGTCAACGCCCTGACTTGCCTTACGTACAAGAATTTCCAGAATTGTATCCCACATTTCGCCGCGCTCAACTATGAAATATTCCATGAAAATGAAATTCTCAGCCTTTTCAAGCTCATCAATCATTGAAGCAAAAGCGTCCTCTCCAACAGGATAATATTCCGCATAGGTATTCTTCCATATCGGATAGCCAGCGTGAAGCTTCATATACACCGCAAGGTTTCTTTCCTGCAAGCTGATTTCCTCAAGCTCCTCAAGAGTAATCTTGTTCTGCGGAATGGCAGGAGAACTTTTATCAATAAGGTCAAGTATACGGCTGTTCATGATATGCGTGCCAAGCTCAAGCTTTGCATACAGATACATAATAGTGCCGAAAACAGGGATAAGCATTACCGGGACTACCCATGCAAGCTTGTAATACGGGTTTGTGTTATCGTTGATAATCCATATAAGCACTGCTGCCGACAAAAACATTGAAGCAACCGAAAAATAAACAAAGCTGTCACTGAAAAATTCAAGCGCTGCCACAATCATTGCTATCTGAAGTGCAAGACCGACAACAACAACCATCGTTCTTCCGAAGATGATTTTAAACAGGTTTTTCAGCTTTCGTTTTATTGGAGACCCCTCCCTTGACGCATTGAATAATTAATATATATTTTACAACCGCTTCCATTGTTTGTCAAGCAAAATGCCCCGCTTTTATGTGACAGGTTGATGAAACATTGCGAAACTGCTTGTTATTCGGAAAAAAATATGGTATACTGTCTTTAGCATATTGTTATATGGAGGCTTTTCAGATGTCAGAATATATTGGCACACGCTGTATTGTGTGCAGTGAAAAATTCAATCAGGATGATGATATAGTAGTATGCCCCGACTGCGGAACTCCTTATCACCGCGACTGCTACAACAAGGAGGGCAAATGCGTAAATGAGGTTCTCCATAAATCAGGCGGAAGCTGGAAGCCTGCATACGATACGGGAAGCAGCGGCGCTGAAAACACGGCAACAGTATGCCGTCACTGCGGCAATGTTAATCCTCCGCTTACACTTTTCTGTCAGAGATGCGGTATGCCATCGGACAATATACGCAATGACAGTGACAATATGAAGCAGACCTATCAGGGCATTGATATAAATGAAAATCCCGGTGCTTACAATGCAAACATGAACGGATTGCCTGGAATACACGCTTACCTTATTAATTTTTCCGACCCGCTCTGCGGCTTCAATCCCGATGAAGATGTTGAGGGCGTGAAAATGGCTGATTTAGGCGATTTCGTCGGTTCAAACACTCATTATTACCTGCCTGTTTTCAAGCGCATAAAAGAAACTGGACATGCTTTCAGCTGGAACTTCTGCGCAATGCTTTTTCCTGAGCTTTACTTTTCTTACCGTAAAATGCCGCTGATTGCACTTGCCGCATGGCTTGGAAGAATTGTTTCTCAGATACCTCAGACAATTGCTGCAATCAAGCAGGTAGGTAATCTGGGAATTCTCTCTGAAATTGTTGACCCGATCAATATCACCAGCGATTCATTCCGCGGTGTTATTATGATTGGATATGTAATCTTTTATTCGCTGATGCTTCTTCTGGGATTCAATGCAAATAAATTCTATTTTCGTTCGGCAGTCAGCAAAATCAAAAAAGTCAAGGCTAAATCCGACGGAAGAGATACACGCGGTGAAATTGTCAGAAAAGGCGGTACATCTGCAATTTTGCTTGTAACATTTATTCTTCTTATGATACTGCCGTCAGTGATTATGTATTTTGCACAGTTTGTTCCTATGTTCGGAACACTGTAACACAAGGAGCTGTTTTATGAAACCTGCAAAATTTATTGCACTTTTATCAGCTGCGGCAATGGCATTGAGCTTATCTGCCTGCCGTGACGATTACACAAAAGAGGGTGGAGAAATTACTACCGCTGATATTGAAATTCTCAGACAATCAATGGAAACAACAATTATTGAAGAAGAAATTGCAACGGAAGAAACCATTGAACAGACCTCCGAAACAAGCACAAAGCTTGTGCTTGACCGTGAGGGTACACTTATCAGCGCACCTCTTGAAATAAACCGCATTGTTTCAGGCTCGGAGTCTGTTACTGAAATCCTTGTAAGCCTCGGACTCGGAGGCAAAATTGTTGCCGCAGACAAGGACTCAGCAGGAATTGTGGGAATTACTCCCTCTATATGCACACTCAACAAAAAAATTATTACTGCATCAGCTGTTGAGCCTTATGAGCCTGATGTCGTAATACTGAGTGCGTCATCTGCAGACCCGATTTACACTGCCATGAAAGAGGCAGGCGTAAACGTCATCTGTGTCCCTGCGGCATCTTCAATCGACGGAATAAAGCTTGATATTCAGTTTCTTGCGGAATATCATTCCGTTGAAGCTAAAGGCAGGGAAATCATTGACGAAATTGACGGGGCAATTGTTGATGTAACAACAAAGGCTGAAACCATCGGAGTTCGACGCAAGGTTTATTTCGAGGAAAAAGCTCTCCCAAACTCAACAACATACGGAAGCGGCACTATCGAAAATGAAATCATTTCAATGCTTGGTGCTGAAAATATTTTCGCGGCCAAAAATGGTGTCAACGGTGTTGACCTGAATGATGTAGTCACAGCAAACCCTGATGTAATTCTTACAAAGGTTGCTTACGAGGGATACGACCTTAATGAAATTCCTGCAAGACCAGGCTGGACAGGAATTACTGCGGTGAGAAACGGTGCGATACACCAGATTGGAATAATCCATTACTCTGCACGTGTTACAGAAAACATTTACGAAATTGCAAGGGCAATTTATCCTGAGGTTTATACTGAATAATTTTTCCTGCTATGAGAAAGATGTATCATACACACAAAGGGTATCGAGTTTTATTGCTCGATACCCTTGCTTTATATATATCGGTTGTCCGTTGTTTTATCAATAATTATCTTTCTCCATTTCCGCCTTCATATAGAAATGATAAATCGGCGCAATCGCCTTGAAATCTTCGGCAATCTTCTCCGCCAGCTTATCGCTGAACAACAGCTTGAAATCCTTGCTTTCACAGCTTACACCCATACTCTTTCTGTTGAGCCAGTCCTGCTTGTCAGCGCTTTCCTCGGGGTAGCGGTTACGCTTATACAAATCACCGTACAAATTGAAAACATCCTGACTCTTGTAAGCCTTCAGCGCCGCCTTGAAGCTTTTGTCATCGGCAAGAATAAGCTTACGCATTGACTCCATGGTATCCGTACCTGCACAGTAAAATCCGCATCCGTAATCCATACCGCTTGGCGAAATGCTGAAATAGAATTCGGGCAGTGTCCTCTCCCCTTTCGGATGTCGGAAACTGTACCACACATAATCACGGAAGATTGATTTACCTCTTGCGTAACGTGCATCACGATAAAGGCGTGAAATCTTCTTCGGGTCGCATACGAACTTATCGTCAATTTCAAGCATTGCCCCCGTCATTGCTGTTACAAACCCGGCAAATGGGTCGGCAATTAATTTTTTGTAATCCTCCTTATGCTCGTTGTACCACACACGGCTGTCATTGAGCATGTTTTCCACAAGGAAGTCAAGCGATTGTGCAGAAAATGGCATAGTTACCTCCAAAATTAAGGGCGGCAAAAGCCGCCCATGTAGTTTTTATTTGATTGAATTTTACAGCGGCGCAGAATGAATGATACCATCCTCGCTGAGCGAAACTCTTGTACGTACGTATTCCGCCTCCGCCTTGAACACCTGGTCGTTGATGATGATTTTTACACCAGGGTACATATATCCCTTACAGCCAATTGAAAGGAACTGCTTGTTGGAAAGAGATGTATCAATTTCGTCAACACGCTTCTGCAGCTTCTTGATATCCATGCCCATAACGATTTTCTGTCGGCAGGCATTACCCAGCATTTGTTCCTTATCCTCAGGCAGAGTGTGAAGCTCCTTTTTCTTTTCATTGAGGAAGTTAATCACAAGCGTCAGGTCATCGATAGTTTTCTGCAGCTTTTCCATTTCCTTTAAAACAACTGTCTTTTCTTCAGCAAGAAGAGCATTATCACCGACTGTAAGCACAGTTGGAGTATAATTCTTTGTACCGATATTAGGAATTTCAACGCTGGTAAGGCTTGTATACGAGCCACCCATAAGACCGCCGTGTGTGCCCTTTACGCTGAGATTTCCGCAGTAAACGTCACAGATTACAAAGTTGGACGAAACAAGGTCGCCGTCGCATCTGATGTTGGAATGCTCACAGAAATTGATTGTAACAGAGCCATGGGCAACGATTTTAGAATTGATACAGCCTTTCTTGATAACAATATCTCCGTCACATTCAAGAGTTGCACCGTTTACATTTCCCGAAACGACAATATTTCCCTTGGAGGAAATTCTGAAGCCTTCCATTACTTCGCCCTTTACGATAACATCACCGACAAAGTTGATATTTCCTACAGAAGCGTCAACGTCGCCGGAAATTGTTACAACCTGGTCAATAACGAATGCTCCGCCCTTGAAGTTGATATTTCCGTCAGAGGAAGCAATAATCTGAGTTTCGTCCTCGTTGAGCTCAGTATTTGTTCCAAGTGTAAAGGAAGCCTTTTTACCTGGAATTTGCCTGAGCACCTGACCCTTTACGTCTGTACCGGGCTCGCCCTCGGTAGGATGAGTAATATCAGCGATTACATCACCCTGATGAACTGTTCTGATAAGCCCGAGATTTTTATAGTCAACAAAACCATGTTCGTCCTCTACAGGAGCAATTTTTACCTGTTTTTCGAAATGGTAGGTAATTGTTCCGTCAACACCATTTACAGCGGGAGTCCACTCAGCAACAAGCGTACGCTCGTTGTAAAGACGGTTGTCAGCGATACGCTTTACCTCATCGGTATTTATTCCGTAACAAACTTTATAATTGGCAAGTTCCTGCATAATAGCTTCAAAGGTAACTTCCTTGCCGCCATTTTCAGGCGGTTCAACGGTAACATAAACCTCTGAGCAATTGGAAGTAATTGTAACATATACAGCACAGTCAACAGGCGGCACATAATTATTAGTAAAAGTTTCAGCCATAATGTCCCTCCGTTCTTAAAATATGAAAAATACATAATTACTTTATTATATTATACCTTATTTTCAGCATAATTACAATAGTTGTTTTCAAAATAACACATTTTTGTTAATAAGCTACAAATAAAAAGGTTGTATTTATATACAAAAGAGGAGTTGACTATGTTACTGAAAGATGAGTGATGAAGTTGAATAAAATTGAGCAAAATTACCTTTGAAAAATTAGATTTGAAAATGTTATAATACAATACGGAATACAGCGTATAATTGTTCAGCGTATACCCATCATCAGGTATACGCTTTTACTATGCTTATCCGTATTTTAAATTAAGGAAGGTACTCTATGGAATTCTACATGAAACTCCCACGCAACAAAAAAGAATTTGCCCTGTTTATGGCAATTGTGTCAATTATTTCGGTGAACATCATTGCGCCGCTTATCACCTGCTTTGAAATGGGATTCAGTCTTGCAACATGGAAAAATGCGCTGACAGTCATTCCTTTTATATGGTTAAGTGTCATTGCGCTTGTTCTTATTACATATGTTCCTGCTGAAAAGATGACAAAGGCAATTACGGGCGGAAGCGACAGCTTCAACTCAACAATTATTGTAAATGTGCTTTGTACTGTTTTTCTCATGTCTATTTTCCTCACAGTAATCGGAACATGGATAGGAAGCCGCTCTGTAACAATGGAACCAATCAAGTTTTTCTTCCACAAGTGGCCTCGCAACTTTGCAATATCCTTTGCTATTGAACTTCTTGTTGCACAACCGATTGCAAGATTTGTTCTTCTTAAAAAGCACATTGCCCAAGACAAGAAAACACCTATAGCTGCGGCAGATTGACAAAAAGGACACCCTCGGGTGTCCTTTTGTTTTATATAATCGGTTCAAGTTCTTCAAGGTTGAACGGTGTTTTCTGATAAACACAGTAATTTAGCCAGTTGGAGAAAAGCAGGTTTGCGTGCGCGCGCCAGTTGAAATGAGGTGGCTGTGATGGGTCGTCATATGGGAAATAATGCTTCGGCACATCAATCGGCAGACCCTTGTCCTTATCTCTGAAATACTCGTTTGCAAGAGTGAAACGGTCATACTCAAAATGCCCCATCACAAAGAACTGACGCTCTGTTTCATCGGCAATGATATTCACGCCCGATTCATTTGAAGCGGCAAGTATATGCAGCTGCTTGACCTTTTCAACGTCCATACGCTTGATTTCGGTATGACGCGAATGAGGAACACTGAATTTCTCGTCAAAACCTCTGAGGAGTGGGTGGTTTGAAACCTCTGCCTTATGAGGAAACACACCGAACATCTTTGCTGAAAGGTCATACTTCGGAATACCATAATGGTAATAGAGTCCCGCCTGTGCACCCCAACAGATATGCAGGGTTGAGCAGACATTCTTTTTCGACCACTCCATAATTCCGCAAAGTTCCTTCCAGTAGTCAACGTCCTCAAAAGGAATCTGTTCAACAGGTGCACCGGTTATGATAAGTCCGTCAAAGCGCTGTTCCTTGACGTCATCAAAGGTTTTATAGAACTTTGTAAGATGCTCTATAGGCGTATTTTTAGTAACATGGCTTGCCATCTGTATAAGTTCTATATCAACCTGAAGCGGAGTATTTGAAAGCAGACGCAGAATCTGTGTTTCTGTTTCAATCTTCTTAGGCATAAGGTTAACTATAGCAATTCTCAGGGGACGGATATCCTGATGAGAAGCCGCTGTATCGGTCATTACAAAGATGTTTTCATTGTTCAGCACTGCGTATGCAGGCAGATTGTTCGGGATATTTATTGGCATTGTATGTAAGCTCCTTTAAAGATTATTCAGCAGTTGTATCCGCACTTTTTTCCGTTGAAACAAATTTTGTCGGCGCTGTATCAGGTGCGGCAGAATTCACATGAGCCGTATCAGGAACAGGAAGCTCGAATCCATGTCCGGACACAGTTGTACCTGCGGTTGTGGTATCCTCCGTCTGACTTTCCTCCGGTACAGCTGTAGTAACTGAAGCTGTTTCCGTAAACGGTCTTTCAGCTTTGGGTGCAGGCACCATGGTCATAGCGGTATCAGCCGGAGAATTGCCGTCTGAAAACACATCAGGCTTATCGGGACGAGGGGCAATTTCCATACCGTATTCCAACTCGGGCGAGGCATGGTAATAATATACGTCTGTACCTGTTGTTGAAGGCGGCGTATAGGTTTCCATATATTCGCTGTAGGTGTCGGCAGGGGTTTCCGTGACCGTTGTAACAATTGTCAATGGAGAATAAGCGTCATAGATATAATCAACGGCATTGTTGCGCTGTTCACAGCCGCATAAAAAAACTGCGGCGGCAATAATAAATAAGCAGTATCTTTTCATAATAGTAATATTGTACCACATATTTTCCCCGTTTTCAAGTCATATTTTATACAACTGTATGTCATTGACAGTATAACATAAATATGGTATACTGTAAGTTGAATTTTAATAATCATTCTAACATTTTCGGAGGTTTTTTACTATGTATCCAATAAAGCTTACACCTGCATTCAAGGACTATCTCTGGGGCGGAACACGTCTTCGTGATGACTTCGGCAAGGACTGCGACTATGACAAGGTTGCCGAAAGCTGGGAGCTTTCCTGCCACAAGGACGGTGCTTCCGTTGTTGCAAACGGTGAACATGCAGGCAAGACGCTTGCACAGTACATCGAAACCGAGGGCAAGGCTGTTCTCGGAACAAACTGCGGACGTTTTGAGCAATTTCCTATTCTTATAAAGCTTATCGATGCAAAGGACAATCTTTCCGTTCAGGTTCACCCGAACAACGAGTATGCACAGCGTGTTGAGGGTGAATACGGCAAGACAGAGATGTGGTATATCGTTGACTGCGACGAGGGCGCGGAGCTTCTTTACGGCTTCAAAAAGGATGTTACAAAGGAAGAATTTGCCGCAAGAATAAAGGACAACACTCTCCTTGAAATCACACAGTCTGTTCCTGTGAAAAAGGGCGACGTGTTCTTCATTGAAGCGGGTACTCTCCACGCTATCGGCAAGGGTATCCTTATTGCTGAAATTCAGCAGAATTCCAACACTACATACCGCATTTACGACTACGGCAGAGTAGGTGCAGACGGCAAACCGAGGGAACTTCACATTGACAAGGCTGTTGAGGTTACTGACCTTTGTCCTGCAAAGCCATATCCTGTAACAGAAGCTTTCGAGGAAAGCGGTGCAGTAAAGCGTCTGCTTTCAAAGTGCGAGTATTTCACAGTATACTCTGTTGATGTTGCTGAAAAGGCACGCTTCAACGCTGACGAAACATCTTTCCACAGCATTCTCATTCTTGAGGGCAATGCTGAACTTTCCTGCGGCGATACAACTCTTGCTCTCAAAAAGGGTGACAGCGTATTTGTGCCTGCAGGCTGCGGAGAATATACACTCACAGGCGGTTTCAAATCCGTATTTACAAGAATAGACTAATCGGCATTTCACCTGTTTATAGGGTGTAGTGCCTTATAAATGAGGGTAAAAACAATGACTATCAAAAATTTATTCGGCGATAAAAAATTCTACAGAACCATTTTCTCGATAGCTGTTCCGATTATGATTCAGAACGGCATCACAAACTTTGTTGCACTGCTTGACAACATTATGATCGGGCAGGTCGGCACGGAGCAGATGTCGGGCACGGCGATTGTCAATCAGTTGTTGTTCGTGTTCAATCTGTGTATCTTCGGCATACTTGCGGGACCGGGCATTTTCGGTGCACAGTTCTTCGGCAAGGGCAGTACCGAGGGCGTAAGGCACACCTTCCGCTTCAAAGTTATCCTTGCAACGATAATACTGCTGTTCGGTATGCTGATACTGAACTTTTTCCGTGATGAGCTTATCACGATGTACCTGACAGGCGAGGGCACGGAGGGCAACAAGGCGCTGACGCTTCAATCGGGCAAGGAATATCTTTCGGTAATGCTTATCGGACTTGTTCCGTTTACGATTTCTCAGGTTTACGCTTCGACGCTTCGTGAAACAAACAAGACTTTGCCCCCGATGTTTGCGGGACTTGCGGCGGTGTTCACAAACCTTGCGCTGAACTGGGTGCTGATTTTCGGACACCTTGGTTTTCCTGCAATGGGAGTCAAGGGTGCGGCAATTGCGACGGTTATTGCAAGATTTGTTGAGTGCATAATAGTTGTAGTGTGGACTCATGCACACAAGCATGACAATGAATTTATTATCGGTGCGTTCAGAAATATGCATATTCCGCCTGAACTGATGAAGAAAATCCTTATCAGCGGTCTGCCGTTGTTTGCGAACGAATTTCTCTGGTCGGCGGGTATGGCGGTGCTGAACAAGTGCTACTCCGAAAGGGGACTGGAGGTTGTTGCGGCAACGAATATTTCCTCCACGATTTTCAACCTGTTCTCGGTAATTTTCATTGCACTGGGTAACTCTGTCGGCATTATCGTGGGACAGATTCTCGGCACTGGCGACATGAAAAAGGCAAGGGAAACCGACACGAAGCTTATCGTGTTCACGGTGCTTGCGGGTGCGCTTACGGGCGGACTTATGGCGGCATTTTCAGGCGTGTTCCCGAACTTCTACAACACGACGGACAGCGTAAAAAGTATGGCTGGAAGCCTGATTATGATTTCGGGTCTGTTCATGCCATTTGCGGCATTTATGCACGCAACCTACTTTACTCTGCGTTCAGGCGGCAGAACGCTTGTCACATTCCTGTTCGACAGCGCTTACGTCTGGGGTATCACGATACCTACGGCGCTGCTGCTTGTCAACTTCACGGATTTCGGCATTCTGAACATCTATTTCAGCTGTCAGTTCGTGGATATCATCAAGGTTACAATAGGTCTTATTCTCGTTATCAAGGGAGTATGGCTGCGGAATATTGTTAAAAACGATTAAATTAAAAGGAGAAGAAGATTATGAAGTATTACATTGGTATTGACCTTGGCGGAACAAACATCAAGGCTGGCGTGGTAAACGAAAACTACGAGATTATTGCAAAGGCTTCCACAAAGACAAAGTGCCCTCGCCCTGCAAAGGAAATTGCCGACGATATGGCTGCTGTAAGTATTGAGGCTGCAAAGAATGCAGGCATTTCCATTGATGACATTGAATGGATTGGTATCGGTACACCGGGTATTGCTGACAACATCAACGGCACAATTCCTTACTCCAACAACCTTGGTTTCAGCAATGTACCTATCCGTGAATACATTCAGGAACACATCAACAAGCCTGTTTACGTTGCTAACGACGCTAATGCAGCTGCTTACGGTGAGTTTGTTGCAGGTGCAGCAAAGGGTGCAACTGACGCTGTTTGCATCACACTCGGCACAGGCGTTGGCGCAGGTGTAATCATCGACGGCAAAATCTTCACAGGACGCAACCTTGCTGGTACAGAAATCGGTCATATGGTTATCGAGGTTGACGGTCCACAGTGCACTTGCGGCAGAAAGGGCTGCTTCGAAACATTCTCCTCTGCAACAGGTCTTATCAATATGACAAAGCAGGCAATTGCTGAAAATCCAGGTACAGTTATGGCTGAATACGCTGAGAGGGACGGTCACTCCTCCGCACGTCATGCTTTCGATGCTATGCGTGCAGGCGACGCAGCTGGTAAGGCTGTTGTTGACAAGTACATCAAGTACCTTGCAAGCGGTATCACAAGCGTAATCAACATCTTCCAGCCTGACATCCTCTGCATCGGCGGCGGTGTCTGCAACGAGGGTGACCCTCTTATGGTACCTCTCAAGGAACTTGTCGCCAAGGAAGTTTACACAAGAATGATTGAGAAGAATACAAAGATTACAGTTGCTGAGCTTGGCAATGACGCTGGCATTATCGGTGCAGCTTTCCTTGGTAACTCCTGATGAGTACGTTCGATTTTCTGTCGGGCAACACCGACATTGACAGCTTTATCGAAAAGCAGAATAAATACAAATCGCTGAAACGCTCGGAGCTTGACGGCGTACCGAAGGATGAAATCGTCCTTGCGGTAACCTGTTGGATTGAGGGTAAATTCAAGGAGGACTGGTCCGATATGGCAACTGTCATAAACGGACTGCCCACACCTTGTCTTAATCTCTATTGCGCCGATTACGTCACAAAGGAAATTATGAACGGCGGCTTTTCTCAGGCTTTCTTCAACACTTCCCGTGATTTTATCGGAGCAGGTGCTGAGGGCTTCCGTGCCCTTGGCTACGAAAAGGCTGACGAGGTTATTGAGCGTGCGCTGAAAAAGAATTTTGACAGTGCAGAGCCGTCGGGACATTCGATTGAGGATTTCTTTGCACTCAGCGAAAACGGCGATTATGACGAGCTGGACAAGGAATTCTACGGCTTGTTTGATGATGAGAAATTTACGGCACTGGCTTATGATTATATTATGAGGTATAAGAAATATTTCGGCGATGAAAACTGACGGAAATGAGGTAGTCTTATGAAGATAAAAGCGGCTGTCCTTGCACTTGTTTTCTGTGTAACGCTTTGTTCCTGCGGCAAATCCGAAAATGACGAGGTTGTGCTGACGGACTTGATTGAAACTGAAACGTCAATTTCGAAAATTACGGAAACTGTTTCGGAAATGGAAGTTACTTCGGAAGTGCAGACGGAAACATCTGCCGAAACAGCGAAAACTGCCGTGCAGACAACGGAATTTACGGAAGTGGTATTGGAAGAAACGGTGGCAGAATTTGCTGAAAATAACGATTTGGAAATTTCTGCAATTTATTTCAGTCACATATTCGATGAAGAGGGCAGAGACGTTTACTATAATATTTCGCCCTGCAATTCACGGGTATATGTGAATAATTATGGTGGGTACGGAATAGCATGTTCGGGCTGGATTACTGATAAGACCTTTTCTGAAATTGCAGAAGCGGTAAATCAATCAGGAGTTTCTGAATATTATGGAACAGATAATATAGGTTCTTCGACCAAATTTGATATTTATAGAATAACAGTTACCGACGTTAACGGAACTGAATATACTGCTGCTTATGAGGGAGAAGGTTCTAACGTTTTTTCAAACCTTGAAGCTGTACTTTATGAATATAAACAAAACGCCTATTATGGCGAAGCACCACATTATTATGCTGAAATCGGTATCCGAAAAGCCGTTGACGCAATGGTTTATTTCAGAAGCTATCTGCGGAAATGTTCCGATTTGGGAGAGGATTTCACCGCATATGCAGGGCAGTCGATGATTATTGACAGCAGTAACTTAAATCCTCTTGACAGCGATATGTTCTATCTGCCTGATGACTGGAGCGGTTACGCTTTTGTAAAGTTCAACGCTGACGGAACAGATGTTGAATATGCAAACTGGGCGGAAACCGAGGATGCGCTTTCCGAGGCAAAGCTGACTTATGACGACCTTGAGGCTTACT
>JAZUSM010000062.1:0-15789 GCA_045606725.1 Oscillospiraceae bacterium | reverse complement strand
CCTTGTTTATTTATGGGAAGTGATATTATGATAGTAATCAATGCACCATTCTATATTGAAGTTTCAGAAGATACCGATTATTCTCTTAATTCAACAGACAATGTTCATAACTATGATATTATACTTAATCCCGAAAATTGTCATTGGAATGATTATCATAAAAGTTTTTCAATTATAACGGACGATAAATCAGCCCTTCTGATTTGCGGATATTATTCTTATCCTGAGAATGTATTATTTGTAGATAATCTTCTTGTTATAATGTGTGAAAATATTATTTATAAAATCGATGTTGATAAAATGGAAGTCGTATTTCGTAAAGTTATGTATGATTTATCGAAAACTACATTTGACATTTATAAAGTTTCAAATGGTTATATAGTTTATGGCGAAATGGAAATAGCAAAGCTTGATAATGATTTCAACGTGATTAATATATTTATGGGCAGGGATATATTTGTTACTATTGATGGTTTAGATGCTTTTGAAATGAACGAAAATGAAATAGTTGTCCGTGATTTTCTTGGCAATACATACTATCTTGATTATAACTGCAAATTGATTAAGGAAGTGATAAAATGAGTGCCCCACTTGCCGACAGAATACGCCCCAAAACGCTTGATGACGTAGTAGGTCAGTCTCATATACTTGGCGAAGGCAAGCCACTCCGCCGCATAATCGAAAGTGGAAAAATCCCCAATATGATTTTCTACGGCAGTTCAGGTATCGGCAAAACCACCGTTGCCCGAATTATTGCCGAAAATACAAATATGAAGCTCCACAAGCTTAATGGCACATCTGCTTCAATCTCTGATATAAAGGACGTTATCGCTGATACAAATACAATCGACGGAATGAACGGTATCCTGCTCTATCTGGACGAAATCCAGTACCTGAATAAGAAACAACAGCAGTCCCTGCTTGAATATATAGAAAACGGACAGATTACCCTTATTGCTTCAACAACCGAAAACCCGTATTTTTACGTCTACAACGCAATTATCAGTCGTTCAACAGTTTTTGAATTCAAACCGATTACAGCTGAAGAACTTGCACCCGCAATCAGCCGTGCTTTCCGAATTGTTGCGGACGAGTTAGGCGTAAAAGTCAAGGTTGCAAAGGGCGTAGTCGAGCATATTGCAAGAGGGTGCGGTGGAGATGTCCGCAAATCCATAAACACAGCAGAACTCTGTGTACTTTCCGCTGCAAGTACAGATGGTGAAATCGTAATAAAAATGGAAACCGCCGAAGCACTTACCCAGAGAAGTAATATGCGCTACGACCGTGATGGTG
Source organism: Oscillospiraceae bacterium (assembly GCA_045606725.1). GTDB lineage: Bacteria > Bacillota > Clostridia > Oscillospirales > Ruminococcaceae > RGIG8773. The sequence goes on along the minus strand of JAZUSM010000062.1, from coordinate 14,496 downwards.
ACTCCCATTACGATATTTTGTCAGCATTGCAAAAATCCATTCGGGGTTCAGATGAAAATGCCGCCATACACTATGCCGCACGTCTTATCGAAGCAGGGGACATCATTTCTTTGTCACGCCGCCTGCTCGTTATAGCCGCCGAGGACGTAGGCCTTGCATATCCTCAGGCAATTCCAATCGTTAAAGCCTGCGTTGACAGCGCAATGCAGTTAGGACTCCCCGAAGCACGGATACCCCTTGCAAATGCTGTAATTCTCCTTGCAACAGCACCAAAATCCAATTCTGCATATCAGGCGATAAATTCAGCACTTGCCGACATTCAGAATATTGAGTGCGGCGACTTCCCACGCCATTTGCAAAATAAGCATTTCGACGGCGAGGGCGCAAAGGTTGTGGGACAGCAATACCTTTATCCCCATGACTATCCTAATCATTATGTTAAACAGCAGTATCTGCCAGACCCAATTAAGGATAAGGTTTACTATGAGTTCGGTGATAATAAGACTGAACAGGCAGCAAAGCAGTATTGGGATAAAATAAAGCAATAATATAATTTACAAACAGAGGAGCAACATTATGAAAAACTGTATTAAATTATTTACAATAGCTTTATCTATACTAATATTATCCGCTTGCAGAAAAAATCAAACAGAACAATTCGAAACATCTGAAAACATATACGAAGCCACCTCAATGGTAGCAACTACAACCGTAGCTTCAACAGAAACATTAATCGAATCAACTACTGAAAATGTAATCACAACAAAACCACTTGAATATGTAGAAGTTGTCCATAATTACGACCGTAAATTCTATGACTTTATTGAGATTGAAGACGGTTTTTTCGATGATGTGAGCAATTATGAAAATACACTTGTTGCCAAAGAAATAAAAAGCGATTTTGAAGCATATATGGCACAAAACAATGATATGCTTTGCTTTGAAAGCTTTTGGATTGACTCTGTGGTTGCCGATGACTTTGATGGGAACGGCACAGAGGAAACCTTTATTGTCATAAAAGGTAAGCTTGATTTTTCAAATCTTGATGAAGATACAAAAGATTTTTTTGAAAGTAACGGTTATTATAGTCATTCGGGTTTGTATTTTGTTTCAGATGACGGAAAAGTGACAAGACTTGATATGTTTAGTGACATTTTATGGGATGAAATAGATATATGTTCAATGTATATTTATCCCAATGAAAAGCAGCTTGTTGTTTCAGGGTATAGCTTTACTTGTTACGACAGAATAAATATTATTTACGCATATAACGGTGAAGAAGCGACAAGTGTGCTTGCATTGCGCGATATGTGGTATAAGGATAATTGTTTTATAAATTCAGATGCAAGAGTTGGAATATCAAATCTTGTAGAACCTGGGTTATGGTATTGGAATAAAGAAAATTTTTCTTATGAAGAGATAGCCACTAATCGAATACATATTGATGATTTCATAAAGTTGCTTGAAAACAGTGTTGTAAATGACGAAGAAGAATACAGTGAAATTTTGACAATTACTGAAGAATGTAACGATATAATCGGAATAGCAAATCATATTTTCCTTTTATCCACCGATAATGATGTTTGTATTGTAACTTTACTTGAAGATGGTAGTTTCAAGATTAATTTAACTTTTTGGCAATTTGCTTGGGCTGATAATTCAAATTGTGACATAGATTACTTTGAAGCAGTCAAAAATATGATATCTGTTGAATAATAAAACAATGCCGCTGTGACAAAGAAATCGCTAAATAAAGCGTTTTCTCAATCACAACGGCATTTTTAATCAATCCCCGAATCTGCTTTCAATCACTTTAGGAGATAAATCCGACGAATATCTCCAATGCGAAATATGCCCCTCGGTTATGAAATATTCAGGCGCACGATGAATATGTGTTCCACTGAAAACATCAACAATAATCAGTTTCACTTTCATTTTTTCAGGAATGAGAGCTTTTATGTAAACGCTTGCGTGCTGTCCAACAGCAACACCTTCTTTAGGTTCGGCAAGTCCTGCAAGATTTGGTGCAAGCTCAACAAAAATACCATAATCCTCAACGCTTCGGATTATTCCCGAAACAGTTTCGCCGTAGTGGAACTTTGAAGCGTTTTCCTCCCAAGTACCTAACAATTCCTTGTGCGAAAGCCATACACGTCCACCGCATACATCCTTAATTACAACAAAAATGTTCTGTCCGGGTTGAAAACGGTCTGATGGATGAGAAATACGTGAGATAGAAATTGCGTCAATTGGAACAAGGGACGGAATTCCACATCCTATGTCCACGAATGCACCGAACTGTTCAAGATGCGTAACTTTAGCAGGAATGACATCTCCCACTGAAAGTTGGTTAATAAATTCATCCATACATCTTTTCTGTACTTTTCGCCTTGAAAGTACAGCAGTGTAATTACCATATTCATCTTTTGTAATTTCCGTAACAATGAAGCAAACCGGCTTGTTTACCTTGGTAATCAGTGCAATATCCTTTGTTGTTCCGTCAGAAATTCCCAGCGCCCCTTCCTCACGGGGGATGATACCTTTTGCACAAGGCAGGTCAATGTGAAGATTGTGGTCATTGTCGCATAAGGAAACCCGTGCTTCAAGAATTTTTTCCTGAAGCATAGCTTCCTGCAGCGAGAAAATGGTTTTAATGTTGTTCTGATTATCAGGCGTAAGAAAAATTTCGCCCTCTGGATAGTAATTTCTCATTTTATACCTCCCGAGTTTTGATTGAATTTCGAATTGTATTTACTTTTCAATCTTATGCATAACGAGAAATTATTATTCTAAATTTTGGTAATATTACGTCCTCCAAAACCAATAATAATACGTGATGCCTCAGCAGCTTCTTCTTTTCTGCAAACAACATGTAAAATGCAGTCATCTGTTGAATTTATATTTTCTGAATTATTTATCTTTACAGGTACAGAATATGTTGGAGTATTGCTTATAAGATTAAATACTGGGAATATATCAATGGTTGTATTATCATTAATGACGTTGGATACTTCTGTTGTTATTTTCGTTAAAGGCGATAACGTTCTCATTAATGCACCTGCTGCAAAATCGGCAGTATCAGGTGAATTGAAGTGTGCGGTAATTTTCATAATATATCCTCCTTAATATTTGTGCAAAACGCTTTTTTTATTGTATGTTTTCTGTGCTTTTAATCTATTTTGTTTTAATATTGCATAAATATTGCAGAAAATAATTGCCTTTATGATATAAAATATGGTATAATAATTTTGATTACGAAATTTTATGAAAGGGATAGCTTTATGGAAATTAATCCAAAAGACATACTTGTAATGAAAAAAAAACATCCATGTGGGTGTTTTCGTATGCTCGTTTTGCGTTCAGGCATGGATATTAAACTAAGATGTGAAGGATGCGGGCATGAATTTATGGTTCCAAGAAGTAAAATTGAAAAAAATATAAAATCCGTTGAACGCATTGAAAATACTGAATTGTAGCATGCTTGACTGTTATAATATTAAATATATGGAGTTGTTACAATGTTTGAAAAACTAAAACTTACAGAACAGAAATATAATGAAATCAGCGAAAAGCTTACTGATATGACAGTTATCAGTGATAATAAACTGTATACTTCATTAATGAAGGAATATAAGAATCTTACTCCTGTTGTGGAAAAATATCGTGAATACTGCAATTGTAAAAAAACAATGGATGATGCCAAAGAACTTCTTGATGAGGGTGGACTTGATAAAGAAATTAAGGAACTTGCTCAGCTTGAGTTTGATGAAAGTCGAGAGCAATTAGAAGTATTTGCTGAAGAATTAAAAATTCTTCTTCTTCCTAAGGACCCGAATGATGATAAAAATGTTATTATTGAAATTCGTGGAGGAGCAGGTGGCGAGGAAGCATCTTTGTTTGCCAATTCACTTTATCGTATGTATTCAATGTATGCTGAATCAAGACGTTGGAAAATTGAAATCCTTAATGCCAACGAAACTGAGCTTGGAGGATTTAAAGAAATTAGTTTCAGCGTCGAGGGTGAGGGTGCATATTCACGACTCAAATATGAAAGCGGCGTTCATCGTGTACAGCGTGTTCCTGAAACAGAGTCACAAGGAAGAATTCATACGTCAACGGTAACGGTTGCCGTACTTGTGGAAGCAGATGAGGTTGAACTGGAAATTTTGCCTACTGACCTTAAAATTGATGTTTTCAGAGCTTCAGGTGCAGGTGGTCAGCATATCAATAAAACTGAATCCGCCGTAAGAATTACACACATTCCTACGGGTGTTGTTGTTGAATGTCAGGACGAAAGAAGTCAGCATAAGAATAAAGATAAAGCAATGAAAATTTTGCGTTCACGACTCTATGAAGCACTTCAGCAGGAGCAGAATGATAAAATTGCTTCCGAAAGGAAATCACAGGTAGGTACAGGTAATCGTTCAGAACGTATTCGAACATATAATTTCCCCGAAAGTCGTGTTACAGATCATAGAATTGGTCTTACTCTTTATCGGCTTGAATATATTTTAAATGGTAATATTGATGAAATTGTTGATGCTCTTGCAACTGCTGATCAGGCTGCAAAGCTTTCTGAACAGGAAGATAATTAATTATGAATTATAAAACTAAATTACTCAGTACATCTGAGTGTGATATTTCTTATGCAGCAAGGTTACTTGCGGATGGTGAAGTAGTGGGAATTCCTACGGAAACTGTATATGGACTTGCAGCAGATGCAGAGAATGAAGAGTCTGTAAAAAAAATATTTGAAGCAAAAGGCAGACCTCAGGATAATCCACTCATTGTTCATATTGCAGATATTTCTCAGCTTGAGAATTATGTGCATGATGTACCTGAACTTGCCTATAAACTTGCTGAAAAATTTTGTCCAGGACCGCTTACTATGGTTTTACCCAAAAATGACAGGATACCATATATAACAAGTGCAGGACTTGATACAGTTGGAATAAGAATTCCTTATCATCCAGCTGCAAGAAAACTTATTATTGACAGCGGAAAGGCACTTGCTGCTCCATCTGCAAATCTTTCAGGAAGTCCAAGTCCCACAACTGCTATGCATGTTATGAATGATATGAAAGGCAGAATTCCTGCAATTGTTGACGGTGGTAGCTGTCCTGTAGGTGTTGAAAGTACGGTAATTTCTTTTGAAAATGGCAAAATACGTCTTTTAAGACCGGGTTTTATTTCGGCAGATGAGCTTTCTGAATTTGCTGAGGTAATTTGTGATAAGCATATTACAGAAGCGGCAATTGAGGGTGAAAAGGTTTGTTCACCTGGAATGAAGTACAAGCATTATTCTCCTAAAGCCAATGTAACAATAATCAGCGGAAGTTGTGAGCAGTACATCGATTATGTAAATAGTCACGGAGGAAATGGTGTATATGCTATGCCATTTGATAGCGATAAAGATAAATGTAAAATTCCTTGTATTGCCTATGGTAATACATCAGAAGAACAAGCAACAAAGCTTTTTGCTGTTCTTCGTGAATTTGATGATATAGGTGCAAAGCAGGTTTATGCACGTTGTCCGTCTGTATGTGGTGTTGGACTGGCTGTATACAACAGATTGCTTCGTGCTGCAGGATTTGAAATTATTACATTGTAAAAAGCAAGGAAAGGGGAGCGGGACAAAGATGTGTGAAGCAGCAGATATAGCTGTGATAGGTCTTACAGGACAAAGTGGTGCCGGAAAAACTACAGTTTGTCGTGTTTTTGAAGAAAAAGGATTTGCGATTATAAATGCTGATAAGATTGCAAGGCAGATAATGGAAAAAGGCAAGCCTTGTTTGGAAGAAATTTCAGAATGTTTCGGAAAAGAAATACTGAATGAGGACGGAAATTTGAACAGACAGAAACTTGCGGATATTGTATTTAATGATAAGGAAAAATTGAAACAGCTTAATGCAATAAGCTATCCATACATAACCTCTGAAATTCTGAGTAAAATAAAAAAGTTAAATGAAGATAAATGTAAGTATGTACTTCTTGATGCACCAACTCTCTTTGAAAGTCGTGCAGACGATTTCTGTAATCTTATAATTAGTGTGACAGCAACGGAAAAAAATCGTACTTCAAGAATTTCAGAGCGTGACGGGATTACTCCTGAGCAGATCAAACAACGTTTTTCATCACAGCATACTGAAAGATTTTTTATCAATCATTCAGATTTTATTATTAAGAATAATAAATCTGTTGATGAACTTATAGAAAAGGCAAAAGAAGTTGCCGAGAAGATTAAGGAGTATTATAATGCGGAAGAAGCTAGGTAGTTTCCTGCTTATTGTATTTTTTAGCGTATTAGTCTTTGGAATAATCAATATTGATAATATATGTAAGAAATATATTTATCCTATAGAATATGGTAGCTTCGTTGAAAAAGCTGCGTACGAAACAGGACTTGACAAATATTTGATTTATGCTGTAATAAAAACAGAAAGCAATTTTAATTCTGATGCAATATCTGAAGTTGGTGCTCGTGGACTTATGCAGCTTATGGAAGATGCGTTTGAGTGGGTAAAATTCCGTATGGAAGATGAACGTAATATCAATTATGATGATATGTATACTCCAGAATATAATGTAGAATACGGAAGTTATCTTATAATGCTGTTATATGAAGAATATGGAGATGTGGAAACAGCTGTTGCGGCATATCATTCCGGACGCGGAAGTGTGAATGAATGGCTTGAAAGCGAGGAATATAGTTCAGATGGTAAAACTCTTGACAAAATTCCTTCAAGTACAACTGCACATTATGTCAGCAAAGTTATGAAAGCATATGAAGCATATACAAATTTATATGAAACAGATAATAAGTGAAAGGATTGATTAAAATGTCAAAGGAAAAATCAGCAGCTGCAATTCTTAAGGAGCAGCTTTTTATGGATCGTAAGCATGCAGGTCTTATTATGTCTGACTCTGAAATTGCCGCTTGCGATGATTTCTGCGAAAGCTATAAGGGCTTTCTTGATAGTGCTAAAACTGAACGCGAAGCTGTTGTAACAACAATTGCTCGTGCAATAGAAGAAGGTTTTGTTGAGTACAAGCAAGGAATGTCTCTTAAAGCAGGTGATAAGATTTATTATAACAATCGCGGCAAAGCAATTATTCTTGCAGTAATTGGTGCAGAACCTCTTGAAAATGGTGTGCATCTTGCCGCTGCACATATAGATTCTCCAAGAATTGATCTTAAACAGAATCCGCTTTATGAGGATAATGAAGTTGCTCTCTTTAAAACTCACTACTATGGCGGTATCAAGAAGTATCAATGGGCAACAATCCCGCTTTCCCTACACGGTGTAGCTGTAAAGAAGGACGGCACAAAGGTTACAATCTGTATCGGTGAGGACGAAAATGACCCTGTATTCTTCATCAGTGATCTTCTCCCACATCTTGCACAGGAGCAGGTTAAGCGTACTCTCAACGAGGGTATCAAAGGCGAAGAACTTAATGTAATTGTTGGTTCAAGACCTTTCCGCGACGATGATATCAGCGAAAAGGTAAAGCTGAATATTCTTTCTATTCTTAATGAAAAGTATGGTATGATTGAATCAGATTTCCTTTCTGCTGAATTTGAAATGGTACCTGCATTCAAGGCAAAGGATATCGGCTTTGACAGAAGCCTTATAGGTGCATACGGTCACGACGACAGAGTATGCGCATATACAGCTCTTGAAGCAATCCTCGGCTGTGATAAGGTAAATAAAACAGCTGTTGTTTGCCTTACAGACAAGGAAGAAACAGGTAGTGACGGCAATACAGGCCTTTGCTCTGCATATCTCGAAAACTTCCTCTATGACCTTGCTGAAAGCTTTGGTGTAAAGGGCAGAACACTCATTTCCAATACAGAATGCCTTTCTGCCGACGTTAATGCAGCATTTGACCCGACTTTCCCTGATGTTGTAGAAAGAAGAAATGCAGCATTCCTTAATTATGGTGTTGTAGTAACAAAGTTCACAGGTGCAAGAGGTAAGTCAGGTACATCTGACGCTTCTGCTGAATTTGTAGGCAGAGTACGTGCACTTATGGAAAAGAATGATATCATCTGGCAGACAGGCGAGCTTGGTAAGGTAGACCTCGGCGGCGGCGGAACAGTAGCCGCATACCTCGCTAATATGAATATGGACGTAATCGACGTAGGTGTGCCTGTTCTTGCAATGCACGCTCCTTATGAAGTTGTTGCAAAGACAGACGTTTATATGACATATAAGGCTTTCAGTGCATTTTTTGAGGAATAATTTCAAAGGACACTTTTACATTTGTAAAGGTGTCCTTAATTAAATGTAAAGGATATGATACTATGACGAATTATACAATAAAACACAACGAACTCACCGCCGAAGAATTCATCTTCCTATGGGAAAGCGTATGGGGCGGCGCACCGTCTTTGAAACAAACTGAACTTGCAATGCAGAATACCATTTTCAGAGTGTCCGTTTATGACGGTAATAAAGCAATCGCAATGGCAAGAATGATAGGCGATATGGGGCTGTGTTATTATATTAAGGATGTGGTTGTACGTCCCGAATATCAGGGCAAGGGGATAGGCAGAATGCTTGTCAATGAATTACTGAAATTCGTCAATGATAATGGTATAAAGGGAACAAGCGTATTTGTTGAACTTGCGGCTATACCGGATAAAATGCCGTTTTATGAGAAATTTGGATTCACAACCAATGATGCACAACGTTTAAAGATTATGTATGAAGTGAAATGATTTTACACCTCTGTATGAATTACAGAGGTGTTTTTACTATAAAAATTTATGTCGAAATATGAAAAAAATTCATAGAAATATATTGACTTTTTGACTATAATAGGTTAAAGTATAAATTGTATGTCTTTAATACAAATTATGATATGAAAGGAAGCTGGGGAATTGAACAATATTGTAGAATTAAAAGATATTGTGGTTGAATTTGACGGAGAAAGGATACTTGACAAAATCAATCTTAATATTAAGGATAAGGAGTTTGTAACTCTCCTCGGTCCCTCAGGTTGCGGTAAAACAACTACTCTTCGTATTATAGGCGGTTTTATAAATCCAGATAGCGGTACTGTTATGTTTGACGGAAAGAAAATAAATGGTTTACCACCATATAAGCGTAATGTCAATACCGTTTTCCAAAGATATGCACTTTTCCCACATCTTAACGTATATGAAAATATTGCCTTTGGACTTCGCGTTCAAAAGGTATCTGAAAAGGATATTAATAAGCGTGTTGCAGAAATGCTTAAGCTTGTAAACCTCGTTGGTTTTGAAAAGCGTACCGTCCAGCGTCTTTCAGGCGGTCAGCAGCAGCGTGTTGCAATTGCCCGTGCCCTTGTAAATCACCCGAAGGTGCTTCTGCTTGACGAACCTCTCGGTGCGCTTGACCTCAAGCTTCGTAAGGAAATGCAGATTGAACTGAAGCGCATCCAGCAACAGCTTGAAATCACATTTATATATGTAACTCACGATCAGGAAGAAGCCCTCACAATGAGTGATACAGTTGTTGTAATGAATGGCGGTGTTATTCAGCAAATTGGTTCTCCTGTTGATATTTACAACGAACCTGAAAACGCTTTTGTAGCTGATTTTATTGGTGAAAGTAATATCCTTAACGGTCTTATGATTAAGGATAAGCTTGTTGAAATCAGCGGCAGAGAATTTGAATGTGTTGACGGAGGATTCGGTGAAAACACACCTGTTGACGTTGTAATACGTCCTGAGGATATTACAATCGTACCACCTGAGCAAGCTAAGCTCTGTGGTGTAGTTGAATCAGTTATCTTCAAGGGTGTTCATTATGAAATGCTTATTGATGCGTATGATTACCGTTGGATTGTTCATTCAACCAAAGCTGCCGATAAGGGTGCTTCTGTAGGACTGTCTTTTGGTCCTGATGATATTCACATTATGCATAAACTCAAGGAAACTGAAAAGCCTGAGGAGGAAGTGCCTGATGAAGAATAAGCTTATTGCTGCTCCTTACCTTGTTTGGATGTTTGTGTTTATCCTTGTACCGCTAATTATGGTTGCTTACTTTGCATTCACTGATAAGGACGGTAATTTTACACTTGACTATGTAGCTGATGTTGCACAGTATTCCCAGATTTTTGTACGTTCAATATGGCTTGCAGCAATTGCTACAGTAATCTGTCTTGTAATTTCATATCCTCTTGCGTACATTTTAACTGGTTTCAGCAAGAATACTCAAAGTACAATGCTGATGATAGTTATGCTTCCAATGTGGATGAATTTCCTGCTCCGAACATATGCATGGATGACTATGTTAGGTAATAATGGTATTATCAATACAGTCCTTGGATTTATTGGTCTTGGACCATTTAAAATGCTTAATACAGAAGGTGCAGTTGTTCTTGGTATGGTGTATAACTATCTGCCGTATATGATTTTGCCGATTTATTCTGTAATGGTCAAGATAGACAAGAGTGTGATCGAAGCAGCATCCGATCTTGGATGTAATCCTTGGAAAACTATTCTCCGTGTGGTATTTCCACTCAGCCTTCCAGGTGTAATGTCAGGAATAACTATGGTTTTTGTCCCTGCAATCAGTACATTCATTATTTCAAGAATGCTTGGAGGCGGCGGTAACCTGCTTATTGGTGACCTGATCGAAATGCAGTTCCTCGGGAACGCATATAACGTAAATCTTGGCGCAGCTATTTCACTTGTGCTTATGGTTATCATACTTCTTATTATGACGATTATGAACCAATTTGACAACGATGATGGTGCAGTATTGCTGTAAGAAAGGAGAGTGCACGATGAAAAAATTAAGTAAAATATATCTTGGACTTGTTCTTTTCTTCCTCTATGTGCCTATTTTTGTGCTGATTGTTTTTTCGTTCAACACAACTAAGAGCCGTACCGTAATGTCAGGTTTTACCTTTGATTGGTATCTCAAGCTTTTCCGCAATGAAATAATTATGGAGTCCCTTTGGAATACAATTATCATTGCAGTAATTGCTTCCATAACCGCAACCATTCTTGGTACAGCAGCTGCAATTGGTATTAATAATATGAAGAAAGTACCGAAAGCAATTGTAATGAATATTACCAATTTCCCGATTATTAATCCTGAAATTGTAACAGGTGTATCACTTATGCTGTTGTTTGTGTTCTTTGCAGCAAGAATGAACTTTGAATTTGGTTTCTGGACATTGCTTATTGCACATATTACATTCAGTGTACCATATGTAATTCTCAATGTAATGCCTAAATTCAGACAAATGGACCCATTCCTCTACGAAGCAGCACAGGATTTGGGATGCAATTCCCGTCAGGCATTTTTTAAAGTTGTTCTTCCGGAAATTATGCCGGGCGTGTTGTCAGGTTTTATGATGTCCTTTACATTCTCACTTGATGATTTTATTATCAGTTATTTTACAAGCGGTTCCGATTCTCAGACACTTCCTGTAACAATATATTCAATGACAAGACGTAAGGTAAGTCCTGAAATCAATGCTTTGTCAACAATTATTTTCCTAATTGTAGTAATTGTTCTTGTACTGAAAAATGTTATTGAAAGAAAAAGTGAGAATAATAAAGTCAAGGTAAAGGGGGAGAGAGTTTGAATAAATTTCTGAAGAAAAGATTTTCCGTAGCAGCTTTGGTAATCTTGATGTGTGGAAGTTTGTTTACAGGCTGTTCCTCTGAAGTTGAAGATATTGAAGAAGAGGAAGAAGTAGAAGTACAGACCCTTACCGTTGCCGATGAGGAATATTATAAACGTTTTTATGATGACGGAATAAGTATTAATGTCTATAACTGGGGTGAATATATTTCTGATGGTTCAGATGAAGGTACACTTAATGTAAATGAAGAGTTTACTAAGCTTACAGGAATTAAGGTCAATTATACTAATTATGCTACCAATGAAGAACTGTATGCAAAGCTTAAAGGCGGCGGAGCAAGCTATGATATTATTATTCCTTCTGACTATATGATTTCCCGTATGATTAAGGAAGAAATGATTATACCACTTGATATGAGCAATATTCCTAACTACAAATATATAGGTGAAGCGTACAAAAATCAGGCGTTTGACCCAGAAAATGAGTATTCTGTTCCATATTTCTGGGGTACGGTAGGTATCATTTATGATACAACTCTCATTGAGGAAGAAAATATTGACTGGGATATTCTCTGGAATGAGGACTATGCTGACAGAATTCTTATGTTTGATAATCCACGTGATGCATTTGCAATTGCTGAACTTAGACTGGGTTATTCGCTTAATACAGAAAATGAAAAGGAACTTGAAGCAGCTGCTGAACTTCTTAAAGAACAGAAAAAAGTTGTACAAGCTTACGTAATGGACGAAATATTTGATAAAATGGGTGCAGGAGAAGCGCTTATTGCACCATATTATGCAGGCGATGCTGTTACACTTATGGCTGAATACGAAGACTTGGGATTTGTAATTCCGGAAAGCGGAACAAACCTCTTTATTGACGGCATCTGTATCCCTAAGGGCGCAAAGCAGAAGGAAGCTGCCGAAATGTATATCAATTTCCTGTGTGAACCTGATATTGCATATTCAAATACCTATTATGTAGGTTATTCCACACCTAATACAGTTGCTTATGAAATGCTTGATGAGGAAACCAAAAATGACGGTATTTCGTATCTTCCTGACGAGTACCTTATGTCAAATACAACTGTATTCCGTAATCTTTCAGATGATGCTAACCAAAAAATGCAGGATTTGTGGACGGAACTTAAATCCACACAAGACCAAACTAAGAATAAGTGGATTGTACCTGTATTTATGCTTATCTGTGTAATTCTTTCCATTACAATTCTTATAATGCGATATATTAAAAAGAAAAAGGATATCTTTTAAATGAATAATATAACTATTAGAACAGCTGAAAGAAGCGACATTGATACATTGGTCAAATTCAGATTTATGTATATGACTGATGTAGAGGGTGAACTTTCAGAAAAACAGTCATCTGCATTAAAATCGCAACTTCCAGAATATTTTACAAATCATATAGATAAGGATTTTACAGCATATATTGCAGAAGATAATGATAAAGCCGTTTCTGTTATATTTATGGTACGTCTCGAAAAACCGGCAAGCGTTCACTTCCTCAGCGGAAGCACATGTTATCTTATGAATGTATACACGATATCCGAATATCGTCGAATGGGAATTGCATCACAAATTCTTGACAGATTGATTTCTGATGCAAAATCTGAGGGTATAACCTGTATTGACCTTTCAGCTACGGAAATGGGAAAACATGTTTATTTAAAAAAAGGCTTTATTGAACGTGGAAATACAGAAATGCGTATGGAATTGTAAAAAAGGTCGGAAGAATAATATCTTCCGACCTTTTTATATATGTCCCTTTATTTTTGCAAGTGTGTTTTTTTCAAGTCTAGAAACCTGTGCTTGAGAAATACCTATTTCATTTGCAACTTCAACTTGTGTTTTACCGAGAAAAAAACGAAGATATAATATATTTTTTTCTCGTGGATGGAGTAAATGAATTGCTTCTTTCAAGGATATTTCATCAAGCCAGTTTGTGTCATCATTTTTGTCACCAACCTGATCAAGCACAAAAAGTGTATCTCCTGCATCAGAATACACAGGTTCATACAAGGAAACTGGGTCAGTAATACTTTCCAGTGCAAGTACTACATCAGATTGTTTAACTCCTATTAATTCAGATATTTCTTTAATTGTTGGTTCACGTTGATTTTTATTTGTAAGCTGTTCCTTTGCCTGCATTGCCTTATAAGCAAGATCACGCAGAGAACGGCTTACACGTATTGGATTATTGTCACGCATATATCTTCTTACTTCGCCGCAAATCATTGGAACTGCATACGTAGAAAAACGTACATCCATTTCAATATTGAAATTATCAATTGCTTTTATTAAGCCTATACATCCAACTTGAAATAAGTCATCTGCATTTTCTCCACGTCCTATAAATTTCTGAATGACACTCAGAACAAGTCGAAGATTGCCGTTTATCAATTTCTGTCGTGCTTTTTTATCACCTGTTTTACTTTTTTTCAGTAATTCCATTTTTTCAGATTCTTTTAAAACAATTAGTTTTGATGTATCAACACCACTTATATCAACTTTATTATAGTACATATAATTGCTCCCGAAAATAATCTTATTTAGATTATTGTCAGGAGCTTATTTTAATATTCATAGTCTATCTGGAACAAATACTGGAAATTATGTTATGGACTTTTCAAGTTCTTTCCTAAGCTTTTTTATGATTCTTTTTTCCAATCTTGATATATATGACTGAGAAATTCCGATTATATCAGCAACTTCTTTTTGGGTTTTTTCTTTTCCGTCAATAAGACCGAAACGCATTTTCATAATGCTTTTTTCACGTTCAGGTAATCGTTCAACAGCCTCTCTTAATACAGTCCGTTCTGCTTCACATTCAATGTTATTATTTACAGTATCATCATCTGTGCCAAGAATATCGGATAAAAGCAGCTCATTT
>JAZUSM010000061.1:0-10777 GCA_045606725.1 Oscillospiraceae bacterium | reverse complement strand
ACCGCACGTCCCAGCACAAAAATCGTCCTGTCAAGAATTGAACGCACAATGACCTTGCCGATTTGAGGGCGGCGATAAGGCGGCAACTCCAGTGTAAACGAGGACGGTACTCCTTTTAAAAGCGTTACCGAAAGAATCTTTGACACACCAAAGGTCAGAAGCACACCAAGCACGATTACCCCAGTGAGAATTGCAACTCCCATGAAGCTTTGAAGCAAGCCTCCCCCTGCCGCGAGGAACATTGTTATTATCGCAATCAGCGTCGGAAATCTTCCATTACAAGGCACAAACGCATTCGTCAGAATTGCAATAAGCCTTTCTCTCGGTGAGTCAATAATTCTGCAACCCGTTACCCCTACAGCGTTGCAACCAAACCCCATTGCCATAGTAAGCGCTTGTTTTCCGCAAGTGCCCGCACAACGGAAGCCCTTGTCAAGATTGAAGGCAATTCGTGGCAGGTAACCCACGTCCTCCAACAGTGTGAACAACGGAAAGAAAATTGTCATAGGCGGAAGCATTACCGAAACAACCCACGCAAGCACGCGGTACACCCCATCGATAAGCATACTTCTCACCCACTCGGGTACACCCATAAAAACAAGCCCATCAGAAAGCCTGTCGCCAAGTGCAAACAAGCCTTTCGACAACAGTGCCGACGGGTAATTTGCCCCCTCAACCGTTACCCAGAAAATCCCCAGCAGAAGCACAATCATAATCGGCACGCCCCATATCCTGTGGGTCAGCACCTTGTCAATTCGTCTGTCGCGTTCATAGTAATTTTCTTTTTCAAAAGTCACGCAATTTTCCGCAATTTCCTCACCCCGCCGCACATAAGCCGCCGTGACAATATCGGACAGCTTCTCCTCGTTGATGCCGTGCCCCGAAAGGAAAATCCGTGCCGCCGAAACCGCGTCAATCAGTTCGTCGTTTTCAGCAATTTCACGTCCCATAAAAAGCGCAAGCTGTGAAGCGTCAGCCTCATCATTTTCCAACAGCTTCAGTGCAAGCCAGCGGCAGGGAAGCGTGCCGCCCGAAAGCTTTTCCAGTATCGGAGTAACCTTGCCCAAAGCCTTTTCAATCTCCTCAGGGTACTCCACACATGGCTTTTCGGCACGCTGTTTTCCCATAGCTTCGGGAAGCAACTCCATAAGCTGTTCAATTCCGTCACCGTCACGTGCGGAAGCCGTGCAGACAGCTACTCCAAGCATTTCGGACAGCTTAGCCGTATCAATGCGTATCTTCTTTTTCTCAGCCTCGTCCATAAGATTGACGCAAAGCACCACTTTCGGCGTAACCTCGATAATCTGCAGAGCAAGATTGAGATTACGTTCAAGACAGGTCGCATCGCATACAACCGCAACAGCATCGGGTCTGCCGAAGCAGATAAAATCCCTCGCCGCTTCCTCCTCAGCGGAATGAGGAATAAGGGAGTACGTCCCCGGAATATCAACAATAACGTAGTCAACGCCGCCCCGTGAACAGTGCCCCTGAGCATTCTGTACCGTCTTGCCCGTCCAGTTACCCGTGTGCTGCTTCATACCCGTAAGAGCATTGAAAACCGTGGACTTGCCTACATTTGGGTTGCCCGCAAGCGCAATAACCTTTTCGCCGTCCCTCTCAATAATAAAGTCACCGCCGTGACTGTTGCCCATACAAAATCACTCCTTTCTGCAAGTCTATGCAGAGGAGAGGTTGGACAATTACAGGCAAAAGAAAAAGCCCACGGGTGTGGGCTTGAAGATATTATTCATGATCTTTTAGAGCAATGTAAATATAAATATTTCCGCAGATGTGTTCATAGTATTCTGGAATATCATAATCACCGACAGGATATGCAATTATAACATTATAGTAATCATTTACATAGTAATCCCATAGCACTTCATCAACCTTATTCGTGGCTGAATTTATCGTAAGCCTGCATGGAATCAGTGGGTCAACCGTTACTCCAAGTTCATTCTTTAAATGTGCTGTATCGTGTCCCCATTCGAAAAAAATGCAATCAGGATATTCAAATGAGGCTTCATATTTAGCAATAGTGTGAAAATCCTTCGATTTTTCGTTAACAAGCTGCACCAACCGTTCCTTACAAGCCAGTGCTTCCTTGTATTCCTTATCATTGTTGACCTCAAAACGTAACCATATACCGCCAAATATTACGATAGGTACTACAGCAATTATTATAAATACTACAGTAAGAAATGACGCAAGACCTTTGCTTTTCTTTTTTACGTCCTTGCGACAACAACTCAAATAAACAACCAATGGTACAATATGAAGCAGAATAATAATTGCTATCGTTGCAATAAAGAAAATGTGATATCGCATATATGTGTCCTCCGATGTAAGCGTCTGACATAATTTTACCCCAATTTTTTACGATTGTCAACAAATTCCACCACAAAGGGCATCGGCAAAATTTTCAAAAACCACTTTACAAATCCGCTTTTGTGTGCTATAATATTAACCGTTGAAATTATCGAGGTGTGGCTCAGTTTGGTAGAGCGCTTCGTTCGGGACGAAGAGGCCGTGGGTTCGAATCCCGTCACCTCGACCAGAAAAATCCGCAACAGGCTTCAAAAAAGCTTGTTTGCGGTTTTTTTATTTTACCGACTTAGGTGTTTCGTGTCGCTTGAAATTTAACCACATAATCTATTGACAATTTGCGCAATATCTGTTATAATATAACCACTTTAGCGATTTAAAGCTAATATGTTTTTATGTATTAAAGCGAAAGGCGGCAATTTTATGCTATATGTTATTCTGGTTGTTTATCTGGCAGTAATGCTTGGTATCGGTTTTTACTGCAGAAAGAAAACATCGTCTGTTTCTGATTTCGTACTGGGAGGAAGAAGCCTCGGCGGTTGGTTTACTGCGTTTGCTTACGGTACATCTTATTTCTCTGCGGTAGTATTCATCGGTTATGCAGGGCAGTTCGGCTGGAGCTATGGTGTTTCGGCGGCATGGATTGGTATCGGTAATGCAATTCTCGGCTCAATGCTTGCGTGGATGGTGCTTGGTAAGAGAACAAGAATTATGTCAAAGTATCTCAATGCGGCAACAATGCCTGAATTCTTTGAAAAGCGCTATGACTCAAAGGCTCTGAAAACAGTTTCCGCTGTAATCGTGTTTATTTTCCTTATTCCTTATACAGCATCCGTTTATAACGGACTTTCCCGTCTGTTTGCAATGGCATTCAATATTCCTTACTCTGCTTGCATCATCGGTATGGCTGTGCTTACCGCAATTTACGTTATCGCAGGCGGTTATATGGCAAGAGCAACCAACGACTTCGTTCAGGGTATTATCATGCTTATCGGTATTGCCGCTGTAGTAATCTGCGTAATCAACGGCAACGGCGGCTGGACTGAATCCCTTATCGGTCTTGGCGAAATTACAGACAAGGGTGTTGAAGCAAACACACTCAATTCACTTTTCGGCCCTGACCCTATCAACCTTTTCGGTGTAGTAATCCTTACTTCCCTCGGTACATGGGGACTTCCTCAGATGGTGCAGAAATTCTACGCGATCAAGGACAACAAGGCTATCACAAGAGGTACAATTATTTCTACAGTTTTTGCACTTATCGTCGCAGGCGGCTCATATCTTATGGGTGGTTTCGGCAGACTTTACGGCTCAGCTGACGCTGCTGAAGCAGAAGCTACAGGCAGAGCATTTATCGAAACAGGCTCAAACGGCAAGCTTGTCTTTGACTCAATTGTACCTGCAATGCTTGAAAAGGCACTTCCACAGCTTCTTATCGGTATCGTAGTAGTTCTCGTGCTTTCCGCATCAATGTCAACACTTTCTTCTCTCGTACTCACATCAAGCTCAACACTTACAATCGACCTTATCAAGCCTTTCTATAAAAAGGAAATGGACGATAAGAAGCAAGTGTTCATCATGCGTGTGCTTATCGCAGTTTTCCTGCTTATCTCAGTAATTATTGCCCTTAATCCTAACGCTTACATAACAACACTCATGTCAATTTCATGGGGCGCTCTCGCAGGAGCATTCCTTGCACCATTTATGTACGGTCTTTTCTCAAAGAAGATTACCAAGGCAGCCGTGTGGACCAGCTTTGTAACAGGTGTAGGAATTACAGTAGTGCATATGTTCATCTTCAGCCTCGGATTTTTCCCCGAAGCAACAAAGGCAGCAGCATCCCTGCCGCTTAATATGGCATCACCAATCAACGCTGGCGCAATCGCAATGATTGTGGGACTCATCATAGTTCCGATTGTGAGCGCAGTAACAAAGGTACAGAATCCTGAAAGAGCTAACGAAATAGTGGAAGAATGCAAAAAACAGCTTAAAGAAGAAAACGTGTAATTAAAAGTCGTCCCATCGGGGCGGCTTTGTTGTTGACGAATTCAGATAAGTTTGATATAATAAATTGTAATTTTTTGCAACAATTTTTGTAGAGTTAGCAATGCGACATTAGAAGTTTCGTCCACCTTTTCAAAGGTGGTGGGGGTCTTGGGGGCAACGCCCCTGAGTCGCCCTCCGCAGAGGGCGAAAACCTTCTTGCGCCCGCAGGCGCTGCCTGAGAAGCGCTTCTAAAGGGTGAATTTCGCAACTGTGTTGCGAAAGAGGGATTTTCTGCAAGAGAGAAAATCCTTAACAGTAGCGAAGCTACTGCTTTTCTAAGGTGCTTAAAGTAAAGTTACGTCAAAAATGTGCCACTGGCACATTTTTGAGATAAATCTACTGTGTAACTGCAACAAGGAGGAGCGGTCGTGTCCGCTTCTCCTCGAAATGCTGTAGCATTTCTCACCTCTTTCACCGTTTTTGAAGGCAAGGGGTATATCGCCCTCTGCGGAGGGCGACTCAGGGGCTTCGCCCCCAAGACCCCCAACAAAGGGTGCACACACCCTTTGGAAACCCGTTGCCGCTTCGCTAACTCTGATAGTTTGTTTTGTGCTAAATTATAATTTGGTGTTTTCCATAAATTAGCAATTTGTTTTCCTAAACGATTGACATCTGCTTAAAAATGCTGTATAATATAATGTGATTTATTATGTTCGGAATTGGATAATTTATCCTGTAAAAACAAAAGACAGAGTATCCCATCACTTTTACTTTGCAATGCTCTGCCCGAAATCGTAAAATCGTTACATATCTACTATCGAAAGGTTGGTATCAAATTGGCTAAAAACGAAAAAAACACCGCCGAAACAAATGCCTACGGCGAGAAAATTGCACCTAAGAAAAATACTAAGCAGGCTGCAAAAAAACCTGCTCCCAAGAAAAATGAACAGAAAAAATCCGAGCAGAAACCCGATGTGAAAAGCTTCTTCAAAAAGCCTGCTCAGAAAAAGGTTCCGCCTAAACAGAACAAACCCAAGCAGAACAAGAAGAACGCTCCCGAAATCCACCCCGAAACAGGTCTGCCGCTTCACGCTACTAACCACAAATCCGTGAAGAAGACTCCGCTTCGCATTATCCCTCTCGGCGGTCTTAACGAAATCGGCAAGAACATGACCCTTTTCGAGTGCGCAAACGATATGTTCATCGTGGACTGCGGCCTTGCTTTCCCTGACAGCGACATGCCGGGCGTTGACATCGTGCTCCCCGATTTTACCTACGTTGAGCAGAATGCCGACAAAATCCGCGGCATCGTTATCACTCACGGTCACGAAGACCACATCGGCGGTCTTGCTTACCTGCTGAAAAAGGTCAACGTGCCCGTTTACGCAACCCGACTCACAATCGGTCTTATCGAGGGCAAACTCAAGGAGCACGGCATTCTGAACTCCGCAAAGCTTAACGTTGTTACCCCCCGTCAGACTGTGAAAATGGGCTGTATGGCGGTTGAATTCATTCGCGTAAACCACTCTATCCCTGACGCTGTGGCACTTGCTATCCACACGCCCGCAGGTATCGTTGTCCACACGGGCGACTTCAAGGTTGACTATACACCAATCGAAAGCGAAATCATTGACCTTGCACGCTTCGGCGAACTTGGCAATCGTGGCGTGCTTGCCCTTATGGCTGACTCAACAAACGCTGAAAGACGTGGTCACACCGCAAGCGAGCGCACTGTGGGACAGAGCTTCGAGCGCCTTTTCGACACCGCAGAGGGCAAGCGTATCATCATTGCTACTTTCTCGTCAAATATCCACCGTGTTCAGCAGATTGTGAACAACGCTGTACGCTGCGGACGTAAAATCGCCGTATTCGGCAGAAGTATGCTAAACGTAATCAGCACCGCTATGGAGCTTGGCTACCTGAAAGTGCCTGAGGGACTGTTCATCGACATGAACGAAATAAACCGCTTCCCTGCGGAGAAAATCGTGCTCATCACAACAGGAAGTCAGGGCGAGCCAATGTCGGCGCTGTCAAGAATGGCTATGAACGAGCACAGAAGCGTTACAATCACCCCGATGGACTTCATCATCATCAGCGCAACTCCAATCCCGGGCAACGAAAAGCTTGTCACAAAGGTTGTGAACGAGCTTATGAAATCGGGCGCTGAGGTTATCTATGAGTCAATGTACGATGTCCACGTTTCGGGTCACGCTTGTCAGGAAGAACTCAAACTCATGCTCTCCCTCACAAAGCCTCGCTTCTTTATTCCTGTGCACGGCGAATACAAGCACCTCAAAAAGCACGCAGGTCTTGCCTACAGCTTAGGCTTCGAACAGGACAGCGTCATCATCGGCAGCATCGGCAACGTAATCGAAACGGACGGCACAAAAATGACTATCACAGGTCAGGTTCCCGCAGGACGTGTATTCGTTGACGGACTCGGAGTCGGCGACGTGGGTTCAATCGTGCTCCGTGACAGAAAGCACTTGTCCGAGGACGGCCTCATCATCGCCGTTGCAACAATCGAGTCGGAAAGCGGAGCAATCCTCGCAGGTCCCGATATTGTATCCCGTGGCTTCGTCTATGTAAGGGAGTCCGAGGAGCTTATTGAGTCCTCAAAGGCACTGCTTATGAAAACCTTGCAGGGCTGTCTGGACAGCAATATGCGTGACTGGAACAGCATCAAGGGCAAGATGAAGGATGCATTGAGCGACTACATCTATATGAAAACCAAGCGCAGACCGATGATTCTGCCAATCATTATGGAGATATAAATCAGGAATTTGGAAAGTGAAAAGTGAAATTTTATTCGGCAAAGCCGAATTCCTTAATTTCACATTCCTAATTCCACTTTTCACATTCAATGAAAGGATATTTTTATGACAGGAAAACGCTGGACTGCCTTTAAAATGATATCACTCCTTTTAGTAGTGATATCCCTTGCATGTGCATTCTCGGTTTACGAGGTGAACGAGTTCCGCTTCTGGACTCTGCTGTGCATAACCTGCCTCGCGGCAATTGCGTTCCTGACGCTTTTTGCTGCCGCACAGAAAAACCTGCACCGCTTCGTTACCGAAATGGAATCACAGCTTAACCTTACCGAAAGGGACTCGCTGTATAAATTCCCTGCGCCTGCTATAATCATCGACAACGAGGGAATTATAATATGGTATAACCTTGCCTTTACCGAACAGGTCTACGGCAATGACGCTTTCGGCGTTCACATAAATACCATCATCGACATCGATTTGCAGAAAACCTTTGAAAACAAGAACACAACCATCAGCTACGAAACAGGTCATTTCCGCATCTCAGCTGTTACAACCGAAAAACGTGACTCCGAATCGGAGCTTATTTCCGAGCTTACTCTGCTGTACTTCGACGATATCAGCGACTATATCACCCTCGAAAGCCGCTTCAATGATATCCGTCCGTCGGTTATCCTCATCTCCATCGACAACTATGAGGATATCCTCTCAGGCGAAAAGGACAGCGAAAAGGCGCACATTATGATTCAGATTGACAAGCTTCTTGAGGAGTATTTCGACGACCACTGCAGCGTGCTCCGTAAACTCGGCAATGACAAGTTCATTGCTGTTGCAGAAGAACGTGACGTGAAGGAAATGGTTGCCGATAAGTTCAAAATCCTCGACAACGTGCGTAACATCAATATCTCCGAAAAATCGCAGGTAACCCTCTCCATCGGTATCGGTATGGGGTACGCAAACATTGCCGAAACCGAGTTTGAAGCAAAACAGGCTCTCGAAATGGCGCAGGGACGCGGCGGCGACCAGACTGCTGTAAAAACCGAAAACGGCTACGAATTCTTCGGCGGCATAACAAAGGGTATCGAAAAAACCACCAAGGTAAAAACCCGTTACGTTGCTACCGCACTGGCTGAGCTTATCAATTCTTCCTCAAACGTAATCCTTATGGGTCACCGCTACGGCGATATGGACTCCATCGGCGCAGGCGCAGGTATGGTCGGAGCAATCCGCCGAATGAACCCCGATATCGACGTCTGCATGGCTGTCGACCTCGACAAGAACCTTGCAAAGCCGATTATCCACCGACTCCACGACAACCTTACCGACGAACTTCCGATTTTTGTTTCCGTAGAGGAAGCACTGGGCAGACTCGGCGACAATACCCTCCTTATTATCGTTGACACACATAACAAGGAAATCATCGAAAGCACCGAGCTTTACGAGCGTGCAAAACAGGTTGCGGTAATTGACCACCACCGTCAGACCGTAAATTACATCGACAACGCAGTAATTTTCCACCACGAGCCGTACTCCTCATCAGCAAGCGAAATGACTGCTGAAATTATCCAGTATTTCACTGGCATCGACAAGCTTCCCAGCTACTATGCCGACGCAATGCTTGCAGGTATCACCCTCGACACCAAGAATTTCGTTATGCGCACGGGTGTACGTACCTTTGAAGCAGCGGCATTCCTGAGAAAACTCGGCGCTGATATGGTTGCCGTAAAGGGACTTTTCGACAATGACTTCGAGTGCATCAAGCACAGAAGTGAGCTTATCGCTTCCACCGAAATCTACAGCAGATGTGCAATTGCATCAGACGATACAAGCGTGCCGAATGCACGAATCAGCTCCGCACAGGCGGCTGACGAAATGCTGGGCATCGAGAGCGTCGACGCAAGCTTTGTAATCTTCAGCACCCCCGACGGCGGAGTAAGTATTTCCGCACGCTCGCTGGGACTTATGAATGTACAGATTATCATGGAAAAGCTTGGCGGCGGCGGACATCAGACAATGGCGGCGGGACAGTTCAGCGATATAACCGTTTCCGAAGCAAAAGCAAAACTTATCGGAGCAATCGACGAGCACATCGCAAGCATAAGCTAAACAAAACAAAATCAGAGATTTTGTTTCCGAGTTTCACTTCGTGAAACATCGGAGTTGCAACAACACTCAAAACTTTCCAGTAATCCAAAAGAGGAAAAGTTTCGTCCACCTTTTCAAAGGTGGTGGGTTTCCAAAGGGCAACGCCCATAAGTCGTCGCCCGCAGGCAACGAAACCTCCAGCTTGGAAACAAAAGCTTGCTTTTGTTTTTCGCAGAACGCCGCCTGAGAAGCGCTCCGCAAGGGTGAATTTTGCAACATAGTTGCAAAAGAGGGACGCCACTGCACAAAGTTTCGCAAAGCGAAACTTGTAAATAAACGCAAGCGTGTATTTTTGAGAGGGCGTCCTTAACAGCAGCGAAGCTGCTGCACCCACGCAAACTATTAACATACACATTATTTACAAAAAGTATAAATAATAACTAATTATACAAATTTCAATCAAAAGGAGTAATAAAAATGAAAGTAATTTTCTTAAAAGACGTTAAAGGTACAGCAAAGCAGGGCGAGGTAAAGGAAGTATCCGACGGCTACGCAAGAAACTTCCTCATCGGTAAGGGTCTTGCAGTCGAAGCAACAGCAAAGAACCTCTCCGACCTTGCAGGAAAGAAATCCTCCGAACAGCACAAGGCTGACGTTGCAAAGCAGGAAGCACTCGAAAACGCTGCTAAAATCAAGGACAAGAAGGTTATCTGCAAGTCCAAGGCAGGTCAGGGCGGCAAGCTTTTCGGCGCTGTTACAGCAGGTAACGTTGCAGACCTTATCTCCGAACAGCTCGGCGTAAAGGTTGACAAGAAAAAGGTTTCCCTCTCCTCCGAAATCAAGGCTTTCGGTACATACACCGCCGAGGTAAAATTCCTCACAGGCGTGTCCGAAAAGATTACTGTCGAAGTTATCGAAGGCTAAATTGTAATTTGACGGAGCATTTCGGTAACCCATTGAGGGAGACCCTTTTGGAAAAGGGTCCTCCCTCAAACTCCCTAAAACTTTTAAAGTAATTTTCCATATAGGGCTATAGCCCTATATGGAAAATTAGACTGAAAGTCTTTGGAAAGGGGTCTGGGGAAGAACCTTTCTCCAGAAAGGTTTTCCCCAGTGAGTCTCCGAAGTACCTCTGCTAAATTACAGTTTACCTTCATTAAATTCAACAGAAAGGAGCGAAAACCGATGGACTTCAATCTTGAAAGTATGGAGCTTCCGTACAACCTGGAAGCGGAGCAGACCGTGCTGGGTGCGCTGCTTATCGACCCTGAATCGCTGTCCGTTGCAATGAATTACATAAAGCCCGAGAGCTTTTATGTTACAAAGCACCGTGACCTATTCGCAATAATCATCAGACTTTTCTCTCTGGGTGTCCACGCTGATATCATCACGGTTATCAACGAGGCTGTCCGTGACGGGATTTTTGAAAGCACAAGTGCAGGTAAGGAGTACCTGGCTTCAATTATGGAAGCCGTACCAACCACCAGCAATATCGAAAGCTACTGCAAAATCGTTGAGGAAAAATACTACGTAAGAAGCCTCATCACCGCCGCAAAGGACATCATCGAGGCCGCTTCCTCAGGTCAGGACAAGGCTTCCCAGCTTCTTGACTA
>JAZUSM010000060.1:0-4797 GCA_045606725.1 Oscillospiraceae bacterium | reverse complement strand
TTCTATCCAGAGATACCTTACCGAAAACAACATCAGCTTTGATGAACTGAAAAATAATTCTGAAGCACTTGATGCCTTACAGAACAAGCTTTACGACTCGGTTTATCTTAATATGCAGGTTGCTCCTGCGAGCGGTGCGTTTTATATTCTTGACACCACCGCAAACAGCAAATCCGACGTCCCGATTTATAGCGGAATATATCTGAAATATATCAACCTTTATTTTGTTGTGTTTGCATGAGTAAGAAGTATGTTTCTCCCATTCTGAAAAAGATAGAGCAGGTCAAATCAAATGAGGATTTCGGCGAACAGCTCCGTATCCGTGAAATAGACGACCTTTTCGCTTTTCTTGAAGAAAAGGACAATTATTACGAGCAGCAGCTTGATAATCATTTTCGTTTCAATGTTGTGGTCGCAACTGCTGTCGCTGACAGTATGGTTTACGACAAAAAGAGAAAGGCTGCGTAGGATTTTCCTACACAACCTTTCGGTACATATGATAAAACTTCTTTATCGACCGCCCCTTAAAGCTGTCCCTGTGAATTTTATGATAGGTAAATCAGATATGTGTGCTTCTGAAAAGCTTTTCTATTTTATACTTCGCAGCTTTTAAGCCCAGACCGGTTGATTTCCGATAGTATTTAATAGCTTCAACTTTATCGCCTATCGGTACATAGTAGCTTGTTATGCGCCGGTTGAGCGATACAATGTCAAGGTTTCCTTTGATGATAATATCGCCTGTTTTTATTTGCTGTTTAGCAACACCTGACAATACTAACCCAATATTTTCTCCCTTTGAAGCAGAGTCAAGCTTTTTACCGAACTGTTCTATTTCTGCAACTGTACAATTTATGGAGTTACCGTCGTCGAACAGAATTTTTACGCAGTCATTTACATTTACTTTGCCGCAGTCAATCTTACCTACTACTGCTGTGCCCCTGCCGGCAAGTGTAAAAATTCTGTCAATCTGCATACAAAACTCAACGCCTGTTTCTTCGTCGGAATCATATCCTGTAAGCTGAGGATTCCAGCCGATAAAAACACCGTCATCTGAAAGCGCATTTTTTGAACCGCAGTATTCACATACACATATATTACTGTTCGGTTCGAAATTAAGTTCTGCACCGCATGAACTGCACTTATAAAGCTGCATTATCATTTCTCCTTTGATTTTATGTAACGCTTGTAACAAGTCCGTTGATGGAAATACTCGGGTCGTCAAGGTCAATAATGAGGCAGCGTCTGCCGTCGATAACACTTGTGCGCACCTTGTCTGTTCCGTCACGGCTGATGTTGATTGTGATTTCAGGTGTTTCAAGCACAGTCTTGCTCTCGACAAGATTTTCCACGATAAGTCCGTCTGCGTCTCCCACCTTTTCCTTGAACACGGCTGGAAGTGCGTCAAGCTTTTCACTGCTTACACCTGCATCAAAAAGAATGTTGTGGAGCTTGTTGTCGTCGATAATCGGAAGCTCGGTTTCGTTCTTGGACTTGGTAACAATCTCACGGAGAGTTTCGTTTACCTGAGTAATGAGCGTGTAGCTCAACTCGTCGCCCACAACATCGTTCAGCACCTCACGGAATGTATCCTTTTCATTCTGACAGGTCATTACAAAGCTACAGCCGAGAACGTCCTCAACCACGGAAATATTAGGCTTTTTCGGTGTTTTGGTGTAGTACATAACACGGTTAACGTCGGGACTTCTATCGCTGAAAACAGGATAGAAGAAACCGTCAGTAGGTGCACGGCTTACGATAAGGTCAGTGTTGGACTTCTTCACGATTTCGTTTGCCTCGCTGTCAAACATAAGACCGTCATCACCTGTGCAAACCGGGCAGACAGCAACCACAATAAAGTTGTATTCCTCGGTTGCGTCATCGTAGGACTCGTCATTCTTGTCCTTGGTCATAATGCTGTAGGAACAGTAACCCATAATCAATGTGTACGCCATTTCGTACTCCATATTATTGACGATACGCTCAATAAGCTTTGCATTGGCAGTTTCGTCCTCAAGCTTGCCCTTGACAGCGGCATAGAGAATATTCTGTGCCCCCTCCTCGTCGTATTCGGTATTTGGAAAGCCGTACTCCATAAGATTTTTGCCAACGCTTCCGCCCAGCACCTTTTTCAGCGACTCCATCATAACCGCACCTGCGTCCTCCTCAATAAGGGAGTAAAGCTTGTTCTGGTTACAGCGGATATTCTTCTGGGGGTCAATGTAAGCGGAAACAACGTGGTTAAGCGTAAAAAATCCGCTGCTGTCGGTAAAATTCTTTTTGATTTCGGCTACTTCTTTTTTGTTCATTGGGGTACTATCCTTTCGTTTTAGAGTTTGGAATTTGGAGTGTGGAGTGAGGAGTTTTTAATATAGTCAAAGCCCATTATTATAAATCGAAACAGATGTCTTATTATTTAAATATTCAAATAAAACACGAATATTATCACCATAATAAGCATCTGCATATTCATTATCCATTTCATCGCCTGCTCCAAGTAATTTTTGAACGTCCTCCTTAGTTGAATTTTCAGAAAGACCATACAAATCAAATGTATTTAAACTTATGAACCTTAAATTGTCCGTTTCTGTATTATAATTATCATCTTTGTAACACATTGCTCCGACATATTCATCATTAAAATATATGTCAATCCAATCTGTGTCTGTAACACTGTTTTCGTCAGCTTTGGTTATTTCTGTCCTAAATTTATCGTTAAAATCGGATAATTTGCAAGGGAAAGAAATATCTATTCCATTACACTTGACAACAAGATAATCATCAGACAACCAATTTTCTGCATCAAAAGAGGTTTCTGACTGACTAACAGATGTAGCTTCTTCTGTATCGTTTTCATTCTTGCACCCGCTAAATCCGCAGGCAACAACAGCCGCAAGCATTGCTATCAAAATACGTTTCATATAAATGTTCCTTTCTTATTTGAATGTGGAATTTGGAAAGTGGAATGAGGAATTGCTTGTATCACTCATTTTCTTCATTGTCGATTCCTATTACTATACCATATATTTTATTATTTTTATAATGAATCGTAAATGAGTCATTGTTCTCAAAAATGTAATTGTCTAAAATTGTATCACCATGCTCCGTAGAAAAAGAAGGGAAACCATATTTATCTATAACATTAGTTCTTTTATTTTTATAAAACAAATCACCAAATTTATATTTTTTTCCTGACAAACTAAACGACTTTATTTGCCATTTGTTAATGTCTGTATCTGAATCATCTACAGTTATTAATGCAAAATGTTCATCATTATATCGCAAATAATAGCCATAATTATCTTCTCGTAATGAAGCTTTATCGCCGATTGAATACCCCTCACCCAAATCTCCGATAGTAAGAGGCATTGAATAAGTTTTACCATTAAGTTCAAATTCTTGTAACAACTCATCAATTGACCAATCGGTTATATATTGTATTTCGGTTGAACTCGTTTCAGACACAATTTCCGTCTGCTTTTCGTCAGCCTTGCACCCGCTAAATCCGCAGACAACAACAGCCGCAAGCATTGCTATCAAAAAACGTTTCATATAAATGTCCTTTCTGATTATACTTTTCGGGACGGGAAACCCGTCCCCTACTATTTAATTCTTAAAGCCGTTAAACCACGCACGCTCCTCAAAGCTTTTCTTTTTCGCATGGGTAAGCTGTCCGTCGGCAATTCCCACGGGCAGAATACACACCATCTTGTAATCATCGGGCACGCCAAGCGCCTTTGCAAGCTGTCCACCGATATCGTCATCGTCGGTGATGTGTCCCTCATACCAACAGCTTTCATAGCCCAGTGCTTTTATTGCAAGGAGCATATTCTGAATTGCCGCAGAGTAGTCCTGCACGTTGAAGCACTTGTCACGGTATGCAAAAATTTTCTGCGTAAGCACGCAGATTATTGCCGGTGCGGTTTCGCAAATCGGCGGGTCAATCATACCTTTCAGCTTGTCAAGGACAATCGGGTCGTCAACGCAGATAAGCGAAGTCGTCTGCTTGTTGCATCCTGACGGTGCGGCAAGTCCCGCCTCCATAATCCGAACAAGATGTTCACGGGGAATTTTTGTATCCTTGTAAGTTCCACGGTAGCTTGTGCGGTTGTTGATAATATCAAATATTTCAGACATTATTTTTACCTCTTGAAAATGTTTATATAACGGAAAACTACGGTGTTTTGCGAAGCAAAACCCGTAAACAAGCCACTATGTGGCTTGTTTTTTACCAAGTCCAGTCGGACATAAAACGTGAAAGCTTTGTTTCCTCACCTGTTTTCTGCTGTTGCTTTTTGAGTTCGTTTGCAAGTCCGAGGGCGATAAGTGCCGCACCTGCAAGGGCGAGGTATACAAGCCAAGCGATGCTGTCACGCTGACCGAAGCTGAGGAGAATACCCGAAGCTACCATTGAAGCAACCGCAAGCACAAACCAACGCTTTTTCTTGATGATAAAGGACACGGCGAGCATTATGAACAGCACTACTCCGATGAATACGGCATCGAAGCTGTCGCTTGATGCAAAGGACTCGATAAAGAGAATTACAAGGGAAATGATTGCCGCAACGAAGGAGAAGTTGTCTGCCTTTTCGGCTGCATCCTTCCAGATAAGCTTCACAAGCAGGCAGAAGAAGAACACAGGGAGCAGGTTGAACTGAACGTTGATAAGTTCAGGTACTTCAAAGAACGGCTCTGCCCAGAAAAGCGGGAAGATGAATACGCCTGCCGCTGTGATTGTTCTGCGGTTTGTAACGGATGTGTTGCCCTTGCGTACAAGGTTGAGGATAAGCAGTGCGGTAA
>JAZUSM010000059.1:0-22243 GCA_045606725.1 Oscillospiraceae bacterium | reverse complement strand
CATCATTGCAACCTTTGCCTTTATTCCTTTGTGAATAATATCAAAGAAACCATCCTCATCGCTGCTGTCGTAATCCCTGAGATATTTGTATGTAGTTTCGACAGCGGTATCAAGCAAATAAAGATACAGCTCCCTCTTGTTCCTGAAATAATAGAAAAGCAGGGACTTGCTTATGTCTGCCTCCGCGGCAATTTCACTCATAGGACTTTTCTTATAGCTGTTCTGTGAAAACACCCGATAGCCCGCATTGATAATTGCAAGCTGTTTTTCCTCGGACAGCGAAAAGAATTTCTCATTCATTTTACTCCTCCTGACTGTATCGGTCAATGATATTATAATACCATTGACCGATTTTGAGAAGACCCT
Source organism: Oscillospiraceae bacterium (assembly GCA_045606725.1). Classification (GTDB taxonomy): domain Bacteria; phylum Bacillota; class Clostridia; order Oscillospirales; family Ruminococcaceae; genus RGIG8773. The sequence goes on along the minus strand of JAZUSM010000059.1, from coordinate 21,877 downwards.
TTTGGGATTTTCTTCACAAAGTTTATTTATGTGTTTATAAAAAATAACTGATCTAATACCAAAGAATTTCCGTAAGCTGTACCGCGGGATCAATGTATTTCTCTGAACTAAAAATGCACAGATCCGTTAAACGGACCTGTGCATTTTGTTTTTTGCTTGAGATAATTTTTGCGAATGCTATTGTGTTATTCAGCAACTACGACAAGCTTACCCTTAACGAGTTCAAGAGCAAAACCTGTGTGTGCTTCATCGAGAACGATGCTGTCTGGAGCGTATTCGCCCTTGATTGTAGCTACAACGTAGTTGTTCTTGAGTGTAGCAGGTTCGTTTGTAATTTTGTCAAGAATTGTTACTGTAAGCTTGCACTCTTCATTAAAAACTGTTACATCACCTGTAACAGCAAGCTTGCTGCCCTGATTCATAACGAGGTTAGTGTAAATATCAATTTCTACATTCTTAGCTGTGATACCGCCAATAGCCTTTACAGTACCAGTAGCAAGTGTAAGAGTTTCAGTTGCCTTTACCTTATCAGCGTTTATAACTTTACCTGAGCCAGGACCAAGAATAACATTCTTTCCTGTGATGGATGTAAGTAAGCCTGTGTCACAGAAGATAATAGTCACGTCGTTCTTGCCTGCGTTGATTGTATACTTAGCAGGTGAGCCGTTCTTAACTGCGCCAAGGTTTACCTTATTGAATACTGTATTGCCTGTAAGTGTAAGGTTGCCTGTGAAATTGAAATCGAATGTTACATCGCGAAGACCATCAACAATAGTTCCAATTTCAATAGACTTGTAAGTACCAGCCTTAGGGAACTTGATTGCAGCATTTGCATTGTAGCTGTCGAGAAGTGTGATTGTGTAATCAGCTTCTGCATTCTTTGCTGTTTCGATAGCTGCAACTACATCGCCCCAAGTAGCATATGCTACAGGTTCAGCAGGTTCTTCTTCGCCAACTGTCATTGCTACGGAGAGAACCTTGCCCATATAGCAGATATTATTGCCCATCTGTGTGAAGCCGTATTCAACATCTTCATTTGCAGGAGCAATACCAACTGCAAGCTTAGCAGGGTCTACAGTCTTTGTTGTAAGAACTGCCTGACCGTTTACAACTTCACCTGAAATTGTAAGACCGTCTTCTGCAACCTTGAAAGCATCGTCCTTACCTGTGAATGTAAGAGCCTTAGCGCCTTCTGCGTATTCAATACGGCCGCCGTTTGTTGCGTCAAGAGCCTTGATAGAGGACTTTATTGTTGACGCAGAAACTATGAGTGTACCTGCGCCTGTTTCTGATGTACCGAGAACAAGCTCAGTAACATTGAAGTTATTACCTGTTGTGAGTGTGTCGCATACAACAACCTTACCGAAGCCTGTGATATCAGGTCTATATGTAGATGAGAATTCAGCAACACAAGTAAGAGTAGACTTAGCACCGCCCTTGATAGCTGCTACAGCACCGAAGAGCTCATTAACTGTAAGATTCTTCTTAGCGTTGATTGTAACAAGCTTGCCTGTTGTTGTTGTAAATACAACATCTTCAAGTGTAAGGTCTGTATTTGCTGTGATAGCTGTTACCTTGCCTACGTTGATCATAGCACCGATTTCACTTGTGATTGTAACGGATGCTGCATACTTAGGAAGTGCAAACTTTTCAGGAGCAATGTTCTGATTGAGTGTGATAACATACTCTGCGGTATTGTCCTTAGCTGCGTCGATAGCTGCTACTGCTGATTCGAAGTTAGGATAATCCTTTTCGAGTTCAGCATTGTTTTCGCTGCCTTCTTCGCCTGTTGTGTTGAGGTTGTCAACTGTTACAGCCTGAGGATATTCAGCCTTGATTACCTTACCGTAAGTGTAAGCCTTAAGATTACCATCATTGTTAACAATATTAATCTTGTCAGCGAAATCAGCCTTCTTTGTGTAAAGAATTACTGTACCGCTTGTGAGAATAGCAGGGTCAGGTGAAACCAAACCGTCTGTAACAAGTACCTGAATTGTTGTGTCATCTTCAATTGCTTCGCCGATGCCTTCAAGTGTTACCTTAGGAAGAACACCGTCTTCTCTTATAAGGTAAATCTTAGCATTTACTGTAGCAGTCTTAATAGCAGCAGATGCCTTAGCACCATAAATTGCAAGACCGCCGTCGAGTACATTAACAGCTGTTACCTTGCCGCTCATAACCATTACGTCAGCATAAACATTGTCAAATGTAGCGAGGTTATTAACTACAAAGTTACCATCGAGGTTAGATGTATTTGTACCTGAAAGCTTGTTGATACCATTGATTTCACCGAAGTTTTCGAGTGTAGCACCCTTACCAACAGCGATATCCATTGTACACTTCTTGTTGTCTACATTGATTACGACGCCTTCATTGATTGTTACATCGTAAGGTATTGTAAGATTTGTACCTGTGAATGTGAGTGTAGCTTCACCTGTAAAAGTAATGCTCTTAGCAGTCTTAGGAAGTGCAAACTTTGCATCGAGTGTAAGGTCTGTGTTTACTTCAATGATGTAATCAACTGTATCGTCAGTGATTTCTTCAAAGAGAAGTTCAAAGTTAGGATAGTTGCCTACCTTGTTTTCTTCAGAAACTTCTGTACCAGTATAAAGGTTAAGCGCTGTGCCTACCTCTGCCTTGATAGACTTTGTCTTTGAATAGTAGTATGCTGTGAGTTCTTCGCCGTCTTCGAGTGCTGTTTTGTTCTTAACAACGATTGCGTCCTCACCTGTTGGGATAGGATTCTTAGTGTAGAGAATTGTTGTGCCGCTTGGAAGAGCAATTCTATGTTCGTCTTCATCATATACCCCTACCCAAACAGCCTTACCGAACTTGTCGATAGTAACCTTAGGAATTACTGTGCCGTTGATTACAAGTATAATTTCTGCGTCGTCAGCAACTTCTGTGATAGCAGCTGTTGCCTTGTCGCCTATGATAATAAATATACCGCCGAGTTTAACAATACCTGTTGCCTTGCCGCCGTTTACTTTAAGGTAACCTTCCTCAACGTTAACTTCACCGAATGTTGCGATGTTGTTTACAATTGCAAAACCGCTGAACTTGGATGTCTTTGTACCTGTAAGCATGTTGATGAACTGAACCGGTTCATCTGTTTCCTCATCAAGTGTGTAAGCGTTCTCTGTGATGCAAAGTTCAACATCCTTAGCAACTGTGATGTCGATAAGGTTTGTCTTGTTCTTTGCAGCAAGCTTGACATCAAATGTTGTGTTTACAGGAACAGCAAGCTTTGTGCCTGTGAATGTGAGTGAGCCTTCACCTGTAAAAGTAATGCTCTTAGCAGTCTTAGGAAGTGCAAACTTTGCATCGAGTGTAAGGTCTGTGTTTACTTCAATGATGTAGTCAACTGTAGGGTCAGTGATGTCTGCAAAGAGAAGCTCAAAGTTAGGATAGTTGCCTACCTTGGTTTCTTCAGAAATTTCTTCACCCTTGTAAAGGTCAAGCGCTGTGCCTACCTCTGCCTTGATAGACTTTGTCTTTGGATAGTAGTATGCTGTGAGTTCGTCGCCGCCTTCAAGCACTAAAGTCCTAACTTTGATATTTTTAGAAATATCATTCTTTGAATAAAGAATTGTTGTGCCGCTTGCGACTATTGCTTCATAACCCTGTGCATCATGGATTACAACGTCGAGTGATGAACCATCAGCAATTGTATCAACAGTAACCTTAGGAAGAGTACCGTCTTCATTCATATTAATATAGATTAGTGTGTAACCTACATACTCTGTGATAGCTGCCGAAGCATTCTCACCTGCAATATGAATTTCAGCATCAGTTCTGCCAATGCCTGTCATATTGCCGTTGTTAATGTAGATAGTACCGCCTAAATGTTGGAATGTTGAAATACTTGCTGCTTTTAAATTACCGTGTAACTGGGATGTCTTTGTACCTGTAATTTTATTGATAAACTGCGGCTGTTTACTGCTTGACCAGATTTCAAGTGAGCAATCCTTAGCAACTGTGATGTCGATAAGGTTTGTCTTGTTCTTTGCAGCAAGCTTGACATCAAATGTTGTGTCTACAGGAACAGCAAGCGTTGTGCCTGTGAATGTGATTGAGCCTTCACCTGTGAAAGTGATTGAATCAACATTCTTAGGAATTGCCAATGCAGCGACTTCCAAATTGTGGTTAACGATAACTTCGATATCGCCTGTTGCTGTCTTGAGTTCAGCCATAGCTTCTTCAAGTGTTTTGAAGCCTGTTTTTCCATCTGCTGTTGTTACAAATACAGGTGCATCAGGAACAACTTTTTCAATTTCTTCTGTGAAATCGCCGTCATAGGAAGTAAGAATTACTGCTTCTGTTACTGCAAATCCCGGAGCAAATTCATCGCCGATTTTTGCGGAGCCTGGAGCAACAGGACCTACATAAATGTTGTGGAAAACCTTATCCTGTAATTCGGAAAGGTCAATTACAATTGAGCCACTTTCTTCCATTGCATAGAATTTTTCCATCCAGCCTGTGCTGTTGTCTTCCCAGCCTTGAAGAACTACAAGCACACCGTAACAAGCCTCAGGGGACTCAGCTGTATAGTCAATCTTGATTGCTTCATAGCCTTCAAAAGGTACGGCATAATTATTTTCATAAATTGCAAATGTAGGTGTTATATTTGGAATACCTGTTGGAATAGTGCTTGAATTGGTTTCAGGGTCCCAATCCATAGCCTCTTCGATAGTGCCGCTTTCGTAGCTGCCTGTACCGAGAGTCATGTCAGGCTTTGATTCGAGAAACTCATATGTCATTGAGCTGATACCGTCTGTTAAAATTACATATTTGTCGCCTTCTGCAAGTTCACCAACAGCATCTATAATATCAGCAATAGGATAAATGTATACCGCAGTAGATTTATCCTCAGAATATGTTACTACATTATTAGTAAAATCCCAATAATTATAGTAAGCTTCAGACCATTCGCCGTCAGCGCTGACTTTGTGTATGTTGACACCGTTCCAAGGACAATATGTTGCACCTATTGCATCGTCCACGCCGTAATTTTCATCATAGTGGCTTTCGTGTTCACATTCTGTGATTAATTTAATATTTGCATTTACCTGGAGATAATTCTTGCCAGCTATGTCTTCAGCAGAAAGATACACGTTGCTGTCAACTTCAGGCTCTCTGTCAGAATAAGTAAGCTGAATGTTGCTGATTGTAAGGCTTTCACCAGGGTTAGACCACCAAATGCCAAACGAAAGGTCACTGTTGCTCTCAACGCCGCCCAGCGGTTCAAGCGTATATGTGCCTGATTCTTCAACCATAACGCTGGTCCAGCCGTTTTCAGCATCCTCAGCAATTTCAACAGCACCGACGCCGAAGCTGCCGTAAATTCCGCCGTTTACTTCAAAATCAGCAGTGATTTCAGCAATACATTCACGTGTCTTGCCATCTGCAAGATAATCATCGAGATCAATAACTATTTTTTTAGATTCCTCGTCTGAAGGGTCTCTTGGTGTTCCTTCTTCGTCGTCATCCGATGCAAATCCGTAAACGGATGTGTATGTGTAAGAACCATCGCCGTTGTCAGCCCAGCCTGCTACGGTAGGTTCCTTATCAGAATAAGTAAGCTGAATGTTGCTGATTGTAAGGCTTTCACCAGGGTTAGACCACCAGATCACAAACTCAAGGTCACTGTCATTTCTGACGCCGTCAGGTGTTTCAAGAGAGAACGTGCCTGTTTCCTCAACCCTAATATCTGTCCAGCCAAAATCTTCGTTCTTAATTCCAACACCGAAGCTGCCGTTAATTCCGCCGTTTACTTCAAAATCAGCAGTGATTTCAGCAATACATTCACGTGTCTTGCCATCTGCAAGATAATCATCGAGATCAATAACTATTTTTTTGGATTCCTCGTCTGAAGGGTCTCTTGGTGTTCCTTCTTCGTCGTCATCCGATGCAAATCCGTAAACGGATGTGTATGTGTAAGAACCATCGCCGTTGTCAGCCCAGCCTGCAGTCTTGTCGGTTTCAGTTCCGAGTTCTTCGCTGAATTCGCCGTCGTAGGAAGTAACGATTGACGCACTTGTTACTGCAAATCCGGGAGCAAGTGTATCGCCGACCTGTGCGCCGTCAGGAGCAAGAGGTCCTATATGAATGTTGTTGAAGCTCTTGCCTTCAAACACATCAGAAGTAAGGTCAATTGCAATAGTACCGCTTTCTTCCATTGCAAAGTCTTTTTCAACCCAACCTATGCCGTTGCCTTCCCAGCCTTCAAAAAGTATACCGATACCTCTTGCAGCTGTAGGATTTGTTGCAGTATAGTCAATCTTGAGTGCAGCATAACCTTCAAAATCTACCGCATTCGGATTTTCGGAAATCACAAATCTTGGGAACAGTTCAGGATAGTCCTGCTGAACAGGTGCCTGAGCATCTTCATCCCACAGATAAGCATATTCGATAGTGCCGCTTAAATAGCTGCCTGTTTTAAGAACCATATCAGGCTTTGAGTTGAGGATTTCATAATTAATTTCGCTGATACCGCTTGATGTAATTACATACTGCTCGCCGATTGAAAGTGCACCTAAAGCATTTTCAACACTGCTTATTGGAATCAGAACTGTAATTACGTCTTTATCATCAGAAAATGATACTGTATTATTTGCATCCCACTGGTCATAGTATGCATCGCTCCAATTGTCGTCGGCATAAATCTTATTTAAAGTGATACCCGGCCAAGGACAATATGTTGCACCTATACTTGAATCCACACCGTCATCTCCGATGTGACTATCGTGGTTACAATCTTCAAGTAAGCTAACATCTGCTGTTACTTCGATGTACTGAGCGCCCTGTACTTCTTCGTAGGAAATATACGCTTCAACAGGAGGCTTTTCAATAGTATACTCAATATCAAGATTAACGCTTGTTACCTTGAATGTATATGTATCAGCAGGGTTATCTGTCCATATACCACTGTGGATATCCACACAGTAAATATCATCAAGAGTTACACCTGACGCTGCCATCACATCGCTTGCTTTTACAGAGCCGCTGCCTGATTTTTCTGCAAATGTAGCATAATCGCCATTTTCAATACCCGCATTAAGCCACTCACCGCCTGAAACTTCCCAGTTAAAGCCTGCAGGACACGGGTTAAAAGCAATGTTGTAGTTATCAGAAACTCTGTCGGTTACAAGATCCCAGCTGTAGTTTATAGTCATATCTTTAACCTTTACAGCTGAGTGAATAGTTTCATCACCGTTTAATGCCTTGATAGCGGCAACAATATCAGCTGAACGGTCGCCTGAGCTTTCACCGCCTTCAGGATCGTGAGCATTGAATTTCCACTGACCTGAGTCTGTTGTTTCATCATGCAGACCCTTGTAACCGCCGCTTTCGCCGTCAAGGTAGGTTACATCAAGTTTAACGCTTGTTACATTAACAACAAAGCTGTCACCTGCATTTTTACTGAAAACACTTGTACCACCAAGCCACATAGCCCTTGGCTGAACAATATTAGTTGTACCTGTTAACTCGCTGTATGAAATTGTTCCGGTGCCTGAATTTTGGTTGAAGGAAATTTCATTATCTTCACCATCAGTCCATTCACCTGAGGTGTTATCACCGCTTGCACCAAAACAAAATTCACCATTAGTGATTGTTTCCTCGTCAGCAGGGACAAATTCCCAGTTGTAGCTTACTGTGATGTCATCAATCGTAATTGTCGGATTCTCAGGCAAATCTATACCGTTGGCTTCAATAGCAGAAGCGATATCAACATCCCAAGAGTTAAAGGTATAGCCTTCACCTGAAAAATATCTATATTCGCCGCTTTCTGTGTCAACATCTGTGAAGTCAATGCTTTTGCTCCAATCCTGAGCAAATGTTACTGTTGTCTGTTTTTCCTCAGCTTGTGGAATATCCGAAAAGCTGAGTGTTTTGCTGTAATCATCTGTAAGCGTGATTGTAGCTGTTTTCACACCGCTGTCTTCCGCACTTACAGGAATAAGCATCACAGTTGAAGTAAGCGTCATGCTTACCGCTGTAATAAAGCTGACTATTCTTTTAGTCAAACTTTTTTTCTTCATAATTATACCCCTCCATCTTCAATATTTGCTTAGTATATGGTATTGTAAAATACATCCAACCATCTCCGCTGTATCGCTGACCAATACAAAGCGTAATCGTTTAAACATATTTCCACATATATACAAATATATGCTTATAGAAATTATACCACTTGAAGTTCCTCTTGTCAATCTGTTTTTTCAGCATAATCACACAAAATGCAACAAAAAATATGTGTGATTCTTCGCAAATTGACTAATTATCATGAAATGCTTATTTTATATAGTATAGTAAAGCCTGAATTATACACTTCTTCTATGGGATTCATCAGTTCCGTCATTTACATACCAGCTTGCTTATCGGTGCTGGAATTGACCCGACAACCGTATCTGGTGTTTTAGGACATTCTCAGGTTTCGACGACTTTATCAATATACACCCATGAATTTCAGGACGCTCAAGCAAGAACTTCAGACATTGTTGCAAATGCTCTTGATTTCAACAAAAAGAAAGAGTCTGCTGTATCATAACAGCAGACTCAAAGTTACGCAATGGGTTGGGAAGATAAAATAATGGGCAAGTAATGGGTCAAACCCTATTACCTGTATAAAAGAAAAACAGGAAACCACGTATCTACGTTGTTTCCTGATTCGTTGAATGGTGACCCGTACGGGAATTGAAAATCCCTTTTCAGCTTAAGCAGATTTCCGCAACCTCCCGCAAACCACGCAGAATAGCCATTTTACAGCAAGATAGGAAAACTCGTTTTTTCTGTTTTCCCCTGTCTTTTTGTAGCTTTAGCGGACAAATAGCGGACAAGTTTTTGGGGGTACTGAATAAAAAATCATACTGATAAGCTGTTAAGATTTTTCTTGACAGCTTGTTTTATTTATATACTGGCTTCCCAAATCTCTTACAAGCATCCTGCATCCACCATCTATATCTTCAGGAAAAAGCGTTGATTCATCAATATTAACATGTTTTAATTGCAGGAGAAGTTCTTTTTTGCAAGAATATGGTATTTTTATTATATTTGCAATGCACTCCTCATTCTTGTCTATAGCAGCAATTTCTTTTATAAAACAGTAGCTGTCTTCTTCACCATTATAGGGGGAACAATATTTTGTTTTATTAATAAACAAAATATATCTACCTGATTGTGCTTTTTGTCTGGCAAAAAAACATTTTTGCCTTACTAAAACAGGAGCCTGTGACATATTAAATAAAAAATCATAATTACTACTATGATTATTGGGCGTTAATTTTTCTTCTATCCCACATTCATCTAGGTATTTTTCAAAAGGAAACGGATACAAATCACAATTATATCCAACTGCAGCTAATGCATCAATACCCTCTGTATCATAAGTTTCTATAATAGGCATATGGAATACAAATACTTCGCCGTCACAATCTGAATTTGAAGAGCATGCAAAATATAGTGCTACAAGTGGATTAGCTGTTACATCCATTAATCTTGTTGGAATTCCATAGTGTTGTAACTGTGTTAGTAGTTCAATGTGACTCTCATAATTATTGAAAACATTAGAATATTTGAAAAGCGCTTCATTAATTATATCTTTCTCAATAGAAAGATATTTTTCTTCGGAATCCTTGTTTATTTTGTGACAGATTGAAGGAATTAATTCATATTTTTTATTACTTTGTCCTCTGTAATAAAGATTATCTAACCTATTATTTGTTTCATGTATTACCTTAATGTATTCCTCTAAACTATGAATTTCAAATTCTCTTTCCATATCCTTTCTCCTCACTAATTTCCTATACATCCTAATAACTACCGTAATACATTTGTTATTATTTCTATCGAAAACAGCTATCATCACTACATGACAATCTCTCCATAACTAAATTGACAATTTCCATTTCTTTACTCAATCCTTCTTTGCAGTAAAAAACTTCTGACTCCTGCTTCCGGGCGCAGATGGATTGGAAAGCTGTATCAATCCCTTGTCAATAAGCGGCTGAATGTATGTCTTTATTGCGTATGTGGTAGAGGCAATACCAAGAAACTCAGACAATTCCTGTCTGCTGCGAGGAGTTCGGCAAAAGTCAAGAATAGCTGTAGTTCTGTCACCTGTTTCCGAATTCTCAGCTGCATTTTTATAAAGCTTAACCTTGAATTCTCCCCTTGAATTCTCAAATACAGGCGCAGGCAAACCTCTTTCGCTCATTTCCCTGCGTATTGTGGGAATTCCCGAGTATCTGTTTTCTGTTATTTTCAGCAATTCCAATGCCGTCGCAAGAACAGGATTTCTTGTGTCAGGCTGTACCTTGCATAATGTATCAACTGTAATTCTACCATAAAGTCCGCCCGGATTTGTAACCTCAAGTCTGTCTTGGAATATGGTAAGCTGTATAGGCATTCCCTCGGTGTGAAAACTGTAATCCCTGTGAACAAGTGCGTTGAGTATAATTTCACGGACAGCCTTCATAGGATAGTCCGAAATATCAGAACGATTGCCGTTTTTGTCAATCACCGTACGGCTGCGTGTGTTCACATTTACAAAGCTCATTGCTCCATCAAGCATTTCGGGGATTGTACCCTCAATCCTTTTGTTGTCAACAAATCTTGTTCCGTCAGTATTGGTGTTTCCGATTTCAGTACCAGGAACACATACAGCAATTATACTAAGCTGAGGAAGAAAAGCCTGCGGATATAACCCGAACAGCATTTCAGCAGCAAGTGTCGGCTTTCCACCTTTTATAATACTCATAAGCTCCATAATCTGACTATCCTCAAGCATTGACAGATTAGGCTTGCCCTCTTTGAGTCTTGACAAATATCCATCAAGTTTTCCACTGTTAAGAGAGGTCATTTCAGCACGTTCTATTGGACGTATATCGTCCTGATATTTTTTTCGGTAAGCTTCATAGCTGTAAACCTCGTATTCGGTCATTGGAATATCAGCGTCACCCACACGAATATACGAACCCTTAATTCTTCCTTTTGCAAGATAAAAGCAAGGACGTTCAGTTATATCAACAGGTGGAATTTCAGCAGCAACAACGTATTTGCCGTCTATTTCTGCAGCGGTAAATACAGCTCTTACAGGCGGCTCCATCTGATTGCACTGCTCCATAACCTTTTTCTGCAAAGCCTGCACATCATTTACACCTGTTACCGTAAAATTCTGTTCCTCGTACAAACCAAAAACAATAACTCCGCCATCATTCTGATTTGAAAAAGATGAAAGTGTATCATAAAGCTTATCGGGAGCTGCCTTTTCTGCCCTCTTCACTTCTGTAGTCTGAAATTCAGCCTGCATATTCTGAATTCTTAAAACCAAATTTTTAAGTTCAAGTTCTGTCATTTTAATTTTCATCTCCTTTTTTAAAATTATATGCAACTTTTTTAAATTATATATCACATTTTTAAAAAAGTCAATGATTTTAAAATTATTTTTTAAAATTAAATGCTATAATTGAAAAATTATATACGATTAAACCTATCATATATAATACTAGATTATCAATTTTATATTTTTTTAATCAAATCTATTCCAGGAATCAATTTCTATTATGGCTGGTTATTATAGCAATAAAAATATATTACTTTGCTTGATTCATTTACAGCAAATCACTATTATAACTTATTTTCAAAAGCTTCAAAGCATTTTACAAAATCATTCTGGAAAATTTGGTATAATCGTAAGTAAGGCAGAACCACCAACTACATTTATCAATGCTGCTAAATTATTATACATAAAAAATGAGATAATAATAATTTCTATTAGTGGTAAGGATTTAAAAAAATAGTTAAGAGCAAGAAAAATCTTCTTGAATGTATTGAAATGAAAGCTTGTGCTATAAAAATGCAAGCTCAAAAAGATATTTCTAATAACGAAATTTTTGAGTATATTTTTACTGATGATTTAAAAAGTAATTGTAATCCAATATTGTAGATTATTAAAATAGTCATTACAGATAACATTCTTGTAATGACTATTTCCGTTTATATTAATATATATTATTCTTGTTTAAGCGTAAAATCCTCAACATAATTTTCTTGATACTATAATACCTGGTCTCATTATACTTGTCATATTCAAACCTTTTCAGAAAACCGCAACATACAATAAAATCTTTGTATTTTCTATTGACAAGTCCATTCTACAGTTGTATAATAAAGAAAATATTATACAACTGTAGAATGGAGCAATACTATGAAATTCAGTGATAACGACTTTGCAGTAATGAACCTTATATGGGAAGCAGGCGAAATCCCTGCAATTGAAATTGCAGAAAAGCTTGCCAAGGAAAAAGGCTGGAAAAAGCCTACTGTTTACACACTTCTTGACCGTCTTATCAAGAAAGGTGCAATCAAACGCACTGACCCTGATTACATCTGCACGGCTCTTGTGAAAAAGGAGGACGTCCGCACTGATGAAACCGAGGGGCTGATTTCAAGGCTTTACAACGGCTCGGCAAAGCTTCTTGTTTCGGGCTTTATCAAGGATAAGCGTCTTAGCGAAGATGAGCTGAAGGAACTTCGTGAGCTTATAGATAAGATGAGCGACAATTAAGGCGGTGATTTTATGCTTGCAACAGTTATAACCTCGGCACTGCTTGCCCTTGTGGCAATAATTCTCCGTGCGGTGCTGGGAAAGAAAATGAACGGCAGAATTCTAATGCTTATGTGGGCAGTGGTGTTTCTGAAATTCGCCCTGCCGATAAATATTCCGTCGGCAGTTTCCGTGATGAATTTTTTCACGCAGACTCAGACTGTAACCGACCTGCCAAGCGAAGAATACAGCGAACCGATTGTTACTGTTACTCAGCCTGACGTTACATATCACATTGACGCGGAAAGACCGCAGGTAGATGTTACGCCTCCCCCAAGCGAAACAATATTACCATCCCCTGTCGAAACGGTGCAGGAAAAACCGTTGCCTAACGCAGAAGCTGTGCTGAAAACGGTGTACATTTCCGTAACAGCAATTCTGTGCTCGGCAATCATAATCGCTTACATATTCTGTGCGGTAAGATTTTCACGGTTTGAAAAGGTACAGAGCAACCTGTTACAGGGTAACTCTGATTTGCGAAAAGGCAATATCGGCACACCTGCTGTATTCGGAATAATCCGCCCGAAAATTCTGCTTCCATACAGCACGGATTTTACAGATGAAGTATCTCTCCGTCACATTCTTCTTCACGAAACAACACATATCCGACATCGTGACCCGCTGTGGAATGTGCTTACGCTTCTTATATGTGCTGTTAACTGGTACAACCCTTTCGTATGGGTAAGCTGTGTACTTTTCCTCAAGGACACGGAACGTTACTGTGACGAAACGGTTGTGGAAACAATCGGCACGGACAACAAAAAAGCATATGCGGAGAGCCTGCTTAAATGTGCGGCGGAAAGAAGCCGTATGCTTATGTTTGTTTCAGGCTTTGGTGAAAGCGATATAAAAAGCAGAATAAAAGCTGTAATGAGTATGAAGAAGGTTCGGACGGGCACGGTTATAGTGCTTGTTCTGCTGATAATAATTTCAGCGGCGGTTTTCGGCACGGGCAAAAGCCTTTCCGCTGAAATCACCCATTCGGATTTTATTCCCGCGGGAGAAAACCAGGTGTACAGCCAGATTGTCAATGGCAACAACGGTGAAACAGCTACCATAAAACTTACTCTTGATAATGATTACGGAGATACAACTCCATCAAACTACTATCACTTCATACTTGATTTTGACAGCGAGGAATACACCCTCGGCGATGCACACGCAACCTTTGACATCAAGGGATTGACCAAATACAGGCTTATTCCCAATGAGCCTGTGGAAAATCAGTCCGAAGCAATTATTGAAGCTGACTTCGACAAGGAAAAGTATGATATTGAGCTTGCGCTGTATTTTGATTTTCAGCAGGAAACAAGCCTTGATGTAGCGGTTACATACGAGCTGAAAAAGGGCTTGTTTACTGTGGGTGAATACACGATGCAGGTACACTATGACCCTGCACATTCGGGTCTTGATTATTTCAGCTATTCCGAAACAATTGACAACTTCAATAGTTTGATGGAAGACCTTGACTTGATGGGAGAGCTTGCCGCAAAAATGGAAATGACTCAGACTGATGAGGGTTACGTAATACGTAACATAGACGGCAAAACGGATATGTATTTTCTGCTGACAGACAACAATACAGATATATTCACTGTACGCAATGGCGACAAAGAGAAAGTATTTGACACTGATTTCGGAGGTATTTATCCGCCTCGCACCATGTTTTACATTTACGATCTCAACAATGACGGTGTAAATGATGCCGCAATTATAAGGTCGTATTCGGGAACAATGGTGCTTGATAACAGCATTATTATCATTGACGGTGCAACCCTTGACGAAATCAAAATTGACACTGCCGCCGAGGACAAGCTTGCGGAAGGCTTTGAGGTAATGCAAATCAACAGCAGTAAATTTACTGTTTCCTACAACGGCAAGAAGCACGATTTTATCTCCTCACATCAGCTTGAAAATAAAGCTGAAACCAATGATGACGGCAGCGGCGGAACAATGTATACCGTGGAAAACGGAGTGCTGTACGGCAATCATGCTATAACGATCCGTGACGAAAAATACGGTCCGTCAAGCACACAGGGTATCTGCAATGCTAAAATCGAATACGAGTTTAAAGACGGTATTTTCATGCCCACGGGAAATGTCGCATTTTCGGGTGATACGGATTACCGCTATCGTGCGCAAAGATCACACGATATTGTGTGGACATATCGTATAGAGGGCTACGACGAGCCATATAATCTCCAGCTTGTCCGTGTTGAGGAGCTTGAGTCTGATAACCCCGATGAGGTAACAGGCAGCTTTGCGCTGCGTCTTATGAGCTATGAAAAATTCATTGCATGGTGTCCTTTTGAAAATTACAGCGTTTTTTCATTCAGACCCGAGCTGATGGACGATATGTTTATCCACAACACCGAAAACACAGGCACACACCCGGGACTTGTATTCTTCCGACAGAAAAATGATGACGGGTTCTACACTGTTTCCGCCTATATGGCAGACGGCGACGAGGAGCTTTATCCCGTGAAATTCAGATACGAGGACGGCAGCTACACCGAAACTATTCAGGCGAGCGAGAATTTCACCGACGCAACGGGGGGACAATATTTCTACGACAGCTATGTAAAACAAAACGGTGTTGAAATTATCCGCCGTTATCCTTATGCTTATGACGGAAGCACAATGGTTGTGAGCGTTGTTGAGCTGACAACTGAGCGTGCGCTTGACCAGCTTACATTTGCCACAGCTAAGCAGGGGGATTTTGTTTACACAACTGAACAGCAAGGCAATGAGATGTCCTATTATCCACACGTTGACGGCAGCTATTATGATGTAACACGGATTTTCACCAACATTCAGAAGGCTGTACGTTTCTCTCAAAGCAATATGGATACACCGCCTGCAAATGCAGATGCGGTTGAAACAATCTTCTATTGCAGCGGCGAGCATTACTTCTTTAAGCTGTACAGCAATAACGTTCTGCATTTCCGCACGGATAATACCGACGAATATTATCTTCTCACCGACAAGGAGCGTGAAGCGTATCTTTCGGCAATTGAAATAACCCGAGGCGGTGCTGTCGATTATATTGCCCAGACCTTTGCAAATCAGCTTGACAACAATGACAGAAGTATGAGCCTTATGGACGCGCTTGTGAGCAACGAAGCATACTACACCATAAACGACGAGGTGCATTACGCTGACCCGCCGTCAAGCTGGGAAATTTTCAAAAATGTCAGCGTAATTTCAGACGTTGATATTACTCTTGCTGATGAGTATCCCAACGCAAATCATCAGGCAATCTACCGCCTTGAATTTGAGGTGAACAGCCTTAATCCTGCGCCGTTCAAAAACGGACATAACCGCCTTGCACTTGTAATCGGAGAGCCGTTTGAAAGCGGTGCGACAAGAATTGTTAAGCTTGCGGATTATGATGATTATATGCACCATAAAAACGTACTTTCACGCAATAACAGTCCCGAATATGCGGTATATGATTATCTGATGTTTGCATCTGTTGCCGACGAGTTTGAAACAACCGAGGATATTCCCGACGAAACAATGCTGTTCTATCTTCTTTACAGCGGCGAGCCGTGGAGATACCTTGACAGCACAGGCGGAAAATATGACGGAGTTACCCCCGAAAGACTCAAAGAAGCTTCTCTCGCACGCTTTGGTACAGAGATACAGCCATCTGAAGAAAGCCGCTACTACAACAGCGAAACAGGCAGATATTATTCGCAGGGTATGGGAATACCGCTGCCTGAAAAATATCTTTTCACCGAAACAAGACTTGACGGCGATTACGTTTATGTAACCGTGGAAAAGTACAGAGGCACCTGCTGTCTGTATCTTGAGAAAACGCTGGTGTTTACTTTGCGTAATACTGATAAGGGGTATATGTTTGTCTGTGCTGTTGCGGAATAAATTTTTGCACCATTGTTTCCCTATCGGAAGCAATGGTGCTTTTCGTCATATCAACCATAATCACTTATCAAAATGACTTTGAAACACACTCAGGGACAGCATTAGCGTGCTTAAAAACAGCAAAAATCAGAGCGGCAAATTTGATGCCGCTCTGATTTTTTTCTTATATTTTGTTTTTACAGAAGTTTTTTCGAAGAGTCTTTTTGCGACTATTCAGTATACATAGAATATTTCTCATACACATTTATTACGGACATTACTTCGTTATAGTTGAAAATACCTTCGTAATCCGTGCTGCCAGCTATGCTTGACCTGACAAGATATAAGTCATCAAAGCTTGTCATTTTCTGAACAATATCTTCAGGTGTTTCAGGCTTCATTCGGTCATCACGGATTGAAAAACCATCTGAATAAATATATTTTGCAACGCCATTGATAAAAACAATTCCACCGCTCATATAATAATGCACTAAAGGTTGTCCTATTGATGCGTAAACAACTTTTATATCGTCATTCTTATTCGCCTTGACATATTTATTCAGAATGTCCTCTGCCGCTGCATACTCTGCATAAAGGTCAGCTGCTGTTGAGTGGGTTTTAGAGGTTGCTCTTGAAGTATCACATAATTGTATACACCAATCATCACCAAAACGGTAACCGGGACACTTATCATTATTGCAATGATGAATTGACAACTTAGCCCCAGTATATTCATTCTGAATGAGAATTTCCCACCTAAAGCTTTCCGACTCAAGAGCACCCATTACCTTATCATATTCAGCATCGGAACTGTAATCTGAATAAACGCCGTGTACCTTCACACCCTGAACAAGCTCCTCGTTATTGAAATCAATATCAGAGATTTTCATCGGTCTGATATTATCATCGCTTACAGCACTTATGCTTTTATTTATACAGGTAAGAATTTCGTTCTTGTACTTATTCAAGTCCTTGGCATCCTCTGTTCCCGCAAGCTTTTCAAACTGAATGTTATAAGCTGTGCCCGCGGGATTTACAGCGGTATGGAAAACCTCATCTACATCGGGGATATAGTCTGGGTCAGCAGCAGGGACAGGCTCAGCAGAAGGCTGTGGATTACTATTCTCTCCAACAGAAGCATCTTCCTGAGATGTCTGAATCTCATTATTTTCAGTGCTGTTTTCTTCCTCCTTTGGTGCAAGCTCTTCCGTTATACTGTCAATTACCGCATGGATATCTGTGTTTCCGAGGGGCAGAGTATAATTGTCATCAAGTCCAAGCACTTCTTTTTCCGCGCCGTGCAGTTTATACTCACGGAAAATCCTGCCGTCGCTATCAAGCTCAAAGTATGCGGTGTAGCCATGATAATATTCAGTTGTGGAATTGCCGTCCTCAAGATTACGCTGCAAATCATAAACAAAGCAAAGCCACTTTCTGCCCTCCGAGTTTGTTCCGCTTTGAACAGTGTCGCTGTCAATGATAACCTCAACGTTTTCAATACCATGACCTAAGGTGTCCTCAACCGCAAGCTTTCTCTTATTTGCAAGTGCAAGCATATCCGCATCGGAAATATATTCTTCGGGCGAAAACCCACCTGTCTTGAAAAGATAATTCCAATAGTCATTGAGATAGTCAGTGCATAGGGTAAGGTCAGCTTGTTCAGCCTGACTTTCAACTGCCATCATACTGAACACCCGGTTATTACCCTCTCTGCCGTATTCAAGAGTACCGTTGTACTTAACCTCAACCTTATCACCGACATTGATTGTGTTTGTCGCATCACCTGTAATATAATCGCCGTACATAGCAAAGCTGTAAACTCTTACCTCATCGGAACTGCCTTCGGGCTGTACGATATAAAACTGCTTTGAGCCGTCAATGTCCGTTTCGGTCACTTCAAGTATTGTTCCGTATAAACTCATAGGCTCATAAGGGAACGTATCAACAACACGGAAACCGAACTGCTGATTTGATTCTATTACAGCAACAACGCTCTGCGATACACCGTTTGCTGTGTAATCGACTATTGCTTCGATTATTTCGCTATCCTCAGCTATGCCGAATTTCTCAGACAGCGGAGGGGATTTGTACTGCCATGTAACTGTAGAATTAATCTGACCGATTTTTATATCTTTTTCAGCAACCTCTATTGCCTGGTCTTTATAGTAATTCATAACGGCTTCAAATGGGGACTCTGTAATCTCGGCTGTATCATCCATTTTAACCGCAGAAACAGGAATAAGCGAACCGTCAATATACTCATGCTCAAACCTTACATAATGAGTTTCGGAATGCTCCTTGTCATTTCTGATAAATCCAACTGCCGCAACACCTATAAGCTTTCCGTCAGTAAAATGATAACTCATACCGCCGTAACGCTTGACGCTTGTATCAGGATAATACGGATAGATATACTCATAATCCATTTCGGGCATATATCCATTAATCAGATATACTTGTCCCTCAAACTTTTCTCCTTCAAGAAGCTCTTCGGACATTTCCGCAATCATCTTTTCTGCGCCTATTCTGTAAACAGGAATTTCCTTCATACTACTTCCGTCAACGGCAATGAATATACTGTCAACAGCTCCTGTTCCTGTAACCATTTTATTAAACATCAGGTCATCAACTCCGTCACCTGTTATGTCGTAAAGCTGAATTTCAGTACGATGAGGATAGAAACCTCCGCGGTAATCATAGATATATTCGTCAGTACCCCCGCTTGCATTTTTCCTGCAAAGGAAAAGCTGTGAATGGTCATCCTCGGTGAACTTGATATAGATATCGGTAAGGGGTGAATGTGCTTCGTAACCAACAGCTGTTTTTTCAATTACAAAGCTGCCAAGATTCGTGTTTGCATTGGTGTTGGCCTGAAGAATGTAGTCGTCCTCGGTTATGTCCTCAGCCTTGCCCTTCCAAATGAAATCTCCCATAAAGCCTGAGTTTGTGCGTGTCGGCTCAATGTTGAGCACACCATTACCAAAATAGCGAAGGGTCATTTCGGTTTGAGTTTCCTTTTTTACAAGTCCGTAGGTGTCCGTATGGTCGGGGAAAACCTTCATCATTGATTTGTTGTAATGCTGAATGTCAAACCACGGCTCGCCGTTTTCGTACTCAACATATACCTTCCAGTCTGAGTCAACGTCACTCACATAACAACCCTCAGGGAAAGCTTCAAACTTCGGAACAATTGCCTTGCAAAGCTTGTCATAATCGCTGTCGGTGAGCTGGTAAATTACCTCATTTTCCGCATGGGGCTCGTTGTTTTTTACCCTCAATTTTGTAAGACGGATATATTTGAATATGCTTTTATTGCCGCTGGCAACGTATTCATCCTCGCAGGCAGGGGAAAGAAAATGTATCTGGTCATATCCAAGGTTGTCCTTTTTATAAAGTACAACTTCATACGACTTTATAGTTTGATTGGTTCGAAAGATTTCATCACGGTCAACTTTCTTCACATCAAAGCTGTTTAACAGCACCGCAAGTTCACTACTGTCAAATTCTATTCTGTCCATATGTTTTTCGTTCAGCCAAATCGGTTGAATTTGAATCATACCTCGCTCGCTGTCCTCAATAACAAGCTGCTCCGCACTTGTCAGCAAGCAGACCGCCGCCGCAATTATTACTGCAACCGCCAGCACACAAGCAATAGCCTTCGGCTTTTTCATTGCAAGGACGCCCTTGATTCGTGTCTTTATTCCGCTTTCACCAAATGACAGCATACCGCCGAGGTTAAGGCTGTTCTGACGGACAGACATATTGAGCAGTGTTGTTGCGTAGGCCTTGCGGTCCTCCACGTCATAGCTGCCGAGAGCCTTTTCGTCACAGGAAAGCTCCATATCGTCTGTCATAAGCTTGAAGCCAAGCCACACCAACGGGTTGAACCAATGCACGGAAAGAATAACCATAGCAAGCAATTTTGCAACGTGGTCAAGACGCTTTATGTGGGCATTTTCGTGGGCAAGAATATACTGCAAATCCGTACCCGAAATGCCGTCGGGAATGTAGATTTTCGGCTTGATAAGTCCGAAAACGAAAGGTGTGTCAATGCTGTGACTGATAAAGATATTATTCTGCAACAGCGCCGCACTTCTTATTCTTCGGTATGTACGGATATATGAACTTGCCACATACACAATCATTGCCGCAGTACCTGCAATCCACACAACGCTGACAACATAAATTGCAGATACTTTTCTTGGAACAGCTTCTTCTGTCGGCTGCTTTTCATTGACAATATCCTGCTGTGACGGTTGTGCAGGCTGTTCGGGGTAATGCACCGTTACTATAGGCGTTGTTTCCTGCGGAATTGCCGTTTTGGGAAGTTCAACTGTCTGCTCCGTGACAACCTGCTCTTCATATTCAACCTGAACCGATTGTGTGGGGAACAGATTGAACAGGCTTGCCTCCGAGGAAACTGTCAACGGACAAAGCAGACGTATTGCAGGGATTATCCAAAGGAAATACGCATACTGTCTTGGCAGCCTTTTCATACAAAGCCTTATGAGCATTACCGCGGCAATGATTATCGCACCCGTGACGCTCATTTCCAGCACGACTTTGAAAAGCTCGGTCATAAAATCACTCCTCGGTATAATCGTCAATAAGCTTTTTCAGCTCTTCCGCTTCCTTTTTGCTCAGCTTTTCACGGCTCAGAAATGCCGTCAGGAACATTGGCAGAGAGCCGCCGTAACCCGCATTGATAAGGCTTTCCGACTTTTCCCCAAGCACGTCATCACGCTGGCGGAGAGAGGTTATTACAGCGTTTTCACTTTTGATTATACCCTTATCGGTCAGCTTCTTCACGACCGTATATACCGTGGACTTTTTCCAGCCCAACTTTTCAAATGCAATCGTCACAAGATTGCCCGACTTGACAGGCTCGTTATCCCATATAATTTCCATTAAATTCTGTTCGCTGTTTGAAATACTCATTGCAATCACTCCTGTTGGTCTATTGTTATAGACTTGTTGTTTTTATTTAGTCTATCACAATAGACCAGACTTGTCAAGAGCTTTTACAAAAATTATTTTAAAATGCAGACGGTCATATATCCGTCATAGGCCTCGGGCGGAACATCTCCATTTGCGTCATAACCATACAGACCGTTCTTATCCTGCTTTTCGTAGTTTGTTGCAGCATTGAGGATATCCGCAGAGTAAATGCCTTCAAGACGTCCCTTGAACTTGACGTCAGCAAAAATTCCGTCATTGGTTTCGGTAATATCCTTGTAGTCAATAACCGTAAAATCAATTCCGTCACGGGGAGTTTTCATATACTCAAGGATTGCCTTTGCGCTGTTCACGGTTTTGTGCTCGGTAAGACCTTCGGGCAACTCGGCTGTAAGGAAGCTGTCCGCAAATTCATAAGGTGTGTACAGCGTATCTGTAACATCCACGGAG
>JAZUSM010000058.1:0-41864 GCA_045606725.1 Oscillospiraceae bacterium | reverse complement strand
ACCCAAAGGCGGTGAGTTACAAGACCGTCAAAAAATTCATATCTTGGGGAAGTGCTTTCGCAGATATTGTCAAGCTTATTGTCGGTTACCTTTTCCTCGTCAATATAAAGTGAGTATATCTGGCTGAAGTTACAGTTTGTCGCCTTCATTAAATTGAATCTATCCTCTTTAGCCTTGGAAAGAGTTTCCTCGTGAGGAAGAACGATACCCTCAGAGAATTCAACAAGCTTAACGAGGGAAACGAAACCCTTGAGGCTGTTGTTTTCACCGTTTGCGGTAAACTTCATCTCGTAAACGTAGATGCTGTCCTCACCGTCGCAGGCAAGAATCTGCTTATCAAGCCAGCTCTGAAGAGTTTCACCTGCTTCAGCATAACGCTCGTCGCCGCCCTTTGGCAGTTCAAGACGAATAATGTTATAAGGATTTTCCTTTACATACTGCTCTCTCTGAGCGTCGGAAATGATGTCGTACGGAGGGCAAACCAATGTATTGAGTTCGCCGCCCTCAGCTGTGTAGCGCATTCCTTTAAAAGCTTTGATTTCTGCCATTGCAATTTCCAACCTTTCGTAATTTATATAATTATTTCAAATCCATTCCGCAGCACTTCTTATACTTCTTGCCGCTTCCGCATGGGCATGGGTCGTTTCTGCCGACCTTGTCCTTTACCTTGCGTGGCTCAGCAGGTGCATCGCTTCCAGGCTCAGCCGGCTTCATAACCTGCTCACGCTTAGGAGCTTCGGAGTTAGGCTTAACCTGAATTGTAAACAGGAGACGAATTGTTTCCTCACGGATAGATTCAATCATTGCGTCGAACATTTCGAAACCTTCGAAACGGTATTCAACAACAGGATTCTTCTGACCGTAAGAACGCAGAGAGATACCTCTCTTGAGTTCTTCCATATCGTCGATATGAGCCATCCACTTTACATCGACAACCTTAAGGAGAATAACACGTTCAAGCTCACGGAGAACCTCGTCGCCTACCTTTTCTTCCTTCTGTCTGTAGAAGGTCATAGCTCTGTCTGTAAGCTTATCGATGATATCCTTTTTATATACATTTTCAAGCTCTGCATTTGTATAACGGAAGTCCTCGTTTACTGTAAACAGGCCCATGAATCTGTCACGGAGACCTGCAAGGTTCCAGTCGTCCTTGATGTTGTCGTCCATGAGGTACTGGTCAACGGTATCGTTAATCATATCGTTGATCATCTTGATAATGTATTCATGGATATCCTCACCATTGAGAACCTTTGCTCTCTGGTCATAGATAATCTGACGCTGAGCAGACATAACATCGTCGTAATTAAGGACATTCTTACGGATTGCAAAGTTTCTGCCCTCGACCTTTTTCTGTGAAGATTCGATAACCTTTGAGAGCATCTTTGCTTCAATCGGCATATCTTCTTCAACTCTGAGTGCTTCCATCATGCCTGTAATTCTGTCGCCACCGAAAAGACGCATAAGGTCATCTTCGAGAGAGAGGAAGAATCGGCTTTCACCCACGTCGCCCTGACGGCCTGCACGGCCTCGGAGCTGGTTATCTATACGACGGGATTCGTGACGCTCTGTACCGAGAATAAACAGACCGCCTGCTTCCTTTACCTTTTCAGCCTTTTCCTTGATTTCGCTGCTGAACTTTTCAAAAAGGTCACGGTAAATCTTTCTTGCTTCAAGAATTTCCTGATTATCTGTTTCCGCATAGCTGACAGCTTCGTTAATCAGATAATCGGACATGCCCTTTTTCTTCATCTCAGCCTTTGCCATGAACTCAGCGTTACCGCCGAGGATAATATCAGTACCACGGCCTGCCATGTTTGTAGCAATTGTTACAGCGCCGTACTTACCTGCCTGAGCAACAATCTCAGCTTCTCTTTCGTGCTGCTTGGCGTTGAGTACGTTATGCTTGATACCCTTCTTGGAGAGCATCTTGGAAAGTGTTTCGGACTTTTCAACGGAAACTGTACCTACGAGAACAGGCTGACCCTTTTCGTGACACGCTTCAATCTGACGGATTGCAGCAAGGAACTTGCCGTGCTCTGTCTTGAAAACAACATCCGGGTGGTCAATACGTACTGTAGGACGGTTCGGCGGAATTTCGATAACGTCGAGCTTATAGATTTCCTTGAATTCCTCTTCCTCAGTCATAGCTGTACCTGTCATACCTGACAGCTTCTTATAAAGACGGAAGTAGTTCTGGAATGTAATGCTTGCGAGGGTTTTGGACTCGTGAGCAACCTCAACGCCTTCCTTAGCCTCGATTGCCTGGTGCAGACCGTCGTTGAAACGACGTCCTACCATAAGACGTCCTGTAAATTCGTCAACGATGATAACTTCGCCGTCCTTGACGATATAGTCGGTATCTACCTTCATTACACCATGAGCCTTGAGTGCCTGATTGATATGGTGGAGAAGTGTGGAGTTATCAGCGTCATAGAGGTTGCCGACATTGAAGTACTTTTCAGCCTTCTTAACGCCCTGACGGGTAATTGTAGCTGTTTTAGCCTTTTCGTCGATGATATAGTCGCAGTTTTCGGTAGCCTCTTCCTGGTCAACCTTGTTATCCATTTCAACTACGACATATGGTGTAAGGCTTCTTGCAAACTTGTCAACCTTGGTATAAAGCTCTGTTGACTTGTCGCCGCGTCCTGAAATAATAAGCGGAGTTCTTGCTTCGTCGATGAGGATGGAGTCAACTTCGTCGACAATTGCAAAGTGATGCTCACGCTGAACCTTATCCTTCATATAGATAACCATGTTATCACGGAGGTAGTCAAATCCGAATTCATTGTTTGTACCATATGTGATATCACAGTGGTATGCTTCACGGCGCTGGTCGTTATCCATATCGTGAAGAATACAGCCGATAGTAAGTCCGAGGTAACGGTATACCTTACCCATTTCTTCGGACTGGAATTTTGCAAGATAGTCATTTACTGTTACAACGTGAACGCCCTTACCTTCGAGTGCACAGAGATAAGATGCACAGCAGGCAACGAGGGTTTTACCTTCACCTGTTTTCATTTCGGCAATTCTGCCCTGATTAAGAACGATTGCACCAATAATCTGTACAGGGAAAGGCTTCTTACCGAGAACACGCCATGCAGCCTCACGGACTGTAGCAAGCGCTTCCGGGAGAATATCTTCAAGAGTTTCCCCCTTTGCAAGACGATCCTTGAGAATATTGGTCTGAGATTTGAGAGTATCCTCCGACATTGCGGTATACTCATCCTCAAGACTGAGAACCTTATTCTTTATAGGTTCGATTTTGGCAAGCTCTCTTTTACTGTAGCTGCCGAAAAGTCCGTCAAAAATACCCATTTGTTATTCCACCTTTATATTTTAATTAACTTTATTTAACGTATTCAGGAATGCCCCTTACGCCAAAAGCGTATTCTGAACGCATTATATTCAATTATAACCTATATATTAAATTTTGTCAATGTTTTTTCACAATTGGATATAAGCGTTGGCTAAGATTTCACTTGACTTTTAAGTAATATTAGAGTAAACTAAATGTAATTATAAAATATGATGAATGGAGGTAACGAGATGTACTGTTCAAATTGCGGAAAGGAACTTCGTGAAAATGCAAAATTCTGCTCATTCTGCGGAACAACTATTGCTTCTCAGGAAAAGAATGAAGCTGTTGTTGCAGAAGAAGCTGAAAAAGATAACGTTACAACTGCAGAAAACATTATTACCGAAGAAGCAGAAGCAGAAAACACAACTGCTGAGGAAAAAATCACTGAAAAAGAAAACGATAACATAGCGGAAGAAGCCGTCAAATCAGAAGCTTTTGAGGAGAAACACGAATTTGAAGAAAAATTCCATCAGCAGGACGATCTTTTTATTGTAAATGAGCAGCCTGCTGTGGTTGAAAATCCTTACACGGAATTTACTGAAATTACTGAAAAGAAGAAGACTCCATGGATTAAAATAACAATTGCGGCAGTATGTATTGCGCTTGGGGGTGCAGCAGCTTATTTTGTTCCGACTAACGTTATTCCTGCAGTAAAATACAGCAATGCAGAAAAGCTTTACGCAAACGGAGATTTTACAGCTGCTTCGGCGGCCTTTGCTGAGCTTGAAAGCTACAAGGAAAGCACTGATTATATTATGAAATGCCGCTACGGAGAGGCTGAAAAGCTGTTTACTGACGGAAACTACCTTGAAGCTGCTGATGCTTTTACGGCACTTGACGGTTATTCCGACGCTGATTCACGTGCAGCTGAATGTATGATTGCTATGGCGGAAAAATACATAGCTGAGGGAAATTATGATTCTGCAATGTCCATATATGCGGCGGCAGGAAAACCGGAGCTTGCTGAACAGACTGCGCTGAAGAAGATTGAGGCGCTTGCTGCCGGCGGAAAATATTTTGAAGCTGCTGAAATTGCTGAAAATTACTGCAGTGAAGATATTGTCAAGGAATATCTTTATCAGGGCGCACTTTCGGCAAAAGCCTCAGGCGATTTCAAAACAGCGGCGGACACTTTTTACAAGATAGGAAAATACAAGGATTCGGCAAACCATGCTGAAGAATGTACCTACAGCTTTTACATAAGTGAATATTCACAGAAAGGTGCTTCAGAGGAAATTGTAAGGGGTTTTTACTA
The DNA here is from genome assembly GCA_045606725.1 of Oscillospiraceae bacterium. Classification (GTDB taxonomy): domain Bacteria; phylum Bacillota; class Clostridia; order Oscillospirales; family Ruminococcaceae; genus RGIG8773. The sequence goes on along the minus strand of JAZUSM010000058.1, from coordinate 37,248 downwards.
TCTTGGCAATTTCAGAAATTCGCATGATATGTTTATTGAAGCAAGCTATGAATACGGATTTACGTGTCAGGAAAACGGTGATTTCGCATCTGCTGTAGCTATGTTCAAGAACTGCGGAAATTACAAGGCAGCTATTGGCGAGCTTTACAAGGCACGCTACAATCTGGGAAAAACGCTTCTTGACAGTGACCCTGCTTCCGCACGTTCCATATTTGCTTTGCTGAGCACTTATTCCGACAGCGCGGCACAGAAAAAAGCAGCTGCTTCACGACTTCCCAACAATCATGAAAACTGGTATGCTGATGGTTTCACTTCAGCAGGAAATTACTACACTACTGTTTTCAGAAACACCGACACGCTGATTATTTCCTGCACGGCAGGTACAGAAACCATTTCCTCCCCTGTTACGCTTACTCTCACGCTTCGTGACAGCGATGGAAATGAAGTTACTGCTGACTGTGAAAATGTACGCAACAGCGGTTCTTTCAACGGAAGCTTCTCTCTTTCTTCCGCAGCGACAGGCGATGCTGAAATTATCATTGCAAGAAAAGACAACGGAGCTTTGCTGAGAACTATTGATATTACAATTGCTGAATAAGAAGCTATTCAAAAAAACATCTAAAAGCAAGGGTACCGAGTAAGTAAACTCGGTACCCTTTGATTTTAGATTGCAAATCAGGTTGATGAACGGGTTCTCTTGTAGTTGAAGCCCTCATCACGTTTGAATTTTTCCTTTGCCGTAAACATTCTTTCATCGGCAATTGAAACAGCCTGTTCAATGGAATCTATTCTGTCAGCCTTGTCAAAATACCAACCAAGACTTACACTGATTGAATAAGGCTTATCAGCAGTATCATTGATATTTTTAAGGTAGCTTTTTATCAGCTCTTCAATTTCGGAAATTTCTTTTTCGGAAAGAATTGTACGGCTTGCGATAACATATTCGTCACCGCCCATACGGAAGCACATCATATCAGGAGTGCAGGCCTTTGTGAATGCGTCTGCAACACTTCTCAGCGCAAAGTCACCCTCAATGTGACCGAATGTATCATTGATGTATTTCAGGTTATTCATATCACCAAGAATAAGTGTGAATTTCTGACTATGCTTTCTCGCTTCAATGAACATCTGCTCGGCATACAAATTAAAACCGTTTCGGTTATAGAGGCCTGTAAGCAGGTCTGTAACAGCGTTTTCCTCCATTTTAGTGTACATGTACTGAAGATTGCGCTGTCTGCGCAAGCTTTCAAGCGAAGCACATACATATCTCATCCATTTACGGTAAATCGGAGTATATGAAGTAGGCTTGTCGCCATACGAAACAACCGCATAACCAAAACATCTGTCGTTGAAATGGACAGGTGTAAAGAAAAATGCTGTAGGCTTAGGTCGTCTTTCGTAAATTACAGGAAGCATTTCCTTGACATCAAAATAACGGTTAGGCTCAACATGTGCTGTTTCCTGATTTTTCTGGATAAGCAGATTCATCTTTTGGGTATAACCCTTTTTCAAATAGCTTGGATTATTTTCGTTTTCGCCCAGATTATCCCAGTTATCACACATACAAAGATAAAATTCCTTATATTCATCAAGCATAAAACAATGCCAGCAAAGCGAGTGCATATATTCAATAAATTTTTTTTTGGAAATCAATGCTTCCAGCATAAAGTTATACTGCGAATTGAACAAGTTGTATACATCGCCTGTTTCACGCCAACTTTCACGTTCATATCGGATTTTTTCAGCAATATTAATTGAACAGCCGCAGCTTTTGGCGATAAGGATTTCAGCATCACTTATGCCGTCATCGAAATTAGTTCCGGTAATCAAGCTGTGGAGCTTGTTCACCGTTCTTACACCTGTATTTTCCAAAGGAAGATTAGCGGAAGTAATACTCGGCACATAGTTTACCCCTGCATCAATTGAGTCATATCCCGTTACAACAATATCCTCAGGAATTTTCAGTCCTCTTGCTTTGAGTGCTTCACACACACTTATTGCCATTGTATCAGATGCACAGGCAATTGCCTGCGGAAGCGGTCTGCCGCTTTCAACCAGTGACTTGACAACATTTTCACCCTCGTTATACCAGAAATCACCGTAAAAGACTCTGCTCTGGTCAATAGTCAGATTATGTTCAATAAGTGCTTCATAATACCCTGTCAGACGGTTTGTAGAATGGGGGTGCCCTTTTTTACCTGTCATAAAGGCAATGTCGGTCATTCTGTGAACTTCAATAAGATGCGACACAATCTGCTTTATGCTTTGAATATCATCAGTCTGAATATTATCAAAGCCTTCTGTTTCAAGGTCAACGGAAACGACGGGCTTACGGAATTTCTTTTTGATTTCACCTTCGATTACTTTATTGTAGTCATCGGTTGCAAGTGTATCGGGCAGAATTATTATTCCGTCCAAAACTGAATAGTTGATAAGGGAGTAAATATTAAGCTCACCTTCATGCCATTCCTCAGATAATTTATGTGTGGAGAATATTGAAAAAACCGCAACATCATAATTCAGCTTAAAGGCTTGTTTGAAAACACCTTCAAGAAATTTGGACTGATTGGGAGAGTCTGACTGAGCAATAATGACACCCAACAGCTTTCGGAACTTTCTCATAATCTCTCCTCCCTTCAAAATGCAGAAACAACCACTCATCTGATGGCTCAACTTACTTACAATAATTTTATCACATTTTTTCATATTTGTCACGTAATATAATCGAAATGTTGTACAGACTTTTTACGCTTTTTTTGTCATATTTGTCATTAAGTGAAATGAATTATTATTAAACAGTCACAATTTTTTTACTTTACCCCCCTATCTTTATCACCGACAAAAGTGTATAATTTTTCCTTGTGACAGGAGGTTTTCAAATGAAATTTACATATAAACATACTCTTACAGCCTGTTATGCAGGCTACATAACCCAGGCAATTGTCAATAATCTTCCGCCGCTTCTTTTCCTGACATTCCATAACCAATTCGGAATATCGCTTGAAAAAATAGCTGTTCTTATTTCAGCAAATTTCATTATGCAGATTATTGTTGATATAGCTTCGTCAAGAATTGTGGAAAAAATCGGTGTGAGAAAATCAATGCTTCTTGCTCACGGCTGCTCTGCAATCGGGTTTTCATGTATGGGGGTATTTCCGTTTATCCTGCCTGACCCGTTTGCTGGCTTGCTGCTTGCGGCGGCATTCAATTCCGTAGGCGGAGGACTTACTGAGGTGCTGATAAGCCCTATAGTTGAGTCGCTTCCGGGTGATGAAAAGGCTTCGGCGATGAGTCTGCTTCATTCATTTTACTGCTGGGGACAGGTTTCGGTTGTACTTCTGTCAACGCTTTTCTTTACGGTATGCGGAATTGATAACTGGCGAATTCTTACTGCACTATGGGCGATAATACCGTTTCTAAACACTTTCTTGTTTGCAAAAGTACCTCTTTGTCCTTTTGTTGAGGAGGGGGAAACCGAAATCCCTTTGGGAAAGCTTTTCGGAAGCAAGGTATTCCTGCTTTTGTGTCTGCTTATGATTTCAGCAGGTGCTTCAGAACTTGCGGCATCACAATGGGCATCTCTTTTTGCTGAGGCAGGACTCAAGGTAACCAAAACAATGGGCGATTTACTCGGTCCATGTATGTTCGCCGTACTTATGGGTATTGCAAGACTTATTTACGGAATTTTCGGCAGCAAAATCAGGCTTGTTCCTGTAATAACAGCAAGCTCGGTTCTATGCATATTCAGCTATGCACTGATGGTTTTTTTGCCGTCCCCCGTGCTGTCACTGGCAGGATGTGCACTATGCGGACTATCTGTGGGAATAATGTGGCCGGGAGTTTTCAGTCTTGCTGCTGAAAAATACAAATCGGGCGGAACAAAGATGTTTGCAATTCTTGCTCTTGCGGGAGATATAGGCTGTTCGGCAGGGCCAGGACTTGTGGGGATATTTGTAAATTTGGCAGGGAACGGAATATCGCTTGTTCCGGCTGTCGACGCTGCTTCCGCAGGGCTTAAGACAGGTTTGCTTTTTGCAGCGATTTTTCCATTGATAATGATTGTCGGTATGAAGCTTCTTTCCAAAGTAAAAACACAATAAATCAGGCTTTACAGCTGCCATAATACAAAGTCAAAGGGTACTGAGCATTTGCTCAGTACCCTTAACTGCATATTTTAAAACATATCGAGAACGTACTGCATGAGATAATCCTCACCATTTACAAAAAGTGCTTCAATTGCTTTTTCATCAAGGGGAACTCTCACGTCAATATCATTTCCGCTTTCGTAATCTGCACCTGAGTCGATGAGGACGTCGCCGTTTTCATCAAGGAGAAGTGCATTGGAGAAAACGAATTGTCCATTTTCAAGCTTGATACCGCCGATGCCCTGTGATGAACCGTTTGGTTCTGTGAACCCGAACACAGTTACGTTTTCCATTCCCTGCATTACATAGGTAAGATGGTCTGCGGCGCTGACACTATTTGCGTTGACAAGGATAATTACCTTTCCGTCCCAAAGATTTTCACCTATGAAGTAATTCTTCTTGCCCTCAACAAATTTTCCCGTTTCAGGGTCGGTAAGGTAACACCCTGTTTCGTCATCCCATTTGCCGTCGGTTGCGTAATAATGCTCACCAGCTGGCGCGAAAATTTCGGCTATTGCCTTTACAACCTGGCTATCGCCGCCGCTGTTTCCGCGCATATCAAGAATGATATTTTCCACGCCCTTTGCACGATACTCGTCAAGCTTTTCGATGATGCCGTTTTTCATTTTGGAGAAATCTCCGCTTGCGGCGGAATCGGTGTCAAACATCATTGCCTTGATACGCAGACAAACTGTTTTCTCGTTAATATCCGCCCACATAAGATGTCCCGTTTCAACACCGCCGTTGAGGATTTTCAGGGTTTCATCAGCACGCTCAGAATAATAGCCAAGCTTCGGGAGTACAGCTTCCTTTTCGTTACCGTTTTCATCAAGATATGTAACTGTCACGCTTTCACCGCCCACACCTGCTGCAAAAGTTGCGAGGTAGAATGCTTCATTGTCACGGTCAGTAAAGGTTACTGCTGAAAAATATTCGGACTGTCTTGCCACTTCAAGAGGGTCAGCACCGTCCCATTTTGTGATGATAGTACCTGTTGTAATTCCGTGCTGTGAAAGTGTTTCATCAACATTTACTGCAACAATTCTTCCGTCTGTAAGCGTCACGAGGGAAAGACCGTAGTCATTGCCGCAAAGACGATTTTTCGTTTTGTCTTCAATATCTTCGGCATTATTTGGAACATATCCAACGTGCCCATCGTGGAATTCTGCACAGAACTTCATCCACGCAATATAGTTTGCAACAGCGTCCTGTTCACGGTTTGCTTCCTTGAATAACGGGAGATACTTGTCGTAAAGTTCCTCCCAGTCTGCGTCCTTATGTCCAGCGAGGACGTAGTGCTTCTGCATACATTCAAGCCCATCCTTGAAGTCCTGAACATAGTCTGCGGCACGGTAATTTTTGCTAAGTAAGCAAATCGGCACGGCGATTACAATCAAAGCTGCTGAAGCAATGCTTGAAAGCTTACGCACTTTTTCTTTTTCGTTGATGAAGCCTGCAATCGGAAGAAGTGAACCGATATACGCAGGAAGCATACAAGCGTCGTAGCCTTTGAACACCACAAATGCAAGGCAGACAACTGCGGGGATTATGTAGCAGATGCGCCATTTTGTGTTGATAACCCTTGTTGCGTAACCTGCAAGGAAATACAGACCTGCAATTGCGGCAAGGTTAATTATAATAATCAATATATCAAAGTAATTCATAATTCACCCTCCGATTTCAATTAAGGTCGTCCTTGTGGAAATACACATAGCCAAGGTAAAGGAAGATTGCACTTGTGACAAGTGATACAATGATTGTGCTTGTGATTTGTCCTGCGGATAGGGACGCTTCATAGATGTAGTTCATTTTTCCGTCCAGACCGTAGGTGTACCAGCTGTCAAAAATGCAGAGCATATTTATATTTGTAATGCCGAGAATTGGTGACATGCCAAGCTTGAACAGGCCTGCACTCATTCCGCCAATGCAATACACCAAGTAACCCAGTGCCATTACTATGTAAGGATTTTTTATCACAAACACGAAGAAAAGTGCTGTGCAGAGAATTCTTATAATGGGGAAAACAAGAAGGCAATAACGAAGCACCATTTCGCCAACGTCAAGCTTTGTTCCCCAGCCGTGCATAGCCGTGTTGACGATAAGCGGCAGGGCTGTCATTACTGCAAAGCCAATTACTCCGATGATAAGGCACGGAATTACTCTGCCAAGATAAACTTCAATTCGCTTGTGGCCTGTCATAAGCTCGTAGTTTACGGTTTTGTCCAGGAAGTCACCGCATCCCGCAAAACCTGCAAGTGTGAAAAGGAACATCAGTGAGATGAACACGTAAAAAAATCCGTTTTCAGCAAGGAAAGCCTGTGTGGGATAATTGCCCTCCAGAGTCAGCTCACCCTGAAGAAAAATATTTGCAATCGGCATAAGAAGCAAGCCTATGTAAACAAGCCATACCATACGTTCCTTGCGCAACTGATAAAGCTGTGATTTGATAATATTCTTCATTATAAATTCTCCTCTCTACCAGTTAGTTTACGTCGCTTTTTCTGAATATAACGTAACCGAGAACAATACAGATTACACTTACTGCAACCGACACGCCGATTGTTCCTATTATCATAGACGGTTCAAGTTCAGTGTGGCAGATTGTTACGTCCTCGCCGTTTACATAGCCTATGCTTTGATTGAAGGTGAAAAGCTTCGTAAGGTTTGTATTGGCAAACTGATATGTGAATTCAAAAGACAGAAGTTCCTTGAAAAGCATTGGTATAATCATTGAAAACATTGATAACAAATATCCTGCAGCCCATGCTACATAGGCACTTTTAACGAGGAATACCAGCAACACATACTGGCACACAATTCTTATCATCGGGAAAATTGCCAATGCAAAGCGGAGTGCCATTCCGCCGAAATCCATTGTTGTGCCCCAGCCGTTGATGAGTGTAAAAACAATCACGGGAAGCAGTGTAAACCCAATACACATTGCAATACACCAGATATGTGCCACGATTACTCTTGCAAAATAGACCTCACGGCGATGATGTCCCGACAGGATTTCGTAGTTCATTGTCTTGTCGGCATAGTCCCAACCGAGTATTCTTACGCCAAGCATAAGGATTAAAAAGGTGGGCAACAATGCAACGCCTTCTCCCACAGACGCTATAAACATACTGCCTGTGATTTTTGTTATATCCGCATCAACAAGACTCATCACTATAAGAAAAACCGGTATCAGCATAGAATAATATGTAACATTATCAGTTCTTGTCTGATAAGTCAGAGCTTTAATTATGTTCCTCATTTTAAATAATCTTTCCTTTCCGAGTTTTGTGGTTTGCGTCAGCAAATCGAGGCTTTAGCCGAAGAAACAAAACTCATAGTTGAAAACCGAAGGTTTTCAATTTTCGACCATATTCATATAGTACTGTTCAAGGTTAGCTTCGTTGATATGAAGCACAACAGGCACAACTCCGTTTTCAAAGAGTGTTTTCGACACGGTGTACATATTGTCAAGTTGTTCGTAAAGTCGGATACTGCCGTCCTTGTCAACGTCAAACTGGGTAATCCCAAGCTTATTTTCAAGAATTGCTGCGGCAAGGGAGTTGTTGTCGGTGCTGATGCGGTAATACTCACGGCAGAGCTTTTTCAGCTCCTCAGCGGAAACAGCCTGCAGAAGCTTACCCTTGTTGATGAAAAGGTAATCAGTACAGAGAAGTGAAAGCTCGCTGAGGATATGGGAGGAAATAAGGATTGTGATATGCTCCTCACGGTTAAGCTTCAGCAGAAGCTCACGGATTTCAACGATACCCTCGGGGTCAAGTCCGTTTACAGGCTCGTCAAGCACCATAATTTCAGGCTTTGTCATAAGTGCATTTGCGATACCGAGGCGCTGACGCATACCGAGAGAAAAATTCTTTACGGGTTTCTTGCCAACGTCAGAAAGTCCTACGATTTCAAGCACCTCATCTATACGTTTTTTATCGGGAATACCCTTCTGCAAACGCTGTTTTTCGAGATTTTCCCTTGCGGAAAGCTTTTCCTTTGCGTAAGGTGTTTCAATCATAAAGCTCATACGGCTTCTTGCGTGGGCAAGTCCGTTTTCATCGCCTGCTCCGTAGATTTCAAGGCTTCCGCCTGTTGGAAGTGCAAGTCCGCCAAGCATTTTCATGATAGTTGTTTTACCTGCACCGTTTGGTCCGATAAGTCCGCAAATCATTCCCTCTTTAATCTGGAAGCTTGCGCTGTCAACGGCTTTCTGCTTCATATACTGCTTATCAAGATTTTTTACATCAATAATTATCTCGCTCATATTTACAGCCCTTTCTGTACGATATTTGTGATTGTAATTTCATTGTAAAATCAATTCTTAAAGAATTTCTTAAATTTCTTAATGTTTACAAAAAGTTCATATTCATATCTGCGAATAAAAGCCGCACAAGGCGGCTTGATTATGCTATATTCAATATAATAGTTATTTCCAACAGGTTATTTTCAATTGTTGCCGCAACCTGTGCACCCTGCTTTTCGGCAAGGAGTTTAACAATATAAAGTCCCAATCCTGCGCTTGTTCCATGACGGGATTTGTCAGCACGATAGGTGCGGTCGAAAAGATGCTCCATATCAACATCTGCGCTGTTCACCGGATTGGAAAAAGTTATTCTGCACTTACGTTCGGTTGTTTCAAGTGCAATTGCAAACTCGCTTTCGGCGTACTTGACAATGTTGTTAAGCAGATTACTGAACATACGCATCAAAAGCTGTTCATCGGCTTGTGCAAAGACAGTTTTTTCCGGAAATATAACGTCGGGGGTAAGGCGGCAGCTTCGGATTACTGCTTCGTTGTCGGCGATAAACTGCATAAGCAGGTTTGTAATATTTATCTTTGACAAGGCAACCTCGGTACTGTCACTTTCAAGTACGGACAATTCAAAGAACTCGTCTGCCATCTGCTTCATTGCTTCGGATTTCTCGCTGCAGATGCGCAGGTACTCCGTTCCCCTTTCGGACAATTTTTCCTCCTGTTCAAGCATTTGCAGATTGCCCTTGATAACGGTAAGGGGCGTGCGCAAATCGTGGGCGATATCGGAAACAGATTGTCTGAGGTTTCTTTCGGCACGTTCAGATTGCAGCTTCATCTGCTTCTGATAGTCGAGGTTTTTATTCATTTCTGTGGCAAGTGCAGAAAAATCCTTATCAATAAGTGACACGGTCAGCTGACGGTTGTATCCCTTGTCACGGGTCAAAGCAAGCTCTTTTTTTATTTTCTGCATTTCACTTTTTAGGGAAACGAGCTGCACTGCAAGGGCAATGCAGGCGATTGCAAGAACTACACTGATTATTATTGCAATTACCATATTACTCCCCTTTCAGTCGGTAGCCGATGCCCCACACGGTTTCGACATAGTCGTTTCCTGTGGCTTTTTTCAGCTTGCTTCTGAGGTTGCTGACGTGGACATTTATGGTGTTGTCCTCATAATAATAGGTATCGTTCCACACGGACTCATAGAGGTTTGCTTTGGTGTAAACCTTTTGGGGGTACTCCATAAACAGCTTTAAAAGCATAAGTTCCTTTGCGGTAAGGGCGATAGGTTTTCCCTGATATGTGACAGAGTTTTCATTGGTATTGAAGCACAAATCACCGCAGGAGATTGTTCCGCCTGATGAAGAAATACCTGCGCCGCTTCTTCGGAGCACGACTTCAATTCTGACCTGCACCTCGTTCAGATCAAACGGTTTCAGAATATAGTCGTCAGCACCCAGACGGAGCACTTCGAGCCGTGTTTCCATCATTGATTTTGCTGACAGGACAATTACAGGTATCTGAGAATACTCACGGAATTCCTTTATCAGGTGTTCTCCGCTTTTATATGGAAGCATCAAGTCCATCAGCACAAGGTCAAAGTTCTGTTTACGAAGAAGCAGGGACGCTTTGCCGCCGTCCTCGGCGGAGTCGGTTTCGTATCCGTTTTTCTGCAGGAAATCTGCAAGAAGCTTATTTATTTCGTGGTCGTCTTCGACGATAAGTACTCGGCTCACGGCTTTCCCTCCCTCGGTTGTACTTTTTTAAAATTATAGCACGGCAAAGATGTTATGTCAAATGAGATTATGGGGATTATTGACAAATTACGGAATATATTCTAAAATATCCAATATGGATATACAAAGGACACAAAGCTGTGATAAGATACATACATCAGAAGAAAAGGGGTGCAAAAATGCCATATAATATTCTGCTTGTTGAGGACGACCGACAGATACTGGAGGTTATTGAGGATTACTTTTCCGACAAAAGCGGCGGTGAAATCACGCTTGTTACGGCGGCTGACGGTGAGAAGGGGTTGGAACTTATCCGCTGTGAGGAGTTTGACCTTGTAATGCTGGATATCATGCTTCCTCACGTTGACGGGTTTACGCTTTGCAGGGAAATCCGCAGGAAAAGTATTGTTCCTGTAATGTTTCTCACGGCAAAGGCAACAGAGGCTGACCTGCTTCACGGTTATGAGCTTGGCTGTGACGATTATATGATAAAGCCGTTTTCCCCTGCTGAATTGTACGCTAAGGTTAACGCGTTGCTGAAGCGTGCAAAGGGAATGGTTATCAGCAAGGAAATAGTCTGCGGAAGAATAAGTATCAACCTTGTGACATTTGAGGCGGCTGTTGACGGAAAAGCAATCGAACTTGCACCTAAAGAATTCGCTCTTCTGAAATATTTGATTGAGCATAAGAATTGTGTTGCAGACCGTGACACGCTGCTTGACAGAATTTGGGGTTACGATTTTTTCGGCAGCGACAGGGTTGTTGACAATCACATCAAGAAGCTCCGCAAGGCTCTCGGTGAGGCTGGCGGTCAGATTAAGACCGTTATCTCAAAGGGTTACAAGCTGACGGAGTAATGCTCGGAAAGGGTTAGTATGAAAAAGCATAAATTTTCAAGGTTTCTTATCAGACGTATGTTGCCAATAATGGCGGTGGTTATTATTATTTGCGCGCTTTCTTCGGCATTTTGCAGTTATGCTGTTGATAAGCGTATTCAAAGTGATGTTGACGGCATTTATTATAATTTTACCCCGCAATTGCCTGACCTCAGCGATTATTGCCAGGATGACATAACAGCGATTGATTTATGGACAGCTACATTCTCGGAAACAGGTTTTCAAGAATATACAGAAGCAGATGAATTCCAGCTTGTTTTTGCAGTTTCAGATGCGGCAAGCAATGAAATTGTTTCAGTTGGTGTTCCTGAAAACTCCGAACACGATTCAGAAATAAATTATTTATTGACAGCTCTGAAAGATGATATGCTTTCATTTGGTTTTTCAAAGGAAAGCATTGATGCTCATTTTAAAAATGTTGTTCCAACATATGACACAGACAAGAGAGTCCTTAGCAGCACATATTACTTCTCATTAAACGAGGGAGCATACCTGTTCAACTGCATTTATTCCTATGATTTCTCCAAAACAAGCGGATATGCTGTAGTGATTATCTGGACTGTTGGCTTGGTTATCGGAACTGCACTTTCGATAATTATTTCGCTGATTGCCTACAACAAGTACCGCACCCAATACGAAATTGACGAATACCGCCGCAATATGACCTCGGCACTTGCACACGATTTAAAGACTCCTCTTACTGCGATTATGGGCTACTCGGAAAATCTGAAAAGCAATGTTCACTCGGAGAAGCGTGATTACTACGCTGACGCAGTTATTGAAAACGTGCGGTATATGAATGAGATTATCACGGGCACGCTTGAGCTTGCCAAAATTGAGGAGCAGGACAGCAAGCTGAACAAGACCGATATTGATATGATTGCTCTTGCAAATGAGCTTCTTGCCAAATACAAGGCTGATTTTGAGGGCAGGGGCATTGCGGTGTCAGTAAACGGAAAGTGCACCGTCAAGGCTGACCGTGAGTTGATTTCGAGGGCGGTAGAAAATCTGATTACAAATGCTGTGAAGTACACTTCTGACGGCGGAAAGGTTGAAATTACCGCAAATGAAAAGCAGCTTGTCATTTGCAACAGCTGTGATAAGATGCTTAAAGGCAAAACGGAGGATTTCTGCAAGGCTTTCGGCAAGGCAGATGCAAGCCGAAGTGACCGCAAGGGCAGCGGAATGGGACTTGCAATTGTGAAAAACATTACTCTGATTCACAAATTCAGGCTTGAAGCTTCTGCTTCGGACGGAAAATTTACTGCAAAAATTATTTTAAAATAAAAAAGTTACCGCTGTGATTTCATGCATATGTACTTGTTTGATCAATTACTTGCAAATTACTTTCAGTTATGCTATAATGTGTTAACATCAAAACAGAAAGGAATGTTGCAAAATGAAATACACATCTGCCGAAGCTGCAAAGCTTCTTCGTCAGCTTAACGAGGATTACGCTGCTGTTCTTACTATGGAAGCTCAGAGCCGTGAGTTTCTTGCTTCTGTTGGTGAGGATGTTGAATCGGTACGTCCGGTATATGATTATGCTCAGGTGCAGACACAGCTTGAAGAACTGGAACAGAAAATCCGCGTTGTAAAGCATGCGATAAACATTTTCAACTCAACAACTGTTGTGGCTGATTTTGATATGACCATTGACCAGCTGCTTGTTTATATTCCTCAGCTTACACAAAGGAAAAACAAGCTTTCCGTAATGAAAAGCAGACTCCCCAAGGCTCGTGAGCCTATCAGTTACGGAAAGAATATTATCGACTATCGCTATGCAAATTATGATATTACGGAAGTTGAAGCTGATTACATAAAGGCTGCTGAGGAGCTTTCAAAGGCACAGACGGCACTTGACCTTGTAAACAGCACCCAGACAATGGAAATTGATTTATAAGCAATTTCCGTCAGCTTTACAAAACATGAAAATGTGATATGATTGTACATGATAACAGGTTTAAAGTTTAAATGTTTTCCGTTATTATATTTTGTTATTGCATAATGTTTGTGTTCAATGTTATTTTTGAAGATAAATTATTTTTCAAAGCTGAGAAAACCTTACGGGCGGCGGAGGTACGGTTTCATGCCTCCCAATAAAAATTAATGCACCTGATTGATTTATCAGGTGCATTTTTGTTTTATAAAAGCTCGCTCATTGTAAGGTTTTTCAGTTTTCTGATAAGTGTTCCTGCTCTGCCGATGCCTACCTGCTGCAATCCTACAAGCAGGGTTATGCCGTGCTGCGGCTCGTTTGAGAAGAACGTACCAAGCCAGCCATCCCAGCCGTATTCTCCCTGTGCAGAGAAAACAGAAGTCTGTGTTTCATCAGTACAGATACGCATAAGGTTGCCGTAGGAATAACCGCTGAGCCAATCCCAGCCGGAATTAAGCTGTGGTTTGAGTTCAGGAGCAAAACAGGTTGTTGTCAGCTGCTTTACTGCGGCTTCGGGAAGAATTCTTATACTGTTATATGTGCCGCCGTTTATGAGCATTGCGGCAAAATGAGAGTAGTCGTCCAGAGTTGAACAAAGACCTGCTCCGCCTGACTCGAATGCGGCAGGGACATCTCTCATATATCTCAGACTGAGGTGATTAGTTACGTATTCTTCAAGTCCTTTTTCACCGTAGTCATACACTTTGGCAAGGCGGTGCTGTTTATCCTTTGGAACATAAAAATCCGTATCAAACATTTCCAGCGGCTCAAAAAATTCCGTGCGCAGGAACTTTCCGAAGGATACTCCGCTTACTCTTTCAACAAGTGCACCAAGGACGTCTGCGGAAATACCGTAGAGGAACTGTGAACCAGGCTCAAAGCATAAATCAAGCTTTGATGCCATTTGTGCAAACTCGGCGGTTGTTGCGGGAGTGTCGGTATAAAGACGCTGTTCCATTTTCCAGAACATTTCACCCGACTGCTTTCCGCCAATAAAACGGTCATCGGGATACGCAAGTCCCGAGGTCATATTCATCAGGTCACGGACGGTAATTCTGCGTGATACAGGTTTACGGTTACCGTCAGTATTGATGTATTGCTCCGAAAATTCAGGAAGATAGTCTGCGATATCCGCTGACAAATCAATCTTCCCCCTTGAAACGAGAAGCATTACAGCGGCGGCGGTTACGGGTTTAGTCTGGGAATAAAGTCTGAAAATCGTATCACGATGGATTGGCAGTTTGTTTTCGATATCACGCATACCGTATTCACAGTAGCATTTTTCGTAACCGTCCTTGATTACAAGCATATTCACGCCTGCTGTGTCGCCGTTGTCAACGGCATCTTTTATTACATCGTAAGCCTTGTTATAAAGCTCGAAATCGTCATTGATTTCAGAAATTATATCCATACTGATATGCCTCCTTAACAAACTTTTCGGTGTTACTGTCACGTTTTCCGTCGTTTCCGTAGCCACGGGTCATTTCATCAAACACTACGAATTCCGTTTCTTTTGCACGGTCACTTATTCTGTCACCAAGCATAACCGTTTTCATTGCTTCAACCTGCTCAATGCGGTGCTTGTCTTTAAGACAGCCACCCATTGTTACGAGAAAAATTGCCTTGTCAAGTGTTTTCATAGTACGGTTATCGCCGTAGGCATAGCCGTAAGTCCAGACACGCTGAAACCAGCCTGCAAGCAAGGCGGGGGCATCCGTCCAGAAATCGGGATAGATAAAGGCAATTGCATCGGAATTGTTTATCTTATCCTGCTCAGCAATAACGTCCTCGGGGATAGGTGCTGAAAGGTCGTAAAAGGCTTCACGGAGGTACTCTGTTTCTGAAAACATCGGATTGAACTTCATTTCGTACAAATCAGAAATCACATATTCGTGTCCACCGTCAGCAAGCCCTTTCAGAAAGGCTTCCTTGACCTGATATGTAAAACTGTTGTGGCTTGGGTGGCAATATACTACAAGAACTTTCATCTGTATTCCTCCCGCTGTCTTAACATTTCACGGATTTCTTCCTCGCTGCAGCGGAAATCACCGTCGCCTATGCGGTGATACGTACCCTTGAAAATGTCCCTGCCAATATAGACAGGCTTATTCTTAATTTCAGCAGGCGGCACGTTTACAACGATAATATGCTTTCCGTCAAGGTCTTCAATTGTTATATCATCTTCGGTAAGGATATTTACGCTGACAATGTCGGGGTTGTTGAAATCCTCCCACAGGTCACGCACCATTGCTTTCGGTGCGGGAAGATTTACTGCGTGGAGAGTGCGGTCGTGGTCTTCACGGACACCGAGGAGAATTACTCCGCCGCAGGAATTGGCAAAGGCGGAATATGTTTCCCACAGGCTTTCGGGTATACCGCCGAGAGCTTTCTTTGCTTCTATAAATTCGCTTTCGCGATACTGGTTAAGGTTGGAAAGGTTAATCATAATGATACCTCCGTTGACATTTACTTTTCAAGCGGCTCGGGATTTTCGCAGGTAATTTCCGTTCTTTCGCTGTTTCCGCAAGCCCAGAAGACAGCGTTTTCGATTACCCTCTGCACGTTTTTATCGTGGTAGATGGGATACTCCTCGTGTCCAGGCTGGAAATAGAAAATCCTGCCCTTGCCACGGCGGAAGGTTACTCCGCTTCGGAACACCTCTCCCCCTGCAAACCAACCCATAAACACGGTTTCATCAGGCTCAGGGATATCAAACGGCTCGCCGTACATCTCCTCTTTTTCAAGGACAAACTGTTCGGGTACGCCCTTTGCAATGGGGTGCGACGGGTTGATGCACCAGACACGTTCGCGGTCGTCGTGCCGCCATTTGAGATTTAAGGTTGTTCCCATAAGAAGCTTCATCGGCTTGCTGTGATGAGCGGAATGGAGTGCAACAAGTCCCATTCCTGCAAGGACATGCTTCTGAACAAGCTGTGCGATTTCGTCGTTTACCCTATCGTGCGCCATATGTCCCCACCATATCAGGACGTCGGTTTCGTTCAGGATTTCCTCGGTAAGACCGTGGTTTTCCATAGCAAGTGTTGCTGTTTTCACGGTGATTTCAGGATTTGCTTCAAGAAAAGCCTTTATACAGCCGTGGATACCGTCGGGATAAATTGCGGCAACCTCGGTTTGATTTACTTCGTGGAGATATTCGTTCCATACGGTTACTCTTATCATTTTGCCAGCACCTTTCTGATATTTTCAGCGGATTTTTTCATATACTCAGCCTGATTTACAGCGCCGAAATGCTCGATTGCCAATCTGCCGCTGTAGCCATCTGAAATAAGCTTTCCTATAAGCTTTTCAATTCCGATTACACCTTCACATACGATTGACGGGTACATTATTTCACCTGACAAGTCAGCCTTACCGTTGGTATTATTCGGGTCAGAGTTTGCAATATTGTAGCTTCTGTCCTTGAGGTGAACATGGACAACATAGTCTTTCAACACGTTGTACGCTTCATCTGCATTTTCAAGACAATAGCGGAAGTTGCCCGTATCAAAGGTATATTTCAGACCGCTTACATTCTGCATAAAATATAGCAGTCCCTCAGTTGTACAGCATGGCGATTTTACGTCGTCGAAATCCTCAAGAGTTACGGTTATGCCGTATTCCTTTGCAGCAAGGCACATTTCATTCAATCTTTCGGCGGTTATTTTTCTGCATTCGCTCATCTGTTCATTATCATTGACAAAACCGGGTACGCACAGCACCTTATCCGCACTAAAAAATGCGGCGGTTTCAAACAGTCTGCGGTACTTGCTTTCACAGGTGTTCCTGTCCTCGTGCGGAAAATCAAAGAAATTGTATATTGATGAAACCTTTACCCCACAGCTGTCAAAAAGTTTCTTTACGTTGGTCTTGTCTTCAAGCCGCCACAAATCGCACTCCAGACCGTCTATACCGCAGTTTACGGCGTATTCCAGCGTTTTTCCCACGGTTGAGCCGTTTTGCTCTGCGGATTCATATATATGCTCATAGAAAACAGAAAGCTTGTTGTTCATATAAAATTACTCCTGAAAATATTTTACATTATTATAACAGCTAAGACTGTATATTTCAACTGTTTGCTGTTAAAACAATGGTTAAAAATGTATGAAAACCCTTGACATTAATTTTGTTTAAGGTATAATTCTATTATAACAAAAAATGTTTAACAGAGGTTTTTCTATGAATATTATTATTGTAGGCTGTGGTAAGGTCGGTCAGACTCTTGCTCAGCAGCTTAACGAGGAAGACAATAACATTACCGTTATTGACCTTGACGGCTCTGTTGTAAATGACGTTTCAAGCCGTTTCGACATTATGGGTGTTGTAGGTAATGGTGCTACTCACCTTAAACAGCAGGAAGCCGGTATCAAGGGCGCTGACCTTCTTATTGCGGTAACAGGCTCTGACGAACTTAATCTGCTTTGCTGTCTGATTGCCAAAAAGGCAGGTAACTGCCAGACCATTGCCCGTGTAAGAAGTCCTGAATACAGTATGGAAGCACCTTACCTCAAAGAAGAACTTGGTCTTGCAATGGTTATCAATCCAGAGGCTGCGGCAGCTGCGGAAATCGACCGCGTACTCCGTTTCCCGTCTGCTATAAAGATTGATACATTTGTAAAGGGTAAGGTGGAAATGCTGAAATTCCGTCTGCCTGAGGAAAGCCCTCTTGTAGGCTGTGCGGTAAAGGACATGGCTTCAAAATTCCACTGCGATGTACTTGTATGCACGGTTGAACGTGATGATGACGCATTTATTGCAAAAGGTGATTTTGTTTTCGAAGGTAAGGATATTATTTCAATTATTGCTTCTCCGAGAAATGCAAATGATTTCTTCCGCAAAATCAAGTATAAAATCAACTCCGTCAAGGATGCCATGATTGTCGGCGGCGGTGAGATTACCTATTATCTGTGCGAAAGGCTGCATCGTGCAGGTATTCCTGCTAAAATTATCGAAAAGGACAGAAAGCGCTGTGAGGAACTTTGCTCTCTCTGGCCTGAAACCATCGTTATCAACGGCGACGCTGCTGAGCAGGAAACTCTTATTGAAGAAGGCATTGAAAATGCCGGCGCTTTTGTTGCTCTTACTAATATGGACGAGGAAAATATTCTTCTTTCCCTTTTCGCAAAGAGCGTAAACAAAGGAAAGCTTGTTACCAAAATCAACCGTATCGATTTTGATGATGTTGTAAAGCATCTTGACCTTGACACGATTATTTATCCTAAGAATATTACCTCGGATATGATTCTGCGTTATGTCCGTGCTATGAAAAAAACTATCGGAAGCAATGTTGAAACCCTGTACAGCGTTATCAAGGGCAAGGTTGAGGCGGTTGAATTCTTTATCAAGGATAATTCAGGCATCACTGACAAGCCGCTTGCTGAGCTGAAGCTGAAAAGCGACATTCTTATTGCTGCAATCTTCAGAGGAAGAACAGTTATTATTCCACGAGGCAGTGACAGAATTCTGAAAGGTGACTCGGTTGTAATTGTTTCAAGGGTTGCGGCACTTCACGATATTGATGATATTCTTATGTAACGGAGTTTAAGATGAATTACAGAATGATTAGATATATCCTCGGATGGATATTGATTTTCTCAGCTATGTTCATGGCTGTGCCAATGATTACGGCTTTGTTTTTTACTGAGAAGCAAGGACTTTACTTCCTGCTTTCGGCAGGAATAAGCGCTGGCATCGGTGGATTATGTGTACTGAAAAAGCCTGAAAAAAAAGAACTTCATGCAAGGGACGGTTTTGTTATTGTTTCACTTAGCTGGATTGTACTCAGTCTTTCGGGCTGTATGCCGTTTGTGTTTTCGGGAGCAATCCCTCACTTTGTTGATGCGCTGTTTGAAACGGTTTCAGGTTATACAACAACAGGTGCATCAATTCTCACGGAAGTTGAAAGTCTTCCGAAATGCGTGCTGATGTGGAGAAGCTTTATTCACTGGGTAGGCGGTATGGGTGTGCTGGTTTTCATTATGGCGTTCATGCAGCTCAGCGGCGGACAGAATATGCACCTTATGAAAGCAGAGAGCCCCGGTCCGTCAGTAAGCAAGCTTGTACCGAGAGTACGTACAACGGCGCTTATTCTTTACTCGATTTATTTTGTTCTGACTCTTGCTGAATTTGTGATACTGCTTTTTGCGGATATGAGTGTTTTTGATGCACTTAATACTTCCTTTGCAACAGCGGGCACAGGCGGCTTCGGTGTAAAAAACACAAGTCTTGGCGGCTTTTCCCCTGCGGTACAGATAATTGTTACGGTGTTTATGATGCTGTTTGCCACAAATTTCAGCAGCTACTATCTGATTATGAAGGGCAACCTTAAAGATGCTTTCAACAGCGAAATAAGGCTTTTTTTCGCAATTGCAATTACTGCGGCGATAATTATTGCGGTAAATATTTCAGATATGTACGGAAGCTTCGGCGAGGCGGCAAGACACTCAGCCTTTACGGTTGCGTCTGTTATGTCCACAACAGGCTTTGCAACAACCGACTTTAACCTCTGGCCTGAGCTTTCACGAAGTCTTGTTGTAATTCTTACATTCGTTGGCGGCTGTGCGGGAAGCACCTGCGGCGGCATCAAGATTTCAAGAATTATCATTCTTTTCAAGAGCATGGGCAAGGAACTGCAGAACCTTGTTCACCCGAAGCAGGTCAAGAAAATTGTCATTGACAAGCGTCCTGTTGAGCATGAGGTTGTACGTTCGGTAAATGTTTATATGGTTTGTCTGGTAATGATTTTCGTTCTTTCCCTGCTTGTCATTTCCTTTGATAATCACGATTTTACAACAAATTTTACTTCCGTTGCAACCTGTCTGAACAACGTAGGTCCCGGACTTAACATTGTTGGACCTATGGGTAATTTCTCAGGCTTCTCCCCTGTATCGAAAACAATGCTGATTTTCGATATGCTTGCGGGACGACTTGAGCTGTTCCCTGTTCTGCTGTTGTTCTCACCTGTTACCTGGAAGAAATAAAAACAAAGTCACAGTACATTTTGTGTGCTGTGACTTATTTTTTGACTTAAATTACATCACTGTCAAGAATAATGGTAAACGGTCCGTCATTGAGCAGTTCTACCTTCATATCTGCGCCAAAAATGCCCTTTTCGGTATGAAACTGTTTTGCGCACTCGGAAATAATGTACTCGTAAAGCTCATTTGCCATATCGGGCTTGCCTGCGTTGATAAATGAAGGACGGTTGCCCTTTTTGCAGTCGGCATAGAGGGTAAACTGGGAAATCAGCAGAAGCTCTCCCCCGACATCAGCGAGAGCAAGATTTGTTTTGCCGTTCTCGTCATCAAATATACGAAGTCCAAGCATTTTCTTGATAAGTCTGTCAGCTTCGGCTGTTGTATCGGTTTGTGACACACCGATAAGCACCATAAAGCCTTTACCGATTTTGCCGACGATTTCGCCGTCTACCTTTACGGAAGCGTTTGTAACACGCTGAATTACAAATTTCATAGTATTCCTCTTTTCCTATTCGTTAGGAATATTATACCACGAAATTTTTATATGCACAAGTTAAAAATTCTTTTTCAGGTTTTCCATTGCTTCGATAACCTTATCACACCAGTTATCGAACTCCTCGTCCTCCACCTGCAGTTCCTTGTGGGCAAGCATATATTCAACGGCAATCTTTATACCCTCCTCGGCACGGATTGTTGCGTTGAACTCAGGAACAGCGGCTTTGACCTTGGAGTTATCAAAAACAACGGTATTTGCCTTGTCACCGATAAGTCCGCCCTGGAAATCATAATTACTGAGTTCGTGGAGCATCTGTGAGGAAACGTAATATGGTTTCAGTTCAACACCGAGGCTATCGGCGATTGCCTTGTAAATCTGATTCCAGGTCACGCTTTCGTCGCTTGTGATGTGGAACGCTTCACCGATTGCGTGTGGGTTGCCGATAAGACCAACAAAGGCAACTGCGAAATCCTCGTTGAAAGTGATAGTCCAGAGGGTTGTTCCGTCACCGTGAATGATAACAGGCTTGCCGTCAATCATTCTTTTAAGCACCTGCCAGCACCCCTTGCTGCCGTGCACTCCGAGGGGCACGCTTCTTTCATCGTAGGTATGGCTTGGGCGGATAATTGTTACGGGGAAGCCGTTTTCACGGTACATTTTCATAAGGTACTCCTCGCAGGCAATCTTATTGCGGGAGTATTCCCAGTATGGATTTGCGAGGGTTGTGCCCTCGGTAATTTTATAGTGGCGCACTGGCTTGTGGTAAGCTGATGCGGAACTGATGTAGAGAAACTGCTTGGTTTTGCCGTTGAACAGACGGTAGTCACGTTCAAGCTGTGCAGGGACAAATCCGATAAAGTCGCAGACAGCGTCAAAGGTCATACCTGCAAGTTTTTCTGCGGCTTCCGCTTCGTTGTTGATGTCTGCGCAAATTGTTTTCACACCCTCAGGGAGAGTATCGTTGCGTGTTCCGCGATTGAGAATATAGACCTCATGACCCTTTTTAACAAGAAGTCGGGTTATTGCGCTGCTGATTGTACCTGTGCCGCCGATTAACAATACTTTCATTTTTACCATTCCTTTCATTTTTTGTGGATAGCCGATATCCGTTGTCGACATTATTGTAACATATATTGGTTGATAAGTCTACAATTATGTGTTAATATTTATCTGTTGATTGGCACATTTTTGTGTGCTATACTATTCGAAAACAATGTAAGGAGCGCACGATTATGAAGGTACTTATGCTTAATGGTAGTCCACATCTCAACGGTAATACTTACACTGCACTGCACGAGATGGAGAAGATTTTTGCCGAAAACGGAATTGAAACGGAAATTCTGCACGTTGGCAATATGGATATACGCGGCTGTACGGCTTGCGGTTTTTGCTATAAAAATGGGAAATGCGTGTTTGATGATGTTGTGAATGAAGTTGCAAAGAAGTTTGAGGAATCTGACGGACTTGTGGTTGGCAGTCCTGTTTACTATGCTTCGGCAAATGCAACTCTTGTTGCACTTCTGCACAGACTTTTCTACAGTTCACATTCTGACAAGACGATGAAGGTTGGTGCAAGCGTTGTTGCGGCAAGGCGCGGCGGCTTGTCCTCCACGTTTGATGAGCTGAACAAGTTCTTTACAATAAGCGGTATGCCTGTTGCTTCAAGTCGTTACTGGAACAGCATTCACGGCAACGGCGGCACTAATGACTCCCTGCAGGATATTGAAGGCTTGCGCGCAATGCGTACCCTTGCAAGAAATATGTCCTTCCTGATGAAGAGTATTGCTCTGGGCAAGGCGGAATATGGTCTGCCTGAGCTTGAAGTCGGTGAGCCGACAAACTTTATCAGATAAAGTCAGGTTGACAATCGGGGCAAATAATGGTATAATTACTTAAACGTATAAATAAATGAAAGGATTTTTAATTATGGCTTTCTGGAATAAACCTCAAGATGCTGCACCAACTCCTTCCCCTGCACCTGTTTCCTCTCCTAAACCGTTTGTTGACGCTGATGACTTTTTCAAGGACATGGGCAGAAAACCCCAAAAGGTTGAAGAAAAGGAAGTAAAATCAATTGAAACTCCAGAGGTTACAGGACTTCGTGAGGGACCTGCTCCTGTGCCTGAATGTACACTTGCAAATTACGAGAATGAAATAAATACTGACGGACTTATTGACAAGGCTGCTCTTGATGACGGTCAGTACCACGGTTATATGGAGGACAGACCTTCCGATGAAGAGGTTGCTGCTAAGGAAGCTGCTGCTGCGCGAAAAGCTGCTGCAAATCAGCCTGCATTCAATGACCCTGACGATTTCTTCAAGGATATGGGCAAAAAGGCAAAGCAGCCTAAGGAACTTGCACAGATTGAGACTCCTGATGTAACAGGACTTCGTGAGGGACCTGCTCCTGTAGCGGAATGTACACTTGCTGATTTTACTGCTGAAATCAACACTGACGGACTTATTGACAAGGCAGCTCTTGATGATGGACAGTATCACGGTTTTATGGACGAAGCTTGATTTATTATCAGGTGCATCCCATAGCAATTGATTATGCACAATTAAGTAAGGGTATCGGGTTTACAATCCGATACCCTTTATTTGTTTTCCTCGGATTTACAAAGATAATGCAGCCTTACTGCAGGTTTTTATTGACATAGTATTGTCAAATTGCATAAATGTTACTTTTTTGACATGTTTAGCAGTTTTTTCTCTTGAAATAACACAAAACATATGGTATAATATATTATGTATTAATATATTAAAGTTTAAAGGCGCTTTTTGTCTTGTTTTTTGATGTACTGCCTTTGAATTATTCTCAGAGGCTTTATTCATATTTGTGGGGGCTATTGAAATGAATGTTGCAAATAATAAAATTTCCAGTATTGCAAATATTCTTGTTGTTGATGATAATGTAATCCTTCTCCGTACGGTAAAGGAAATGCTTGATTCAAAATATAATGTTTCTATCGCTACATCCGGCGAACAGGCTTTCAAGTCAATTGCACGCAAAAAGCCTGATGTTATTCTGCTTGACTATGAAATGCCTGAAATGAACGGCGAAGAGGTTATTCTTCAGCTTCGTGAAAACGATACAACTGCCGATATTCCTGTTCTGTTTCTTACAAGCAGCGCAAATCGTGAAGTTGTAAAGAAGCTGATTATGCTTAATCCTGACGGATATATGCTCAAGCCTCCGAATAAGCAGACTATGATTGAGCATATTGAAGAGGTTCTCTGCAAATAATAAAGGAGGAGTTACTATGACTCATATTTTCATTATCAATCCTTTTGCAGGGCATAAAACCTTTGCTGACGACCTGCGCACCAAGCTCGACGCAGTCAAAAACCTTGATTACTTTGTGTTCAATACACGATACAAAGGCTACGAAACTGAACTTGTAAGAAAAATCCTTCACATTTTTGAGGGAGAGAAGCTTCGCTTTTATTGCTGCGGCGGTTCCGGTACAATGCGCAATATGCTTAACGGCTTCGACTCGCTCGATAATGTGGAGGTTGCTTTTTTTCCATGCGGTCTTACAAATGATTTTCTCAAGATTTTCGGCAAGGATGAAGGCCGTTTTCACAACATCGAGGAGCTTATTGACGGCGATGTTATAAAGGTTGACTACATAAAATCAAATCATGGCATTTCGCTTAATTCCCTTTCCACAGGAATGGACAGCAACTGTCTGAGAAAAATGAATGATTTCAGAATTTATCGTTTCATCGGCAAGGATGTACCATACACACTTGCTACACTTTACTCCATTTTTGTTTCCCGTCCTCATGAATATGAAATTACACTGGACGGAACTGATATAAGCGGAAAATTTGCGGAAATATTTATAGGCAATGGCTGTATTTTCGGCGGAAACATGTTTTTTGCAAAGGACACCTGTGTAAATGACGGAAAGGCTATTTCGCGTCTTGTCGGAAACAAGAAGGCATTTACGCTTATTCCTGAACTGCTTGATTTGCAGAACAAGAAATTTGACAAAATCGAAAAAAACATGTTATGCGGAGAATGCAGCAAGATTACAATAAAACGCACAAGTGGTTCACCTTTTTCTATAAACCAGGACGGCGACCTTATTGAAAATGTTAATGTATGCGAGGCAGAAATTGTACATAAGGGGCTCAATTTTGTTGTACCAAAAGGTGTACATGTTTGCAAGGAGGCGGAAGAAAAATGAGTTCTCAGTTCCAGACAGGTTATAAAACCAATCTGTATTTTTACACGTTTATGGGATTGGTTGCTACAATTATGTCTATTGGCTTCAAACGACTTTCTACGCCTCTTCTTATCGGATTTATTGTTTTTCTTGTCGGCACGATAATCGCTTTTTCAATTGCTGCTAAAAAGACTACAAAGTATACACTCTATGGCAAGCTGCAAATGGCTGCGTTTGTTGTACTGAATGTTTTCCTTTCAGTTTCATTTGACTCAGCGCAGGTTTTTGTGTACGCTATGTGCTTCAGCACTATTCTCGGATTTGTTTTTATTGACAAGAAGGTATCTCAGTTTCAGGTTATACAATGCATTATATGCGTTGTGATTGTTGCAGCATTTGTCAGCATATACACGAGATCAACTCAGACTATGTTTGCTTTTAGCTTTGGTACGATTATGCTGCTGGTTATGAACTGGGTAATTCTTAGTATGACAACTCACATCAGATTTCAGTACCGCAAGAATATTGAACAGGAACGAAGCCTTGATGATATGCTCAAGGTTGTTGAGGCAAAATGTGATGAGGCACGTAATGCTACAAAGATAAAGTCAAGATTTCTTGCGCATATGTCACATGAGATCAGAACGCCTATCAATGCTGTTATCGGCATGAATGAAATGATTCTCCGAGAAAGCAACGACAAGGCTATTCTCAGCTATGCATCAGAAACAAAAAATGCAGCTGACTCGCTTCTCAGCATTATCAACGACATTCTTGACATAACAAGAATTGAAGCAGGCAAAATCACTCCTATTTACGCTGAATACAAGCCTGCAAAGCTTATCAATGATATTTACAACATGATTCGTTTTAAGGCAGATGACAAAGGTCTTGAATTTCTTGTTGCTGCCGATGAAAATATTCCACGCATACTAAAAGGTGATGACATCAGGTTAAAACAGATTGTAACAAATCTTCTCAGCAATGCTGTAAAATACACTCACAGCGGAAGCGTTACGCTTGAGATAAAATATCTTGGCGACGGAAAGTTGTATTTCAGTGTAAAAGACACGGGAATGGGCATCAAGGAGAAAGATATTGAACAGCTTTTTGTTGCTTTTGAACGCATGGACGAAAATATAAACCGTAATATTCAGGGCACGGGGCTTGGACTTAACATTACATCCACGTTACTGAAAATGTTCGGAAGCGAACTCAATGTTGCCAGCGAATACGGAAAAGGTTCTGTATTTTCATTTGTTATTGCTCAGGAGATAATTGACTCATCACCTGTGGGAAAAATCCAGCTTGGTGATATTGAGTATGACCACAAGCTTTATTCTGCTGAATTTACTGCACCTGAGGCGAAAGTTCTTGTTGTTGACGACAATGAAATAAACAGAAAGGTTTTCAAGAATCTTCTGAAAAAGACAAAGGTTATTATTTCCGAGGCGTCAGATGGTGCGGAATGCGTGGAAATGATAAAAAAAGAGCGCTTTGACATTATTTTTATGGATCACATGATGCCTGTTATGGACGGTATTCAGGCGCTTGAAAAGGTGCGGAATGATGACGGAAGCCTTTGCAGGGATGTTCCTGTAATTGCACTTACGGCAAATGCAATTGTCGGCGCAAGGGATTTTTACCTGAACGCAGGCTTCAATGATTTCCTTTCAAAGCCAATCAACCCGAACAAACTTGAAAAGCTTCTTGCTTCTTCACTGCTGCCGTCAGCGATAATTACTGACAGTAAGCCTGCTGAAACCGGAGCAGACAATACAAAAGAAATTGAACTTCCTGTCATAAACGGAATAGACTGGAGCTATGCACGGCTTCATTTTGACAATGATGATTCTATGCTTGAAACGATAGACATGTTCCGCAGGTCTGCTGCAAAGGACACTGAGGAGCTTGACGGATATTATTTCAGCATAGATACTGCTGAAGCTGTCAAAAGCTACCGAATCAAGGTGCACGGAATGAAGAGTACGGCTTCACTTATTGGTATTGTACGGCTTGCAGGCATGGCTATGGAACTGGAGGAAGCGGCGAGGGATAAGAATACCGCTGTAATAAAGGCGCTTCACCCGTTGTTTATCAACAGCTGGAAAGAATACTACAGTGCTCTTGGGGTTCTTTTCAAGAAAACTTCAGCTGTAAAAAAAGCTTCCGATTATAGGGAAGAAATTCTTGAAATATTCGAAAATATACGCAATGCGGCGGATAATATGGATGTTGACATTCTTGATGAAATGTCACGCAGGCTTGATGAATTTGTTTTCGAAGATGCTGAATCGGAAAAGATTGAACAGGTCAAAGCTGATATTTTCAATTTCGATATTGACAAGCTTTGCAGCTGCGCTTACAATTAACAGAAACAGCCTTCTTCAATGGGATTGTTCCCGTGAAGAAGGCTGTTTTTATATCCCGTATTTTATTTTAACACGCTCAAGCTTTTCACCGAATGGTTTTGCCGCAAACCAAAGGAAAATAAAATTCGAAACCGAATACATGATGGTATGCGGAAGTGCTGTTACAAATGCTGCTAAATAAAGCTCTGCACGGAAAGAACCGTCGTACCATATCACTGTCCATATATCCATTACAAGAGAGTATAGTACACCTGCAAGGATGCCGTATGCAAGCAGAAGCCACTTATACTGTTTAAGAGGGTTGGCAAGTAAGCCTGCAAGCAGTCCTATCATTCCCCATGCAAGCATCTGAAATGGGGTCCAGGGACCTTGTCCGAAATAAAAATTTGACAGAAGCGCAGACATTGCTCCGACGAGGAAACCTGCTTCTCCGCCGAGATAGATTGCGGTAATTACCGTAAGTGCGGTAATCGGCTTGAAAACGGGGATAAATCTTCCTGCAATACAAAGCGCTGTCATTACTGAGGCTATAATCATTCTTCTTGAGCCTGTCGGCTTTTTTTCGTAGCCTGCCGCAAAAAGAAGCAGTGCAAGGACGGCGACTCCGGTTGAAACAATGAGATGGCGGCGTTCCTCGAATACTGCTGCACCCAGAATTACAAGCACAGGTATCAGCAAAAACGGTACACTTATTTTCACGGCATTGCGAAGAAGCTTATTTTCAATAACTATCACAGCTTTTCACCGTCCTTGTCAGCACGAAAAAGTTTTACTGCGTCACAGACGGAAACTGCATTGCTGCAAACGCTTCGTGTCATACGGCTTACTGCTGTTGTATAGAAATTATTATTTGAAAACAGTTCGCGTGGAGTTGCTTCCGACACCGCTTCGCCTCTGAAAAGCATTGCACAACGGTCAGCGCAGTCACATACGAATTCCATATCGTGACTCACTATTACTATGGTCATTCCGTTTGCTTTAAGCTGTTTGATGATTTCGGTCATACGGCGCTTTGAGTCGGCATCTATGCCCTTTGTAGGCTCGTCAAGCAAAAGCAATTCAGGCTTTGCTGCAAGCACCTTTGCAAGGGCAACAAGCTGCTGCTCACCGCCTGAAAGGTCATATGGATGTTTATCCATAAGCTTGTCAAAATCAAAAGGAAGCATTTCAGCTTCGGATTCTGCTCCTTCAAGTTCTTCGCGGACGGTATTCCTCATAAACAAGGTCTGGACATCCTGAGGAAGGAGGGTAAGGCAATTGCGGTAAAGGGACTGATTTTTATAATCCTTCAGTTTCCTGCCGAAAATTTTTATACTTCCGCTGTATGGCTTTACGAGGCCTGCGGCGGCAGAAAGAGTTGTTGTTTTACCTGAACCGTTTCCTCCGAGTATGCAGAAAATCTCATTTTCGTATACGGTCATGTTAAGTCCGTTAAGCACGTCGGGAAGATTTCTTTCATAACGGAAATACACATCTCTGAACTGCATGACAACATTCTCGGAATGAACATATTCATTTACGGGAAGCTTATCAGGTTTACGGTTTACATTCGCTTCAATAAAGCTTCTTCCCTCACGGACATCAAGGGGACACTTTCCTTTTCCGTCGACGGCACGGAAAACATGTACTGCGGCAGGCATTGCTGAAAGCTGTTTTTCATTAAGTTTACAAACTGCTTTTTCAGGAGTATCAAAGGCTTTGACTTCTCCGTCTTCAAGCACAAGAAGCTTGTCACAGGCTGGTACAACTTCTTCAAGACGATGCTCGGAAATTATTACGGTAACTGACAGCTCACGGTTTATCTTTTTAAGTGCTGCAATGAATTCTGAGGCTGCAATCGGGTCAAGCCTTGAAGTAGGCTCGTCAAGCACAAGCATTTTCGGATTCATAACCATTACTGAAGCTAAGCAAAGAAGCTGTTTTTGTCCGCCTGAAAGTTCAGAAACCTTTTTGTCATACCAGCTTTCTATACCGAAATAAGAGGCTGTTTCAGCGATTTTCCCTGCCATGACAGACTGGGGTAAATTCATATTTTCAAGTCCGAATGCAAGCTCGTGCCACACTGTATCCGTTACAAGCTGATGCTCAGGATTCTGCATTACAAATCCGATTTCCGACGCACTTCTTTTTGCAGGAAGTTCATTTATGTCAATTCCGTCAAAAATAATATTTCCACCTGTTTCTCCAAGGGGAGCAAGTTCCCGCTTAAGCAGGCGAAGCAGCGTTGATTTGCCGCTTCCAGTTGAGCCGCAGACGGTGACAAACTCACCCTTGTTTACTGAAAAGGAAAGTTTACGGATTGCCGGTGAAGCTGTCTGCGGATAGGTAAAATTCAGATTTTCGACTTTAAGTATTTCCACTTCAGCTCCTCCTTTACTCCTATAATGACGGGCAATACAGTCATTGCGCCGTATGAAATGTATCCCGCGGCAAGCCTTGCGGTGAGCACGGGTGCTGTCAGATTAGGGTAAAAATCAAATTCTGCATTTGCTGTTCCGTAAACGGTAAGAACAGAAAGAATTATTACTGCGAAAATAATGATAATGTCATCCGTTTTGAAACGGAACAACGAAAAGCGTGACCGTTTGCCTGTTCCGTAGCCTCTCGCGGTCATACTGTCGGCGGTGATGATTCCGTTTTCCAGCGCCCATGTTACCATTATGGAAAAAATTCTTACTCCGCCTTTGAAGCTGTCAACAATGTTGTCGTCCTTATAAAGTCCAATCGCTTTCTGACTTGCCTGAACCTTTTTTATCTGGCTGCCGAAAAGAGGGACATATCTAAGTGCCATTGAAAGAGTAAGCGCAAGCTTTGGCGACAATGTACCAAAAAGGTAAAGCAGTTTATCGCTTGTCATAATCTGAGAAAAGGAATTGAACCAATACAGCACTGCCGTAACCGTCAATGCTGCGCAAACGCCGTACACAAGTGCTTCAAGTGTTATCGGATTGTTGTTCATGACAAAGAGCACGGTTGCGCCGTTGTGTGAAATCAACGGGTTTACAAGTGACATTGCCGCAAACAGGATTACGGAAAAAATATGGGTTGACACACCTTTTCTTCCGTTGTTCAAGGAAAAAAGAACGATTGCACCCAGCAATGAAATTGCGGAAATTACAGGGTTGGCGGCAAACATTGCTATTCCCGTCACGGCAAAGAAATATAATGCCGCCGCTATCGGATTACTTTCGGCAAATGACCGCATATTACCCCTCCTTACTTCAAATCATTTCCCATTTCAAGGCTGTACAGCCATTTGATTTCGTCGCCGTCCGCAAGTTCATATGAATTACAGCCAACGGAGGCTTCCTCGCCGTTTACAAAATACAGCCAGCCTGACAATTCACCGAAATCAAACTCATAAATATAATTTATTCCCGAAATATAATCGTTCGAAAATTCAGTTTGTATTCCGTTTAATCGACAAGCTTCCGCAAGTATGTCATACACTGTTTCGCCTTTTTCAAAGGTGAATTCGGTTTGTTCAAGTATTATTCCGTTTTCGGAAATGTAATCTTCCCTGCCTGCAACGGTATCACATCGGATTTCCAGCGTTACTGTACCGACAGGATTTTCCTTTTCAGACACTGTTCCGTAGTAATTCTCAGCACTGCTGATTTCGGTACAAAGCACAGCAATTACTGCAATTGCGGCAATACCAACAACGACAATGATGTTTTTGACGCTTCGTTTTTTCATTATCCATAACACTACACACACGGAAGCGGCAAGTACAACAATTACTGCACAGGCAACAGGCTTATAGGAACTTTGCTCTGCTTTTGCAGTGTCATGAATTTCCGACATTTCCGTTGTGTTTTCTGTAATTTCCGTTTCGGTTACTGTTGTTTCCGAAACGGTTTCTTCAGAAAATTCATTTGCAAATATATAGATATTTCCATTTTTCATGCTGTCATAAGATGTTGCTGCCATAAATGCCTGCACTGTTGCTGTATAATTCTGCACGCCGCCGATTTCGTGACAGTAGCTTCCGTCGTCAAGGCGGAATTGCTCCAATGCTGAGAAAAGCGTATTTCCGTTTTTATTGAAGCGGCTGTCTTTTTCGGCGTCAATGCCAACTGTTGAAAGTGCAGTTATAACCTGCGAAACACTTTCGGAGGCTTCCTTTCCCATTGACTTGTATCCGCCGCTTGCAAGCTGTTTTTCTGAAAGAAATTGTACTGCATTGTCAACAGCAATCATCACGGCTTCATGGCTGCTGTAATATGGTGCAAGTGCCTGAATTGCCAATGCGGTTACGTCAGGGTCACCGTACTCACCCATTACCGCCCAACCACCGTCGGCAAGCTGCATTGTGAGGATTTGTTCCGTCACGCTTTCAGCGGTAAATGCGCTGCTTGTACAGCCGTTGTTAAGCAGGTGCAGACCGAAAATATAGCTCATCAGTCCTTGCTCACCTATTGAATTTTCCATTGTTTCAGCAATATAATCCGAGTTGCTGCCGACTGCAACAAGCGCAAGTGCATACTTCTGACGGGAGGTTGCGGAGCGGATATCGTTGCTTTCCACATAAGCTTCAAGGGCGGTCTTATATGCTGTAAAATCATATTCACAACTTTTGCTCAGGAAAATTACGTACCACTCAGAGCCATTTCCTGCATTTTCTGCAAGGGTTGTATCAAGCCATTCCTGCACGGTTGCCGAGCTGCTTTCATCGAGGTTATATGCGATTATTTCCGATGCAGTCTGCTGTTCTGCACAAACAGTAATCGGAAGCAGGAATATTGCAAGCAAACAGGAAATCAACAAACAAATTTTACTTTTCATTTTTCTTTGTAAGTACAGCGGCAGCAAATGCGATTGCTGTTACTGCAAGAAGACCACTTGTGTTGTTGCCTGTTGCAGGTGCAGTTGTTTCTGAGCTGTCGGAAGAAGCCGTTACGGTTACCTTGCAAACGGGAGGAACAAGTGTCTGTGTATCGGAAACTGCGCTGATAATATACTCACCTGCTTCGTCAAACTTGATTTCCACCTTGCCCTGAGAGTCGGTTGTATAACTTGTTTTATCGCCGTTTACTGTAATTACAGCGTCGCTTACAAACATTGTAACGGGATTCCAGTCTGCATCATAGCCTGCGTAGCAAAGAGTAAGTGCCATTTCTGCACCTGTGTCAAGTTCAGCTGAGTCAATGTCAAACCAGCTATACACGTCAGACCATGCTGTAAGGTCGCTGAAAGCGTAAGCATTGATATAATCTCCGTCTGCAACCGTATCGCTGAGGCTCAATGCAGAAATATTATTTTTATAGTAGCCGTAGCTACCGCCGTTTTCCACGCCCCAAAGCTTATTAAGGGACACGCCGTACTCTGTTTCAGCGGAAGCAAAACCTTCTTCTGCACCGCCGTTGTAATACTCCTCGTGGGCGATATAAAGTGCGTCATTGATTGTGAGTGCACCGTCAGCGTCAATGTCTGTTACAGTGATTTTTTCCTGTGCAACGGGAAGTGCACCTGTGCCGTCTGAAATTGTTACATAGACATCTGCTGTTTCAGCGGCAAAAGCTGTAAAAGCCATGCTGAATGTGAGTGCGATTGCGGATACTGCTGCGATAATTTTTTTCATTTGTTTTTCCTCTTTTCCATAAAATAAAAATACTCCTTCAAGGGTTTGAAGGAGCAATTGATTACACGGCAAAAACAGCCTTGAATATGTAAAAATTCAAAGCTACCAGCGATATCGTAACGATTTCGCTTGCGATAATCGGTTGCATTGCTTCACGTCCCAAGCCTGTTTTATACTAAACTTCAGTTAAAGTGTATACAAAAAATCTGCACAAAAGCCATATATGCAAGCTTTTGCTTGATTTTTTACACTTAATAGCTGAATCTTAGTACAACCCTTAAAACACGGCAGGTCTCCTGACTTATGACACAGCATTTCTGCATGGAACACAGCCTTCTCAAGTGTTTACTCAATGGCAATTGTGCCCCTCTCGTCAAATACAGTAATGGCGGTTGCTTCGGATTCTCACCGAATTCCCTGTTAGTCTACGCGTCAGACTGCACTGCAATCTGATTTCGAACCGTATTTCGTATTGTATTCAATTGTATTAACTATAGCACTAATGACGGAATTTGTCAAGCAGAAAGAAAACACCGCGAAAGCCGAAGCCTTCACGGTGCTGAAAATCAATTATGCTTTTTCGCTTTCGAGGTACTTGTATACAACAGCTGCGAGTGCTGCGCCAACAAGCGGACCTACGATAAATACCCATACGCAAGCAATAGCGTCTGTGTTGCCTGTGATTGCTGCAACGATTGCAGGGCCGATGCTTCTTGCAGGGTTAACTGATGTACCTGTAAGACCGATACCGAGAATATGAACGAGTGTAAGTGTAAAGCCGATTACAACGCCTGCAAATGAACCGTGACCAGCTTTCTTTGAAGTTACACCAAGGATTGTAAGAACGAAAATGAATGTGAGGACTATTTCAACGATAAGGCCTGCTACAGTGCTTCCGTTTACACCTGCAAGACCGTTTGAGCCGAAGCCGCCTGTTTTATCCTCGACACCGCCGAGAGAGAAGATTGCAGCAAGCACACCTGAACCTGTGAGTGCGCCGAGGCACTGAGAAACAATGTATCCGATGAAGTCCTTGCTTGTCATTCCGCCGCTCATGAGAACGCCGAGAGAAACAGCAGGGTTAATGTGACAGCCTGAGATATTGCCAACGCAGTAAGCCATTCCCACAATTACAAGACCGAAAGCAAATGCGGTAAGGATATATCCGCCGCCGTTTACAGCGTCACAGCCGACAAGCATTGCTGTTCCGCAACCGAGAATTACCAGTACCATTGTGCCGATAAATTCAGCTATGTACTTTTTCATAGAGTTCATTTTAAATTCCTCCCATTATTTTTTGGGCATTTTCTGCCTTAAGGTAATTATACATCAAAATTATGCCATATATAATGTAAATTTGTTACTATTTCATAAATTTGAAAAACAATCAAATACATATAATCAGATTTTCATTTCTGTTATAAATTTTATTATTTACAACAGCATCTTTTTATGCTATAATATTTAGGATTTGGCACATTAATTCACAAAGGAAGTGTTATCTTGTCTTACAATCAGGAAAATATCCGTAACTTCTGTATTATTGCTCACATTGACCACGGCAAGTCTACTCTTGCTGACCGTATTCTTGAGCTTACTTCCACTGTTGCTAAACGTGATATGGAGGACCAGCTTCTCGACAATATGGACATTGAGCGTGAGCGTGGTATTACCATAAAGGCTCGTGCTGTTCGTCTTAACTACAAGGCAAAGGACGGCAATGACTACGTTTTCAATCTCATTGACACCCCGGGTCACGTTGACTTCAACTATGAGGTTTCACGTTCACTTGTTGCTTGTGAGGGTGCAATTCTTATTGTTGACGCTACTCAGGGTATTGAGGCGCAGACTCTTGCAAACACTTATCTTGCAATCGAAAATGACCTTGAGGTTATGCCTGTTGTAAATAAAATCGACCTGCCATCTGCTGACCCTGACCGTGTCTGCGGCGAGGTAGAAAACATTATCGGCATTCCTGCTATGGATGCGCCGAGAATTTCTGCTAAGATGGGCACCAACATTGAGGAAGTACTTGAAAGGGTTGTTACTGATATTCCTTGTCCTAAGGGTGACAATGACAAGCCATTGAAGGCGCTGATTTTCGACTGCTTCTACGACAGCTACAAGGGTGTTATCATTTACGTCCGTGTACTTGACGGCGAGGTTAAAATCGGTCAGAAAATCAAGCTTATGGCTACGGGCGCTGAGTTTACGGTTGTTGAAACAGGTTATATGGGTGCAACCGACCACGTCAATGCGGGTGTACTTCACTCGGGCGAGGTTGGCTACATTACTGCCTCTATCAAGTATATCGGCGACACAAAGGTTGGTGACACGGTTACTGATGCGGAAAATCCTTGTGATGAGGCACTCCCCGGCTACCGTGAAGTAAATCCGATGGTGTTCAGCGGTATTTATCCTGCTGACGGTGCACGCTACGGCGACCTGCGTGATGCACTTGACAAGCTTCAGCTTAATGACGCTTCCCTTTCCTTTGAGCCTGAAACCTCGGTTGCACTGGGATTTGGTTTCCGCTGCGGCTTCCTCGGTCTGCTCCATATGGAAATTATTCAGGAACGTCTTGAACGTGAATTCAATCTTGACCTTATTACGACTGCTCCGTCGGTTATTTTCAAGGTTAATCTTACAAACGGCGAAACGGTTTATATTGACAACCCGACAAACTATCCTGATACCGCGGTTATTGCTTCTGCGGAAGAACCAATGGTTAAGGCTTCTATTCTGTCACCGAGCGATTTCGTGGGCAACATTATGGAGCTTTGTCAGGGCAGACGCGGTATTTTCAAGGATATGAAGTACCTTGACGAAACCCGTGTTGAGCTTCACTATGAGCTTCCGCTGAATGAAATTGTTTATGACTTTTTTGATGCACTGAAATCCCGTACGAAGGGTTATGCTTCATTTGACTATGAGATGCTGGGATATATGCCGTCCAAGCTTGTCAAGCTTGACATTATGCTTAACGGCGATATCGTGGACGCACTTTCCTTTATTGTTCATGCTGACAACGCTTATGCACGTGCAAGAAGAATTGCAGAAAAGCTGAAGGACAACATCCCTCGTCAGCTGTTTGAGGTTCCAATTCAGGCTGCAATCGGCGGCAAGGTTATTGCCCGTGAAACTGTTAAGGCTATGCGTAAGGACGTTCTTGCCAAGTGTTATGGCGGTGACATCACCCGTAAGAAGAAGCTGCTTGAAAAGCAGAAGGAAGGTAAGAAGCGTATGCGTCAGTTGGGTACTGTTGAGGTTCCGCAGGAGGCGTTTATGGCGGTGCTTAAGCTGGATGAATAAGTTAATGCGGAAGTGATGACGTTATGAAGAAGAAAACATCTGCAAATTATGCAACTGAGGGCGACAAGCTTTTTGCCAAGCTTGCGTTATCAAGCTGTGTGAATATAATTCTTATTGTCGGAGTTTGCTTTCTGCTTTATGAACGTGGCTTCAGCACGGGAAACAAGCTGTTGTTGCTGAACATTTCAGTTGTTGCTTCATATATTGCTGCAATTGCATTGCACGCTGTTATCTATTTAAAAAATCCGCTTAAAGAATACCGGTGGATATATATTCTGCTTACATTAGTGGGAATGTTCCCGTATGCGTGGGTATTTGCTATATGATTTTTATGCCGTTCTCTTTGAGGGCGGCATTTTTGTTGACTTGCTGTTTTGTGGGTGGTATAATTATTTTATAAGTTAAATGAGGTGAGTATGTGATAAACTTTTCTACAATAACAGCCTGCGGCGAATGCTGTGATGGATGCAAAAAAAAGTTTGACGGAATATGCAAGGGCTGTATTGAAGCAGACGGATATGTTCCCGAATGGGAACAGTCTGGAAGATGTAAAGTGCATGCTTGCACCAGAAAACACAATGTTCAATTCTGTGGATTATGTTCAGAATTTCCGTGTGCTGAACTGACAGAAATTGTACATTGGAACTCAAATATTATTGAACATCAAACCATGCTGGCAAAACGATATTTTGAACATAACAAATAAAACTCCACACTTTTAAAGGGTGAAACTATGAAAAACATCGGCTTATACATTCACGTTCCGTTCTGCGTGAGAAAATGCCGTTACTGCGATTTTTACTCGGTAACCGACCTTTCGCTGACGGATTTATACACGTCTGCTGTTATCCGCAACATCAAGGCTTATGGTTACGGCTTTGACACGGTTTATTTCGGCGGAGGGACGCCTTCCCTGCTTACTCCGCAACAGATTGGTGCTATACTTTCGGTGGCGGAGATTGTTCCTGATGCCGAAATTTCTATGGAGTGCAACCCTAACAGTGTTACTGAAAATTATCTGCGTGAGGTGCGCAATGCAGGAGTAAACCGACTTTCATTTGGTGTGCAGTCATTTGACGACAACGAACTGAAAATGCTTGGCAGACTTCATGACTCGGCGCAGGCTGTTACTGCAATTGAAACTGCGAAAAAAGTCGGATTTGACAACATAAGCGCTGACCTTATGCTTGCTGTTTCGGGGCAGACTTTTGAAAGCTTGGGACGAAGCCTTGACACTGTTGCAAAGTTGCCGCTTACTCACATTTCCGCTTATATGCTGAAAGTCGAGGAGGGCACTCCCCTTGCAGCTGACGAAAAGCTGTTGGCACAAATACCTGATGAAGATGATACTGCTGATATGT
>JAZUSM010000057.1:0-9973 GCA_045606725.1 Oscillospiraceae bacterium | reverse complement strand
TTTTATAAGTAACTAATTTCAATGGTTTCCCAAAGTGGTCCATAGTATGAAAAGCGGTTTTCTTCAACTTCTTTTTCAATCTGATTAATTGCGATATGCATCAATTTCTCGAAATCGTCTTGTGTTTTGCAGATGTATTTTGCAACAGGTGTTTGCCAGTTGCAGTCCCATATAATTTCAATACCGAAAATACCACTGTAATATCCTGCATCAAGCAGTAGCTTATTAGGATATTCAACCTGTAACATATCTTCGTCCAAGTATGTTTCCATATATTCAATTTTACCGTTTGAGAAATTAAACTTATTCCAAAAATTATCAGCTAAATAATCTTGTTGTGTAACCATAAAATTTCACTTTCCACATTCCTAATTTCCAAATTTATTAAACCACGCGCGCTCCTCAAAGCTTTTCTTTTTCGCACGGGTAAGCTGTCTGTCGGCAATTCCCACGGGGAGAATACACACCATTTTGTAATCATCAGGCACGCCAAGCGTTTTTGCAAGCTGTCCGCCGATATCGTCATCGTCGGTGATGTGTCCCTCATACCAACAGCTTTCATATCCAAGTGCTTTTATAGCGAGGAGCATATTCTGAATTGCCGCAGAGTAGTCCTGCACGTTGAAGCACTTGTCACGGTAGGCGAAAATCCTTTGTGTAAGCACGCAGATTATTGCAGGTGCGGTTTCGCAAATCGGAGGGTCAATCATACCTTTAAGCTTGTCAAGGATAATCGGGTCATCAACGCAGATAAGTGAAGTCGTCTGCTTGTTGCAGCCTGACGGCGCTGCAAGTCCAGCTTCCATAATCTGAACAAGATGTTCACGGGGAATTTTCGTGTCCTTGTAAGTACCGCGGTAACTTGTGCGGTTGTTGATAACATCAAATATTTCAGCCATTGTTTTTACCTCTTAAATAAATGTGGAATTAGGAAAGTGAAATGAGGAATTAATGTGCAATTATAAAATTTCACTTTTCAAATTCCACATTTCACTTTTTACTACCAGGTCCAGTCAGACATAAAACGTGAAAGTTTTGTTTCTTCGCCTGTTTTCTGCTGTTGCTTTTTCAATTCGTTTGCAAGTCCGAGGGCAATAAGCGCTGCACCTGCAAGGGCAAGGTATACAAGCCAAGCGATGCTGTCACGCTGACCGAAGCTGAGGAGAATGCCCGAAGCTACCATTGAGGCAACAGCAAGCACGAACCAGCGCTTCTTCTTTATGATAAAGGATACAGCAAGCATTATGAACAGCACTGTTCCAATGAACACGGCGTCGAAGCTGTCGCTTGATGTAAAGGACTCAATAAAGAGAATTACCAAGGAAATAATCGCCGCGATAAAGGAGAAGTTATCCGCCTTTTCGGCTGCGTCCTTCCAGATAAGCTTCACAAGGAGGCAGAAGAAGAACACAGGCAGCAGGTTGAACTGGACGTTAATCATTTCGGGCACTTCAAACAAAGGCTGGAACCAGAACAGAGGGAATATAAACACACCCGCCACTGTAATTGTTCTGCGGTTTGTGAGAGAGGTATTTTCCTTGCGGACAAGGTTGAGGATAAGAAGTGCGGTAACGAGGATTGCTGCCCACTCCTTGAAATCGTTGCTTGCTTCAAAGAAAAATACAATAACGGGGAGAAATGCACCAAATGAGAACACGTCAACATAAAATTTCTTTATCATCTTATCATTGAAGAGGACACGTCCTGCTGCAACAAATACAACCAGCGGAATAATCAGCATTTCCTCAACATAAGTTTCAGCAATTGCAAAGGTAAGAATGATCATCGGAAGAATAAGATTGAAAGTGTTCTTCTTGATAACGGAGGTAAATGCGGAGCAGACTGCGAGGACTGCGCCGAAAATCATCATTGCGTTATCACCTGCTTCTGCACCGGAAATAAACAGCCAGCTGCTGAAAAGTGGTGCGGTAAACCAAAGGAATGTACATATATATGGATTTCCATTACGGAACACGTCGAATGCTTCGCACAGAGCGTAGACAGCAAATATAAGCATTAACGCAACTGATGGGAAACAGACAAGATAATCCAGGTCATCCAGGAACTTGAAACCTGCAATAAGTGAGGTGAGAAGAATTGCTCCGTTGAGTATATTGATGTGGGAGAAATAATTCTTTGGGAAAGAATATCTTGCAAGTAAAACAGCAATGTAAATGCATACTGCAAGCATCGAAACAAAGTCTGCGCTTTCCCATATCATACAGGAAATAAGGAACACTGGAAGTATGCACAGAACGGAAATGCCGTAGGATTTTGCGTATCTTTCTGCTTTCGGAACAAACAGGAACAATGATGCGAGAATGCAGAAAAGAATTACGATAACCGACATTGCGGAGTCGCCGCTTTCGATTGTGTAAGGAAGCGCTAATTCGTAGTCCCTGAACAGCATGTAAAGCGGAAGTACAAGCTGGAATGTAAATATCGGGCAGAAAATCACCGAGATTTTTCCTCTGTTTGCAATTGCAAGGCATATTACAGCTGCAATCAGGATAATAATTGAACCAATAAGATTTGTTTCATCAACGCAGCAGCAAATTACTGAACAAATCAATGTAAATACGCTGAAAGCGATGTCGAATACAGGCTTGCGTAATTTATCCTTTGCGGGACAAAGTACAGTTACAAGATAAAATGCACATACTGCGAGTGTTGTTACAAAGTCTGCGCTTTCCCATATTATACAGGAAACTATAAATACCGGCAGCAGGCAGTAAACTGAAACCAGATATGATTTTATGTAATTTGCCGCTTTGGGAATAAACAGAAGTACAGTTGTAATTACGCAGAAAAGAATAAGGATTACCGACATTGCAGAGTCGCCATTGTCCATTGCGTAAGGGAAAACTATATTGTATTCCATAAAGATAAGGAAAAGCGGAAGTGCTGTCTGGAATGTAAGTATCGGACAGAGAATTGCTGAAAGCTTTTCGTGTCTGCAAATGATTGTGCATACAATTCCTGCCACAAGCACAGCAATTGCTGCAAAACAGCCTGTATCGCTGTCAACACAGCAGCATACGGAATTTATAATAGTATAAATGGCAAAAACAATATCATTTATGCCACAGTAAAGCTTGTCATTAATGGGTGTAAAGCGTGTTACAAGGAAATATACTGTGACAATTGCAAAGGAAATGAGAATTCCTGCAAGACCGATTTCAAATATAAGCATAAGGTCGGTCACAAACCATATGAGTGCCGCAAAGGTAAATGCTTTGAATTCGCTTGATTTATAACGGATTGCAAGGATAAGCATTTCTGCAAATACAACACCTGAAGCGAGTATCATCTCCCATGTAGGCACGGAATTGTCAACAAGGTAGCTGATATTTTCAGCAATCGCCAGCAGACCTGCAATACATGCGGCGGCAATTGCAAAGCCTTTCATTATTTTTCGGATAATTTCAGGAAGAAGTCCCATTGCGGAAAGGGTTGCGTAGATAAGTGCTGTGGAAGCAATTACACAGGTAATGCTTGAAATGCTGTCAGGGTCAAAGCCTGAGAAAAGTGAAATTGTGATAAAGAATGCGAATGCAATTGAACTGAAAATGCTGTTCTTCTCGGTAATGCTTCTTGTAAGGAAGCAGGCTGAGTAAACTGCAAAGGCAGACAGAGTTACAACACTGAAGGTATCGTCAAGGAATACACAGGTTGAGATTATACCGAGGAGTGTTGTGCTGATAAGTGCAAAGTAGCCGTACTGAGCAGAGAAAACATTATCCTCTCCGAAGATTTCGTCGTAAAAATCCTTGATAAACGGTTCTGCAATTACAATCAGCAAGGAATATACGGCACTTGCAAGCACAGCAATATCTGCCCTTGGTATTACATGGAACAGAATGAACACAACCGCTGCTGAAAAGCTGTAATGAGAAACCGCGGCGAAAAATTTACTATTGTAGTCATTAGCGCCCTTAAAAAACGGAATACAAACGCTGAGGGCAAGAATTGCGAAAAGAAGCAGGCGTCCGTCGCCGTAGAATGACAGGTAATGGCCGAAAACTTCAAGCAGACCTGCCGCAACTACTGCCGCAGGGAGAAACACGCTTCCGAGTATGTAGAAGATTTTTCCCGTCTGTTCAAGCTTCAGC
Source organism: Oscillospiraceae bacterium (assembly GCA_045606725.1). Lineage (GTDB taxonomy): Bacteria > Bacillota > Clostridia > Oscillospirales > Ruminococcaceae > RGIG8773. The sequence goes on along the minus strand of JAZUSM010000057.1, from coordinate 5,861 downwards.
TTGCGCTCTGTGAAGGAATGAATTCCGAAGAAAAGCGCAGAGAAGGACACAAGCACAACTGCTTTGAAGAAGCTGTTGAGCACGCCCCATGTTGCTGCCGCAAAAATAAATCCAGAGAGTGACAGGAACAATGCACCGAGAATGAGAATAATATTGATTGTACTGATTTTCTTCACAGGTGTTTTATTCTGGGGTTTGACAAAAGCGTCAACCTTTTCAGCATACACAACAGGCTTTGCAGGTGCAGGCGGAACTGGTGATGGTATATTGTACTGAATCTGAGGCGGCAGCTGATAAGGTGTTGATGGCTGCTGTGCAGCTGGCGGTGTTGAAACGGGCTGCGGTGCAGCAGCTGTACTCTGCACAAGCGCTTCAGCCGGCATATTTTCCTGAGCACCTTGTTCATTAGTCTCTGATGATGTTTTTTTCTTGTTTTCGGTACTTTGAGCAAGCTGCTCAAGAAGAGCATTCACCTGCTGACTAAGAGCTTTATTTGAACGCTTGAGCTCAGAACAGGTTGAAAGCTGCACAAGAAACAGTATCAACAGGACTATCGGCGATATAAGCCATAAAATTATAAAAAGCATTGTTTTTACCTCCATTGTCATGGTCTGTATTTATTAATGCGAATTTTCACCTATTTTAATTATAGCTGAAAAGGGTAAAAATGTCAACAATTCATTGGTATTGTGAATTTTGATTTTTGATTACTATAACCAAAAATTGTGATTAAATGGTTACAAAAAGTAACAAATTCAATTTTTGTATTGACAACAATGCTATATGTGGTATAATATATCCCGTAGTAATTTTTCAGGGAAAGGAGAATAGCTGTGACACCAATACCTTTTATAGAATTCAGCTTGTATGAAATGTTTCATATGTTCATATTCTGGTCGTTCATCGGCTGGGGAATTGAAGTATGCTGGATGACTCTTGAAACCGGCGAATATCAGAACAGAGGCTTTCTTAGCATGCCTATCTGCCCTATTTACGGCTTTGGCGTAATAATGGTTACGGTGTTCTTCCGACCTGTTTCGCATACAATTATACCGCTGTTTATTGCAACGTCAATTCTTTGCACGGCATTTGAATTGTTTGTAGGACTTGGCATGGAAAAGCTTTTTCATGCAAGATGGTGGGATTACTCACATGAAAAATTCAATTTCAGGGGTTACATATGCCTGAAAATTTCGATACTCTGGGGCGTTGGCTGTGTAACAGTCGTACGATTTGTTCAGCCTATGGTTGAGCTTGCAATTGACAAAATGCCCGTCAAGATGGGGTTTGCATTTATCCTGATATGGTCGGCACTGTTGGTAATTGATATTGTTGCTTCACTGAGCGCGGTAAGAAAGCTCAATCTCCGTCTGAAACAGCTGGATGAAATCTCAAAGATTATGCTTCTGAGTGCCGAAAAAATCGGCGGTACGCTTTCTCAGAAAACACTTGAAAGCAAGGAACTATACGATACTGCTGTTGAAAAAGCTGACGCTAAAACACAGGAATTCAAGGAAAGCTTGCTGAAAAAACAGATGCTACAACTCAAAGCTTCCGTGAAAAATATGAGCAACTGAGAGCAACTAAGGACGGCGAATCACGCTTTGCTGAAATCAAGGCAAAGTACGGTAAAATCGTTGATGCGGCTGACTTCAAGCTCAGCGAATGGCGTGAAAAATATGACAGGCTGATGGATGTGCGTGACCGTTCGGTTGAACGTCTTATCAAGGCCTTTCCTCAGCTTCGTTCCACATCGTACGGTGATACAATGGAAAGTCTGAAGCGCAGATTGAAGGTTCTTTCCGCAAAGGTAAAAATCGAAAGCAGCTTCAGGAACAATACAGCAGAAATTATTGAAATACCGATTGACAGAAATGAGGACAATACTGAAATTGCTGTTGCTGAAACGGTTGAAACAGAGTAAGTCTTAAAATATGATTATTTTGTTAAAATGACGGATTTCGTGTTGACAAGTTGTGCAGAATGTGCTATAATATTTGAAGTTTGGACAACCTTTAAGTTAATCCCGTGAGATTGACAAGGCAGTCGCTTATAGTGATATTCTGCGGCAGGTGTAAGCCGTACCTTTGGGGAAAGCTATATCTGCAATGAAAATATAAGTTGATTTATACCTGTCTGTGTCAGTTCACGGACAGGTATTTTTTGTTTCGGAGGTGCTGAAATGAGCAGTCCCCAGCTTAATCAGAAGGCTGTAATACTTGATGAAAACGCTATGACAAGAGCGATTGCAAGAATTTCCTATGAAATTCTTGAACGGAACAAGGGCGCTGACGATATCTGCCTTATAGGAATAATGTCAAGGGGTGTGCACCTTGCAGAAAGAATTGCAAAAAAGCTTTTTGAACTTGAGGGTGCAGAGGTTGAAACGGGTACGCTTGATATTACGGCTTACCGTGATGACGAAAAACACTCCGCAGGTATTGACAGAACCGATATTTCTTTTGATGTCAAGGACAAAAGCGTGATAATCGTTGACGATGTTATTTTCACGGGAAGAAGCGCAAGGGCGGCTATGGACGCTGTTACAAAGCGCGGCAGACCGAGAAGCATTCAGCTTGCGGTACTTGTTGACAGAGGGCATCGTGAACTGCCGATACGTCCTGATTATGTGGGCAAGAATGTGCCGACATCGAGGGAGGAAGCGGTAAAGGTACAGATGAAGGAAATTGACGGAAGCGACAAGGTTGTAATTTTTGAGTGAGGTGTAAAAATGAGTATACTTCTTAAAAATGTAAGGGCGGTCGATGATAAGACCGATAAAATCTGCGATATATTTATTGACAGTGGTAAGATTGCCGAGGTTGGTGAAAATCTTGCGGTAACAGCTGACAGAATAGTTGACGGCGGCGGAAAACTTGCGGTTATGCCCGCGCTTTTCGATATGCACGTTCACTTCCGTGACCCGGGTCAGACTCACAAGGAAACTGTTGAAACAGGCTGTGCGGCGGCACTTGCAGGCGGTGTAAGCGGTGTTGCTTGTATGCCTAACACAACCCCTGCAATTGACAGCAAGGAAACTGTTGATTATATTCTTGACAAGGCTAAGAACACGGGTGTTGATGTGTACCCTGTAGGCTGTATTACAAAGGGTATGCAGGGCGGAGAGCTGTACGACTGGACTGAGCTTGGTGTAAAGCTGATTTCCGATGACGGACGTCCCGTTGCAAACGCTGAAATGATGCGTCAGACTCTTGAAGCAACAAACGAAAACGGACTTCTTGTTGTTTCTCACTGTGAGGACCTTGCAATCATCAACGGCGGTATAATCCACAAGGGCGCTGTTTCCGAAAAGCTTGGCGTAAAGGGTATGGACAGAGCTTCCGAGGACAGCATTACTGCAAGAGAAATTGCACTTGCTGACTCCTGCGGTGCACGAATTCACATCTGCCACGTTTCCACACGGGGAAGTATGAACTTTATCCGTGATGCAAAGAAAAACGGTATAAAAGTTACCTGCGAAACCTGTCCGCACTACTTCACATACACTGAGGACAATCTTCTCAGCCGTGATGCTGACTACAGAATGAATCCCCCTCTCAGAAGCGAGGACGACAGACTTGCGGTGCTTGAAGCGGTGCTTGACGGCACGGTAGACTGTATCGTAACAGACCACGCTCCTCACGCTGCTGAGGAAAAGGCTGACTTCCTCAAGGCACCTAACGGTGTTGTAGGACTTGAAACTTCACTTGCTGTAACACTTACACAGCTTTATCATACAGGCAAGCTTACGCTGGGCAGAATTACTGAGCTTATGGCAATCAATCCGAGAAAGCTTCTTGGAATTGAAGTTACACGGATTGAAAAAGGTGCGAAGGCTGACCTTGCGGTTATTGACCTTGACAAGGAGTGGACGGTTGTACCTGAGGAACTTCACTCAAAGTCAAAGAACACTGTATTCAAGGGTGAAAAACTCAGGGGGAAGAACATTATGACTATTACAAACGGAGAAATCCGATTTGAAGCATGATTAGGGAAATTGACAAAATGAAGATAAAATACAACAAGGAAGAAAACAATACTGCAACTGTATGTACTGTTGTTTGCATTGTTCTTACAGGGCTCGCAATATGGAATCTGACGGTGGGAGAACTGGATAAGCCTCAGCTATCGGCTTCGCTTTTTCTGTTCGGTATAGCTGCGTTCATTTTCTTTGCAAGCAGATTTGCAGCAAAAGATGTCAAGGCTCATAAAAACGAACGAGAACGAATGCTCCGTGAGGGTAATTGCATCAGGGGTCAGGTTGTTGAACTGATAAAAAAACGAAAAGTTACTAATAGCAGCAACAAGCATTATAACAGGTATCTGAAAATCAGCTGCTTCAGCACTATGCTCAACAGAGAAGTAACCTTTGAAACCCCTTCCCTTTTCTCTGAATTTGAGGAATATGAGGGACTTTCCTGTATAGTTTACGAAGCACACGAAAATCCTGATTATCCGCCTGCACTGAATATCAGACCTTTACTGAGTTTCAGTGTGCAGAATTCATCGGGAGAAGCAATGAAACCTGTTCTGAGCAATGTGATTGACGGTGTGGCTTTCTATACTGACGAACTTGAAAATGCTGAGAAGAAAAAGACAAAACTCAGTGACGTGCTGGTAATAATTCTTGCAATCGCATTTTTTATTGTAGCAGGTTATTTCTGCATGAAACAATAATGCAGTTTTATATAGTTAAAAAATTAAATTTATATAAGGAGTGGTAGTAATGTCATTTGACAGACTCATCAAGAAAATCGTGGAAACGGGTAACCCAACAGTTGTAGGTCTTGACCCTAAGCTGGACTATGTTCCAGGCTTCATCAAGGAAAAGGCTTTCGCTGAAAAGGGCGCAACACTTGAGGGTGCAGCAGAAGCACTCTGGCAGTTCAACAAGGCAATTATCGACGCAGTTTGCGACATTGTTCCTGCAATCAAGCCACAGGCGGCTTACTATGAAATGTACGGCTGGCAGGGTGTTCAGACACTTTACAAGACAGTCAAGTACGCTCAGGAAAAGGGCATGTTCGTAATGGTTGACGGCAAGAGAAATGACATTGGTGCAACTATGGAAGCTTACACAAACGCTTACCTCGGCAGCACAACTGTTGACGGTCAGGTTTTTGAAGGTTTCGGTGCTGACGCTCTTACAGTAAACGGCTACCTCGGCACAGATGGTATCGCTCCTCTTACAGCTGTTTGCAAGGAAAAGGACAAGGGCATCTTCGTTCTCGTAAAGACTTCCAACAAGTCCAGCGGTGAGCTTCAGGACAGAAAGCTTGACGATGGCAAGAGCGTTTACGAAACAATGGGCGATATGTGTGAAAACTGGGGTGCTGACACAATCGGCGAGTACGGCTACTCCGCAGTAGGTGCAGTTGTTGGTGCTACTTACCCTGAACAGCTTGCTGAAATGAGAGCAAAGCTTCCACATACATTCTTCCTTGTACCTGGCTACGGTGCACAGGGCGGCGGTGCAGAAGGTGTTGCTAAGGCATTCGATGACAAGGGTCTTGGTGCAATCGTAAACTCCTCCAGAGCTGTAATGTGCGCTTACCAGAAGGAAAACTGCGACGAAACAGATTTCGCAGGTGCTGCAAGACGTGAGTGCATCAGAATGAGGGAAGATATCACAAGCTTCGTAACAGCTCTCAAAAAGTAAAAATCCAAATTCTTGACTGGGGGAAACTTCAATGTCTTTATTCAATATGGGCGATAAGGCTTATCTTATGCTTGCTGACGGCAGAATTTTCGAGGGTTACTCCTTTGGTGCAAGCGGCACAGCATACGGCGAAATCGTCTTTTCCACAAGTATGACAGGCTATCAGGAGGCTCTCACAGACCCTTCCTACTACGGACAGATT
>JAZUSM010000056.1:0-8691 GCA_045606725.1 Oscillospiraceae bacterium | reverse complement strand
AACGGGAGTAAATAAGGCTCTTGGTCGGGTCGTCAAAAACAGCCGCAACATCGTCTGTGGAGTCGTAAACGTATGTAGTGCTCTGAACGATAGGCATTACTCTCGGCTCGCCGTTCTTAGGGGTGTAGCCTGCGTGGAGGCATTTGGTTTCAATTTTAGCGTTTGGATTAAGTTCTTTCATAGCATTTATTCCTTTCCAGTAATAAAATTCCAAAAATAATTATATCACATCTTGCACGCCATTGCAAGATTTTTCTTTGTCAGCAAAATAATCTTCACGAAGTATCGAACGGTAGCTTATGTCAAGTAGTTCACCCGATGTCGCACGGAAAAACTGTCTGAACGTGCCGTCAAGTGTAAGTCCGCACTTTTCCATTACCTTGCCCGAAGCAGGATTTTTCACAGCGTGTGCCGCACGAACCTGATTGAAGCCGATTTCCTCAAAAAGATACTTTATAACAGCCCTGAAAGCCTCCGTCATAATGCCCTTTCCCCAGTGCGCCTTTCCGATGCAGTAACCAATCTCCGCCGCATCAATGTTAGCATGAATGTGTACAACATCAATGCTTCCAATCGGTTCGCCCGTTTCTTTCAGCACGATAATCCAGTTGTAGCGTGACAACTCGTTGTACTCCGATACCCACAGATTGATAATTGCTTCCGTGTCGGAAATACTGCGATGAGCATTCCAGGTAAGAAACTTCGTAACCTCTCTGTCACTCGCCCAGTTTTTAAACATCAGCTCAGCGTCTGTGCTTCTGTATTGCCGCAGAATCAAGCGGTCAGTTTCTATAGTCTTGCTTCCTTTATGATTAAGCATAATAATCCTCCCTTTCCAACTCCATCTCAATGCACTTCCAATCTTCACCGAGAATTTCCATTGAGTAACATTCTCCCGTTTCACTAAAGCCTGCTGCCTTGTAGCAATAATAAGCAGGTGCGTTGTTTTCAAAAACTCCAAGTGTAACCTTTTCAGCACCCATAATATCAAAGGTAAGCTTCAAGGTCAGCGTCAGCATTTCCTTTCCGTAACCCTTGCCGCGTTTTGTATCGTCAACAATTACAAACCCGAACCGCAACACCTTTCTTTCCTCATCGGTGTAACGCAGAATAAGGTGTCCCACAACATCATTTCCGTCCAAAGCGGTCATAGGGTAAAAGTTGTCAGCATCGGGACAATCCCCGTTGTTGCCGAAATATTTTTCATTCATATCCTCAGCCGTGATAGGAAAGTGCGGCCACCTGTCCGAACACCACTTTCTGAAACTGAGTTCGTCCTTGCACCAAGTAACAATCTTTTTGGAATCACAGCCCTTGTATTGTCTTAATCTTAACATAATAATTCTCCTAAATTCTGGCTTCCATCGGAGTAGATCTTACCCCGTCAACAACACTTTCCATACTGACTTCCCTGAAGCCGATTGCGCGGTAAAACGGCAACCCGTAAGGACTCGCATTAACCGTGATTTTTCTTTTCAGGTGCAAAGCCGCATACTTTTTCGCCTGAGAGTAAAGCATTCGCCCAATCCCCTGACGGTGAAAATCAGCCATTACAAACGCAAGACTTATGTGCTGACAATCACGCATCGCAAGCATTCCCACAAGCTGATTTTCGCAGTAACATCCCCACACAACAAAGCTTCCGTCCTTAATCATTTCCGTAATACGTTTACCCCATATGAAATTTCTGAAACTTTCTACACCTCTCGGAGGAAAGTCAGGTGCTTCAAACTGCATGAATACATCCTCCGCAAGCTGTAACGAAGCACGGATATCCTCTTTCGCAGTAAGTCTTTTTATCTCAAATCTGCCCTCGGTGATAACCTCGGAAGCGGATTTTTTCTTGCCGAATAACATACAACCAGTCCTTTCAGAAAATAAAAACAGCGGTCTGAAACAATTGCTTCAGACCGCTTTATGCCAAAATATTACAGGTTATCCGCAAATTTCAGAGCATAGCGACCTAAAGCCATTGCACATAACGTACATGACTGCCATCACCATATTCACTCTGTATGCGAATGTTCTGTTCATATCGGTGTATCCTTTCGTTGATTTTTGTATCAGTATAAAACTAAAACACAATTAATTGCGTTTTAGTATAATACTATTTTCCCGATTTGTCAAGGGGTAAATGAAAAATTTATAAAATTATTTTACCACTCATTTTACTTTCTCCCACAGTAAAGTAATAGCTATTTCTGAATAACGCACAGTGACTGCCGTTTCATTATCAGTGAATTTTTGGGTTGTACCATATGGATCTGACAAATCATTTAATAATGGTTGCAATAGATCTATAATTTTATCGTTATTTTGAAATGATATATTTTCATAATATAAATATCCATTTTGAAAAGTATCATAAAATTTTGTGTAGAACATACAACCATTATCATAATAACAAATATCAGCTATTTGTGTATTTTTATAATACAAGTGAGCAAATTTTTGTTTTTCAGCTTTATACCTTTCATCCTTAATTTCAAAATCCTCACTCAAAGCAAGAATATCATCAACAGTACAAGGAAAAGAAAGCTGATGACCGTCAATGGAAATCATATTCAGAACTCTCTCTGCCGACCACCCCTCGGGAAATTCTTCATAATCGGAATAGTCTTTTTCTGTTTGTGTTGTTACCTCAATCTGCGTTGTTTCACTGATAACTGTATCCGTCTGCCCAGCCTGACACCCTGACAAACTCACAGCAACAGCCAAAACACTTAAAAGCTTTTTCATATAAAGTCCTCCTTAATTTTTGTCTGAAATATATGTTAGCATAAAATGACAGTAATTGTCAATACATAATGATTTCCGAGTCAAAATATTGTTCCTGAAAATGAAGCTGTTTTGCAATTTCTTCTTCGGTAAACGTCATTCCGTCAGGTGCGCATACCCACTTTTCCTCCACGTCATCACGCCTGTGCACAATGGCAATAACCCTCCCCGTGAAGCTTTCCACAGGCTCGTCAACGCCGAGAATGTAAACGTCCTGTTCCTCGCCGTCGGGAGCAATAATTCCCTCCACATAGCCGTAGTTTATCGGATAACACATATCGGGATGTTCGGGGTGATAGGACCCCAGCGGACGGTCAACGGTTACCGTTACGGTTTTACCAATCATTTCACAAGCCTCCTCTGTTTTTTCGGGACTTAAATTATACAACGGAAATCATTGCCTGTCAAGGCGGAATAATTGCTCAATTCAATTGACTTTTTGCAGGAAATGTTGTATAATAATTTATTGTGAATAATTGTACCTTCTCGGCGTAAAATAACCTTGTAATATTATGAAATGCGAGGAAATTCTATGTCGGAAAAAGAGAAGAACTGCAATAATGAGGATACCGAAAACACCTCTCCAACCGAGGAACAGCTTGACCGTACCGACCTTATCGAGAAAAACGGCGAGGTCGTGTCGCAGAACGCAAAGCACCTTATCCACTGCCTGACGGTTATCGGTCAGGTTGAGGGACACTATATCCTGCCGCCCCAGAACAAAACCACCAAGTACGAGCATATTATGCCTGCCCTTGTGGCGATTGAGCAGGACCGCTCAATTGAGGGACTTGTTATTATCCTCAACACCGTAGGCGGCGACGTTGAAGCAGGACTTGCAATTGCCGAATTAATCGCAGGAATGAAAACGCCGACGGTTTCAATTGTGGTAGGCGGCGGTCACTCAATCGGCGTGCCACTTGCAGTTTCAGCTAAAAAATCCTTCATCGTGCCAAGTGCAACAATGACAATCCACCCTGTCCGAATGAGCGGAACAGTTCTCGGCGTGCCGCAGACGCTGTCCTACTTTGATAGAATGCAGGACAGAATTATCAACTTCGTTTCAGGCAACAGCAATATCAAGCCTGAGCGTTTTCGTGAGCTGATGATGAACACGGGTGAGCTGACTATGGATATGGGCACGGTTGTGGACGGCGAAACAGCTGTCAAGGAGGGGCTTATCGATTCCCTTGGCGGACTTTCCGACGCAATCGAAGCACTCTATGAGCTGATTGAAACAGGGGAGAAGCGCTACCCCGATGATGAGGTGAGCGAATAATGGTACTTCACACAATTATCGGCGAATATGATGTATTATATGCACAGGAGCGTGAGCTTGCATTTTTAAATAATCCGAAGCAGGAGATTATGTCAACCAATCCTGCCGATTTTCTGCAAACCACGCAGCCTATGCAAATAAAATATAAAGAGGAACAACTATGACTATTCTTGAAGCAATTTTACAGGGCATCGTTCAGGGTCTGACCGAGTTTCTTCCAGTGTCAAGCTCTGGACACCTTTCACTTTTTCAGCACTTTTTCGGTCTTGACGGCGAAAACGCCGTCACTATGACCATCATACTCCACCTCGGCACGCTTGTTGCCGTGTTCGTGGCATTCTGGAGCAAAATCAAGGCGCTTATCCTTGAAGCATTCCGTCTGCTTGGCGACCTTTTCACAGGTAAGTTCAAGTGGAAAACAATGAACCCTGAGCGCAGAATGATAATGATGATTATCGTGTCAATCCTGCCGCTTTTCGGCTTCTACATATTCAAGGACTTTTTTGACAACCTCGCTTCCGACGAGGATATTATTGTTGAGGGCTTTGCGTTTCTGTACACCTCGGCACTGCTTTTCTGCAGTACCCGTGTCAAAAAGGACAACAGCTATACAGCAGGCGAAACAACCGTGAAAAATGCTCTTACAATCGGTATTTTTCAGGGCATTGCACTTACCCCGGGTATTTCCCGTTCAGGCTCAACAATCTGCTCTGCACTGTTCACAGGAATGAAGCGTGAGGACGCTGTTGAATACAGCTTCATCCTCGGTATTCCAGTAATTCTCGCAGGTGCATTCGTCAAGCTGTTCGACCTGACCGACTCGGCAGCTGAGGAGCTTAAAGCAAACCTCGTGCCCCTTGCTGTAAGCTTTGTAATTTCAGCAATCGCAGGCTACCTTGCAATCCGTCTTATCAAGGCAATGGTTGTGAATGATAAGTTCCGTATTTTTGCTTGGTACACCCTTGTTCTCGGCATTGCGGTAATCAGCATCGGACTTTACGAAAATATAAGCGGTACACGCATTATGATAGGATAAAATTTGGGAGGAAAAAATCTTGGCTACGAAAAAAACAACAACTCAGCCGAAGTCGAAACAGCAGGTTGATGAATCAAGTGCAGGCGATAAGGTGCTGTGGTCAACGGTGCTCTTTGCGCTTGGTGTGCTGACCCTTGCTTTTACCCTTATTGAGGGTGAGTCTGCCTGGAACAGCATACATAATATTTTCCTTGGAATGTTCGGTTTTTCCGTGTTCCTTGTTCCTGCTATCCTTGTGTATGTTTCAATAATGATAGCTATGGATAAATCCCAGCGTGCCGTTCAGGGCAAGGTTATCCAGTGCTTTGTGATAATTCTTCTTTCATCTGCATTTATACAGATTGTCACAAGCGGACAGCTTACGGGAACAAATCTGTTTGAAGAAATTATTCCCGCACTTTTTGCCGAGGGCAAACAGCACCGCGGCGGTGGTGTGATGAGTATTTTTATTGCTGGACCGCTTCTTGCGCTGTTCGGAAAAATGGGTGCAACAATCATTATTGTTCTGCTGATTTTCGTTGTGATAATGATTATGGCAAACAAGACAATAGTAGACCTTGTGAATATGTTCAGAAACGCAGTTTCAGCTGCAAACGAGGCAAGGGGAGAGTATACTCCTACAGAAGCCGAGGACTTCGTTGCACCTCCGGGGGCAAAGAAAACCAAGGCTGACAAGCTTGCTGAAAAGAAAGCCGCAAAGGCTGTACCGAATTCGGACGTGCCACCTGCTGTCGTAAAGGAAAAAGCAAAGAATTTCAACGTGGATATTCCTATACCTAACAATAAAAAGGCTGAGGAACAGCCAGCCGAACAGCCTAAAACCGAGCAGGAAATCTTTATGGAAAGTATGCCTGCACACCCTGTTTCAGCACCTTCCAAAGAACCTTCCGCAGGAAGCGTTGAGGCTACCGAAACTATCGCTAAGGCAACAAACGAGCTTGACGATATCATAAAGAAAGCGGCGGCAACTCCCGAAAAGAAAAAGGGACTCTTTGCTCCAAAGGCAGAAAAGCCTGAAACTGAAAAAGCAAAGAAGCAGTCCACCCTCGCTTCAAACAAAATCCAGACCGAGGAAGAACTCGATATGCCTGATGCACCGACTGCGGCTGACATTCAGAATGAAATTGCCGAGCAGGAGCCTGTTGCTGTAACATATCAGTTCCCGCCGATTTCTCTGCTGAAAAACGTTGACAACAGCCTTAATTCCGCAGAAGCCGAGGCTGAAATGAAAGCCAACGCCGACACTCTTGTTGAAACACTGAAAAGCTTCGGCGTATCCACAAGAATTGTTGATATTCACCGTGGACCAACCGTTACACGTTACGAATTACAGCCAAGTGCAGGCGTAAAAATTTCCAAGATTACAGGACTTGCAGACGATATCGCACTTAACCTCGCAGCGGCGGGTGTCCGTATCGAAGCGCCAATCCCCGGCAAGGCGGCTGTCGGTGTCGAAGTGCCTAACAGGGTCAAGGACATCGTAACAATCCGTGAAATGATTGAAAGCCCAGAATTTACCGAAAACAAGAGCAAGCTGAGCTTTGTTGTGGGTAAGAACATCGACGGTGAAATTATGATAGGCGATATCGGCAAGATGCCACATATGATTATCGCAGGTACAACAGGCTCAGGTAAATCTGTCTGCACCAACAGTATTATCATGAGCATCCTCTATAACGCAACTCCCGACGAGGTGCGCCTCGTGCTTATCGACCCGAAAATGGTTGAATTCAAGGTTTACGACGGTATTCCGCACCTCCTTATCCCTGTTGTAACCGACCCGCGAAAGGCAGCAGGTGCGCTGTCATGGGCTGTTCAGGAAATGCTCAAGCGTTATAAGCTTTTTGCGGATTACAATGTCCGTGACCACGGCGGCTACAACGAAATGGCGGCTGTAACGGACGGAGTTGAACCGCTGCCGAAAATCGTAATCGTAATCGACGAGCTTGCCGACCTTATGATGGCGGCTTCAAACGAAGTCGAGGATTCAATCTGCAGACTTGCACAGATGGCGCGTGCCGCAGGTATGCACCTTATCATCGCAACCCAGCGTCCAACCGTTGACGTTATCACAGGTCTTATCAAGGCAAATATCCCGTCAAGAATTGCCCTTACCGTTTCATCTCAGATTGACAGCCGTACAATTATCGACACCGCAGGCGCTGAAAAACTCCTCGGTCACGGCGATATGCTGTACTATCCTCAGGGTATCCCGAAGCCTGTCAGAATTCAGGGCTGTTTCGCTTCAACAAAGGAAGTCGAAGCAGTTGTCGAGTTCATCAAGAGCGGCGGTACGGTTGAGTATTCCAACGAAATTATCGAGGAAATCGAAAAGAATATGCCCGTGCCTAAGGGCGAAAAGGTTGCAGGTGCAGACAGTGCAGCTGTACCAAGCGGCGACGGCGATATAATCGACCAGGCTGTGGAAGTCCTCATCGACGCAGGACAAGCCTCCGTTTCCTATCTCCAGCGTAAACTGAAGCTTGGCTATGCCCGTGCGGCAAGAGTAATGGACGAGCTTGAAGAAATGGGCGTTGTAGGCCCGTACGAAGGCTCAAAACCACGTTCTGTCCTCGTGACAAGAGAAATGTGGATGCAGAGAAAGCTTATCAATCAGGACAATCTTGAAGCAGGAGAAACAGGAGAGGTTACCGAGGAATAACGGGGTGACGTGATGAAAGAGTTTGTCAAGAAGAATTTGGTATATCTTATATTAACAGCTGTTTTGTTTATTCCTATTATAATACTGTTTTTGAATGAAGGAATTGCTTGGATTTCATTTCTCGTGTTGTGTTTAGGAATTATGGGTTTTTTCAGATTTTTCGGAGTTATTGCTGTTATAGTTTTCGTTGTGCTTAACATCATAGGGTTTATAGGTGTAATGAAGAATAAGGCATATGGTTATGTATCGTTTCTTCCATTAGTGTATGGCGGATTTATTGCCGCTTGCACGGTAAATAAGGATCACGAGGATAAGAAAAACATTAGTATTTTTGCATTGGTGTACACATTTATTTTTGTAATATATCCGCTTACAGTATATTGCTTGTATGAATTCGGATATCATCCCATGCTTAGTGCGATTTTGACACTGAATTAAAGGCTTGGTGAATAGCTTTAGCCGGTTTTAGTTTCACATTCTAAAATGAGGTGACATAATGAAAGACTTTATCAAAAAGCACATTCACGCATTAATAAATGTGTTTGGTATCATCTTGACGGTGTTGTTCACGTTGTCAAATGAGTTAATCTTTAATTTGTTTTTCACGGAAACATTTGGATATATACTGTTATGTATAGTAATATTAAGTGTATTATCCAACATCATTGCTTTTGTAGCTTTTAAGAAGAAAAATAAAGCGTTAGCCATTGTTTGTTCCGTAATATTCGGCAGTATAGGCGGATTAATAGCTGTTAAGTACGATACATCAATTAATAAAAAAATTAAGATTATTTTTCATATACATATGTGGCTTGTTGCAATGTCTATATGTGGATATTTCGGTGGTATTTACTACATAGCTACACATTTTTAGTTTGTCTTATTTTTCCATTCCACTAAAAAGGGTGATGTGATGAAAGAGTTTGTCAAAAAGCA
>JAZUSM010000055.1:0-27744 GCA_045606725.1 Oscillospiraceae bacterium | reverse complement strand
AAGAAAATGGGCGCTTTGAAGGACATTTTCAAGATGCTTCCGGGTGTTGGCAACAAGATTGACGATATGGATATCGACGACAGACAGCTTAACCGTATTGAGGCAATGATTCTTTCAATGACTCCTGCGGAAAGAGCAAAGCCATCCATTATTGACCCCAAGAGAAAGCGCAGAATTGCGGCAGGCAGCGGTAACTCCGTTGCTGACGTAAACCGTTTGCTCAGACAGTTTGAGGAAATGCAGAAGATGATGAAGCAGATGGGCGTTATGGGCAAGAACGGCAAGGGCAAGAAGAACAAGCTTCGTCTTCCTCCCGGAATGATGCCTCCTATGAGATAAAAAACACGGGTGTTTTATATGGACATCATTTATTTCGTGCTTTTCGCCGCTGTTGGATTGTTCAACGTGCTGGCGGGGGTGCTGGACTTCAAGTGGTATGTTGATTACTGGGTGATGAGAAACCCGATGAACCAGCCCACAAAGAAACGGCGCAGAAAGTGGCGTGTGTTGCTGTGTATTGCAGGTGCGGCGCTGATTGCTTTCGGTGCGGTGTTTTACACGGGGATAATCTGAGGTGACAAAAATGAATATAGCATTTATGCTAATTATGGCGCTTGGCGGAATTTTTTCAATCTGCGGTGCAATTTTCAACTGGGATTTCTTCTTTGAAAATTACAAGGCAAGACCCGTTGTAAAGCTTATCGGAAGAACCGGCGCAAGAGTTTTTTATGTGCTGATTGGTTTGCTTTGCATTTTCTTCGGAATAATGTTTGTGGTTCTCACATCTTAATTAGTTCATTACGTTGAAAAGCATTTTGATATAAGTATTGCTTTGAGGGTGTGACAAAATGGATACTGCAATTATGATAATGATGGTGCTTTTGGGGCTTTATTTAATAGGAGGAGCAATTTTTAGTTGGGATTTCTTCTATGAAAGCTACAAGGTAAGACGTATTGTTGATGTTTTAGGAAGAAATGGTGCAAGAATTTTTTATGCACTGTTTGGTGTCTTTTTTCTGTTCTGCGGAATAATATTTGCAGTTACAATATCTTAATTCGTTCATTACGTTGAAAAACGTTTTGATATAAAGTCAATGAAATTTTAATTCGGAGGTGAATATAAATGGCAGTTAAAATCAGACTCAGAAGAATGGGTGCTAAGAAGGCTCCTTTCTACAGAATCGTTGTTGCAGATTCCAGATACCCAAGAGATGGTAGATTTATCGAAGAAATCGGCTACTATGATTCCACAACAGAACCTTCCACAGTTAAGATTGACGCTGAAAAGGCTAAGAAGTGGATGGCTAACGGCGCTCAGCCAACTGAAACAGTTAAGAAGCTGTTTGACCAGAACGGTGTTAAGTAAGATACAAAATGTGCACGTTTTGTATGGCATCTGCATAGCAGGTGTTTAAAGCCGACGGGACGGACATTTACGTTCGTTCCCGTTTAAAACGGCTATTTAACCCGCATATCAATCCCATGGGCAAAGCCGCCGATTTCGTTACTTCGCAAGGCTTTGCTTTTTTATTGTATAACGAAAACAGAAAGGTATTGGTGTTAATTATGAAAGATTTACTTATCAGCATTGTAAACGGTCTTGTTGAAGACAAGGAAGCTGTAAAGGTTGATATAGACGAGCCTGACGCAGACGGCGTTATCGTTTATCATCTGCACGTTGCATCTGACGATATGGGCAGAGTAATCGGCAAGCAGGGCAGAATTGCCAAGGCTATCCGTACTGTAATGCGTGCAGGTGCAGGCAGACAGAACCAGAAGATTATGGTAGAAATTGACTAAGTCAATTTCTTGAAATTTGACTAAAAATCAAAAACAGCAAGCTGTTTTTGACTCCAAGAATTTTGACTGTGTCAAAATTCTTTTAATAGGTTCAATAATAATCAGGGGAATACCCTATGCTTTGCATCGGATATTTCCCCTTTTTCAATCAGGGGGGGTTTATGTACAGGGACTATAATTACGAAAAGAAGGTAAAGCAGAAGCCAAGCGATGTCTATTTGCAGGCTAAGCTTCTTTTTGCCGGTATGGGTGCTCTTTTAGGATTGAGGGCAACACGCCGTTCGCCTGATTTTACTTTGATAGGAATACTTTTCGGGGCGGCTGTTGGTTTGGTTGCAGGCTTTATTTTCGTTGCATATATGAAATCAAAGGCAAGCAAATTTTCAAAGCTTGAACGCTCCGAAGGGTACACTGATGCAACTGTTGCAGCTGTATACGAAATGATTGAAAAAAGTCCTACTGCGATAAATAAATCTACTGCGGCGGCTGTTCATTGTTTCAGAGGGGAATTTCAGAAGGCTGTTAATGTTCTTTCGGGTGTTGACGAAAGCTCGTTTGTTCAGCAGCCGATTGGTGCGGAGCTTTATTACTCCCAGCTTATGCTTGCTTATCATATGCTTGGCAATCACGATAAGGCGAATGAGGTTTATAATCGGGGCAGTTATTTTATGCAAACATATATGAATAGTCCCAACACAGGCGGTTATGTTTCAATGGCGCTGGCTGTGCGTGAGTATTTTTTACAGCACGCAGACAGTGCGCTTGAATTTATTAACGCTTCCGACAACGCTTTTATGAGCGGCGATATCAAGGAGGAGGACAAGCTTCCGCAAAGCTGCTGCTGGACGATAAACTGCTACTGGCGTGCTCTTTTTCTTGCGTGCAAGGGTCTTACCGAGGATGCGTTGAAGATAATTAATAATACAAATGGTATATATGTTACAGATTATTACAGAATGGCGTTAAACAAACTGCGTAATGATATTAAAAATAAACACGAAACAAATGGAAGTGAAAATATATGAAGCGTTTTCTTGAAATAGGAAAAATCGTTGCTGTTCAGGGTCTGAAGGGCGAGGTGCGTGTTGAAGCGTGGTGCGATGAGAAAGAATTTCTCTGCGAGTTCGACGTGCTCTACTTCGACAAGGGTGAAACACCCGTTGAAATCGTCCGTGCACATCCTCACAAGAATATCGTGCTGATGAAAATCAAGGGCGTTGACACTGTTGAGCAGGCACAAAATCTGAGAAATAAAATATTATATATGGACCGTGAAGATGTTGAGCTTGAGGAGGGTGCATACTTCGTGCAGGACCTTATCGGGCTTGAGGTTGTTGACAACGACAACGGCACAAGCTACGGCAAGCTTTGCGAGGTAAGCTTCACGGGCGCAAATGACGTGTACCACATCAAGGGCGGGGACGGTAAAATCCGTCTTATTCCTGCTATACCTGATGTTGTAATTGATACGGATATTACAAATGGTATTATGAAAATCCACGTTCTGGAGGGACTTTTCGATGAGGATTGATATTGCTACCCTCTTTCCTGATATGTGCGAAACGGTGCTGAATGAGAGCATTGTGGGCAGAGCGAGAAAAGCTGAAAAAATTGAGCTTCATTGCCACCAGATAAGGGATTATTCCACCGACAAGCATCGTCGTGTTGACGATACGCCTTACGGCGGCGGAATGGGTATGGTTATGCAGGCTGAGCCGATTTACCGCTGTTACCTTGCGGTTGCAGAGCAGATTGGCACTAAGCCGCACGTTATCTATATGTCCCCTAAGGGTGCAACCTTTACCCAGCAGCGTGCGGTTGAGCTGTCTAAAATGGATAATATCCTCATTATCTGCGGACACTATGAGGGTGTTGACCAGCGTGTGATAGACAAAATCGTTGACGAGGAAATCTCAATCGGTGACTATGTACTGACAGGCGGAGAGCTTCCTGCGCTTGTGGTTACGGACGCTGTTGCAAGAATGTGTGACGGCGTGCTTTCTTCGGAGGAGTGTTTTCAGGAGGAAAGCCATTTTTCAGGCTTGCTGGAGTACCCGCATTATACCCGTCCTGAGGTGTGGGAGGGAGAAAGCGTTCCCCCTGTGCTCCTGACGGGACACCACAAGAATATTGCAGAATTCCGCCATAATGAGGCTGTTAAAATAACCAAAGAGCGACGTCCTGACATGTACAAAAAATATGAAGAAAATTCCAATGTGAACATAAAATGAACTTTACTGCGCTGAAATGTTAAAATTTTTAGGGTAATTTTACTATAAAAAGGTGTTGGAAATTGTTCATAGGTTATAAAATTCGTTATTATTACCAAAATTGAGAGATGACTTTATCCAACAATTAATTAAAAAGCAGAAATTTCACTTAACAGGCATTTTCGTAACATTTTTGAATTGACTAAAGGCATTTTGCAAGGTATAATATTATCATAAACACAAACACAGAATATACAACTACTTCATATGTAAAGAAATGAGTTAGGAGAGAGTATTATGTTCGTTAAAGATGTAATGGTTCAGAATCAGGTTGGTCTTCACGCACGTCCTGCTACATTCTTCATCCAGAAGGCAAATGAATTCAAGTCTTGTATCTGGATTGAAAAGGAAGAGCGTCGTGTAAACGCTAAGTCCCTTCTCGGTATCCTTTCCCTTGGTATCGTTGGCGGTACACAGATCAGAATTATTGCTGATGGTGCTGACGAAGAAGCTGCAGTAACAGGTCTTATCGAGCTCGTTGACAGCGGTTTTGCAGAGGAAACAAGATAAGGACATTTTTTCGGCACATCGGATTTTCCGATGTGCTTTTTGTT
Source organism: Oscillospiraceae bacterium (assembly GCA_045606725.1). GTDB lineage: Bacteria > Bacillota > Clostridia > Oscillospirales > Ruminococcaceae > RGIG8773. Next base: position 23,120 of record JAZUSM010000055.1, on the reverse strand, counting down.
TTGCGTATAAACTCCCCTTTCGGCGCATACTATATTTATAGTATTGCCGAAAGGGGTTTTTCTATGAGAGGACGAAAAAAACACGCCGCAACCGCTGCTGCGGCAGGAATGTTCACGCTTATGCTTCCGCTTATGGTCGGAGCAGTATCGGTATTCATGCCGTCTGCGGCAGACACCGTATGTTTTGCTGCAAATGCTTCGGCAAAGCTTACGGCATACGATTTTACTGAAAATAAAGAAGCTTCCGAAATGCAGATTATTGCCGAAGAAACAATTGCGGACAAGCTGCCTGTCCCCGCTGCCTTTTCAATTGATGACAGCAATATGCTTTCATACGGTGAACTGCGTATGCCTAACAGCAGCAATGAGGAAGCAATTGTTGCCGATGAAAGCTATGACGCAGGACCTAAACCTTACCCCGAAAGCCTTGAAAGCAATGACGGTATAATAACAGCTATAAGCTACGGCACTTATGACGGTGATGACTATATCAGCCTCGACAACGGACAGGTGCGGAATATTACCTCGGTAAGCAATGATGATTTGCTTGAAGAAAGCAAGCTTGCCCCCGATTTCGAAATTGAGCGTAACGGCGAGCCGCAGGTGCTGATTATGCACACCCACGCAACGGAAAGCTATGAACCATATGAGCGTGATTTTTTTGACAGTTCTTTCAATTCCCGTACAACTGACCCTACAAAGAATATGATTGCCGTAGGTAATAGAATTGCCGAGGAGCTTGAAGCGGCAGGAATCGGCGTGCTCCATGACGAAACCCTGCACGATTATCCGTCTTACAACGGAAGCTACGACAGAAGCCGTGAAACAGTGCAGAAATATCTTGAGGAGTATCCGTCAATAAAAATCGTGCTGGACGTGCACCGTGATGCAATTGAGCGGGACAGCGGCGAAAGGATTGCACCTGTGGCGGAAATTGAGGGCAAAAATGCCGCACAGGTTATGATTATAAGCGGCTGTGATGACGGCACAATGGATATGCCGAATTACATGAAGAATTTCCGATTTGCAGCACTTCTGCAAAATCAGCTGGAAAACGACTGGAATGGGCTGACCCGTCCAGTGCTGTTTGACTACCGCAAATACAATCAGGACCTGACCACAGGTTCAATTCTCATCGAGGTAGGTGGACACGCAAACAGTATTGAGCAGGCTGTTTACAGCGGCGAGCTTATCGGCAAATCCCTTGTTAATTGCCTTACATAAAACGAAAGGGGATTTGTATGTTCAATTTCAATGTGCGACTGAATGCAAAAGAAAAATACCGCCGACTGATGCTCTACATGGCAACAGCAACAGTGCTTACGGTATTGTTTACGATTGGATTTATTATTGTGTACGTCAACTCGTACAATATAATCCATGCCGAGCCGATGGAGATTTTGGGCTTTTATCGCACAGCGGACGGAATAGGTGTTGTCTTTTTCAATCACTTTTTTGAACTGCTGTGAATACACAGGTTGTAATTTGGTATACAGTTTGCTGCAAGGAATATAATTTACAAAATCAGATTGCATTGCTATGGCTGTTGTGGTATAATTATTCCGAATTATATTCGGAAAAGAGGATGCTTTATGGACAAATTATCCGAGCTTTTATGGTATAAACAGCCTGCCGCAAACTGGGATGAGGCTTTGCCTGTCGGCAACGGCCGTATCGGCGGCATGATTTTCGGAAGACCTGCTGACGAACTTATCCAGCTGAACGAGGACTCAATCTGGTCGGGCGGATTCCGCAACAGAAATAATGTCAAGGCATTTGATAATCTTGAAAAAATCCGTACCGCAATCCGTGAGGGCAGGACAACTGACGCTGAAAATATCTGTTGTGATGCTTTTTACGGCACTAACGAAAATCAGCGTCACTATCAGCCTCTGGGCGACCTGCACATATGGCAGAGCGGCACGGAGAATTATTCCGACTACAGAAGATACCTTGACCTGAGCGAAGGTTTCTGCAGTACCCAGTGGGAAAGCGACGGTGTAATCTATAGCCGTGACATTTTTGTTTCCAAGCCTGACGAGGTTATGGTTATTCATTTTACCGCCAGCGAAAAGGGGAAAATCAGCTTCGTTTCTGTAATTGACGGCAAGGACGATGATTACGACAAAAACGAGGCTTACGATGACCATACTATTTTATTTACAATGTCTGACGGTATTCCTTATGCGGCGGCAATTTCTGTTTCGTCACGCGGAGGCAAGGCTTATACCGATGCCAACAGAATACGGGTTGAAAACGCTGACGATGTAATCGTTACCCTTGCGTGTCAGACTGCTTTCCGTACAAGCAACTATGAAAAGCTTGCCATTAATCAGGCTAAAACTGCACTCAGAAAGGATTTCAGCAAGCTTCGTGCCCGCCATGCAAAAGATTATTCCGAATTGTATAATCGCTGTAAGATTATACTTTCGGACAACTCTGATGGCAACGCGGAGCTTCCTGTAAACGAAAGACTCCAGAAAATCCGTGACGGAAAAAGCGACAACAAGCTTGTGGAAATGTATTTCAACTTCTCTCGCTACCTTATGATTGCGGGTTCACGTGAAGGTACACTTCCATTGAATTTGCAGGGTATATGGAACAAGGATATGTGGCCTGCATGGGGCGGCAAGTATACTATTAATATAAACACGGAGATGAACTACTGGGCGGCTGAAATTCAGAACCTGCCTGAGTGTCACGGCGTACTCTTTGATCATATTGAGCGTATGCGTGAAAACGGACGTGTTACCGCGAGGGAAATGTATCACTGCGGCGGTGCGGTATGCCACCACAACACTGATATCTGGGGCGACACAGCTCCACAGGACAAGTGGCTTCCCGGTACGCTGTGGCCTATGGGTCTTGCATGGCTCTGCACCCATATTTATGAGCACTATCTTTTCACAGGCGACAAGGATTTCCTTGCTGAAAAGTATGATACAATGCGTGAAGCGGCAGAATTTTTCGTTGACTTCCTTATTGAGGACGAAAAGGGCAGACTTGTGACAAGTCCGTCAGTTTCTCCCGAAAATACATACATTACCAAGGGCGGCGCAAAGGGCACAATCTGTCAGGGTCCATCAATGGACAGTCAGATTTTGCACAACCTCTTTACAGCAGTAATCGAGTCTTCCGGAATTCTTGACGAGGACAGAAACTTCGCAGAAATGCTCCGCCAGCTCCGCGACAGACTTCCACAGCCTGAAATCGGCAAGTACGGTCAGATTATGGAGTGGGCAGAGGATTACGACGAAGCCGAGCCGGGACACAGACACATTTCCCAGCTCTATGCGCTGTATCCTTACAACCTCATCACCAAGCGCCATACCCCTGAGCTCGCAGATGCGGCAAAGGCAACGCTGGTACGCAGACTTACCCACGGCGGCGGTCACACAGGCTGGTCAAGAGCGTGGATTATCAATATGTGGGCACGTCTTCACGAGGGCAAGCTTGTGGGCGAAAACATTGCGGCGCTTCTTGCGCACTCCACCAACATCAATATGTTTGATATGCACCCTCCTTTCCAGATCGACGGAAATTTCGGCGGCGGTGCAGGTATCGCAGAAGCTGTTATCCAGAGCCACAGCGGCGAAATCTGTGTGCTTCCTGCAATTCCTGACGAGTGGGACAGCGGTGCAGTGCACGGTATCGTTTGCCGAGGCGGTTTCGTTGTTGACTTTGCATGGTCAGGTGGAAAGGTTACCGAAATGTATGTACATTCCAACTGCGGAAACAAGTGCAGCATCGTCGGCAGCGTGAAGATTGAGGGCGCAGCTTACTACGAGGAAAACGGCGTGACAAGCTTTGCAACAGAAGCAGGAAAGACTTACGCAGTTAATTTCTGAGCAGATACCTGAAGCCGATTTGTGACATTTCACTGACTTTTTGGGAAAGATTTTACGAATACGTTTTTAATTCTAAACATTTTGTGACTTATACATTTAAGTAGAAATTTAGCTGTTGATTTTTAATTTTTAATCGGTTATAATTAAACCAATGTGAGTCCCGAAGGCTCAGAGAAATATTACCATAACAAAGAAAGGTCGGTATCTGATATGAAGACTAAAATCATCAACGGTACATCACTTCCTAATATTCCTTGGCAGGACAAGCCTGAGGGATGCAAAGACATCGTTTGGCGCTACAGCGCTAACCCAATCATCAAGCGTGACCACATTATGGTTAAGAAGGCTAACGGCTACAGAGAGCCTTCCAACTCTATCTTCAACAGCTCCGTAGTACCTTTTGAAAAGGGTGACTACAAGTTTGCAGGCGTTTTCCGTGTTGACGACAGAGAAAGAAACATGGAAATCCACGTTGGCTTCTCCAAGGACGGTATCAACTGGGATATTAACGAAGAAAGAATTCACTTCAATACCGAAGGCCTTGACCCTGAAGTTGCACAGTGGCAGTACGGCTATGACCCACGTGTTTGCAAGATGGAAGGCGAAGATATGTACATCGTTACATGGTGTAACGCTTACGGCTGGAAGCCAACTATCGGTATCGCTACAACAAAGGATTTCGAAACATTCACACAGCTTGAGAACTCCTACCTCCCATTCAACAGAAACGGTGTAATGTTCCCAAGAAAAATCGGCGATATGTACATGATGATGAGCCGTCCTTCTGACAGCGGCCACACACCATTCGGCGATATGTTCATCAGCCAGTCCCCTGACCTTACATTCTGGGGCAAGCACAGACACGTTATGGGTCCTTCCAAGGGTTGGGAATCCACAAAGATGGGCGCAGGTCCAATTCCAATCGAAACAGACCGCGGCTGGCTCATTTTCTACCACGGCGTACTTACTTCCTGCAACGGTTATGTATACAGCTTCTCTGCTGCTCTCCTTGATAAGGATCAGCCATGGAAGGTTCTCAAGAGAGGTGCTTCCTACCTTCTCAGCCCACAGGAATACTACGAACTCGTTGGTGATACTGACGCAGTAACATTCCCATGCGCTAACCTCGTTGACGCTGACACAGGCAGAATCTGTATCTACTACGGCTGCGCTGATACATGTACAGCTCTCGCATTCACAACTGTTGATGATGTTATGGACTTCCTCGATAACAACTCTCAGGTTTGATTAATATGTTCTTTATGGGTGCACGAAGCAATTCTGTGCACCCATTGTTTATCTGTCAATGACACAATCCTAAAAAACCGTGTTTTTGTCCAAGTTGCCGAAAAGGGGAAAGATGAAAAATTACCCTTGACAAGCCTTGCGGAAAGTGATATACTGGTAAGGTATCCTCGTCTGCGTATCGTCGCAGGCGTAATCCAAGAGGAGGTGTTTTTAATGGCAAAGGTAAACGAAACTTATGAGACCATGGCAGTTTACAGCCTGAAGAACGGTGAGGAAGGCGTTAAGGCTCTTAACGATAAGTTCACTGCTCTCATCGAGGCTAACGGTACTATGGAGTCCGTTAACGAGTGGGGTAAGAGAAAGCTTGCTTACGAGATCAACTACGAAGCAGAAGGCTACTATGTGCTTTACACATTCACATCCAAGCCTGATTTCCCTGCTGAGCTCGACCGTGTATTCAAGATCACAGACGGCGTTATGCGTTCTATGACTACTGTAAAGTAATCATTGCAATGTGAACGGCTAATTCGGAAAGGTTGGTAGTATTTATGTTGAACAAGGTTATCCTGATGGGCAGACTTACTGCCGATCCTGAACTGAGACAGACACCAAACGGCGTTTCTACCTGTCGTTTTACTGTTGCTTGCGACAGAAATTTCGTGCCTCAGGGCGGCGAAAGACAGGCGGATTTCATCACAGTCGTTGCATGGCGTCAGACAGCTGAGTTTGTCAGCAGATATTTTGCAAAGGGCAGAATGATCTGCGTGGAAGGCAACCTCAGAACAAGCAGCTATCCCGATAAGCGTTACTCTGATGTTACTCACTATGTAACAGAGGTTTACGCTGATCAGGTTTACTTTGCAGGTGATAAGCCTGCTCAGCAGCAGGGCGGCGGAAATTACGCTCCTCAGCAGTTTGCTCAGCCTCAGTACAACCAGCCCGTTCAGAACGCACAGCCACAGTTTGCTCCGCAGCAGAGTGCTCCTGCACCTGCAGTATCTTTCGGAGATCTGGGCGATTTTGAAGAAGTTATCGGCGATGGCGACCTGCCATTCTGATAACGCTGAAAACTGTATTTAAATTCTATAAGGAGGGTTTCATAATGGAGAAGGATAGAGAAAGAGCTCCACGCGGCGCTAAGAGAGCACGTAAAAAGGTTTGCATGTTCTGCGCTGACAGAGTGGAGAAGATCGATTACAAGGATATCAACAGACTCAAGAAGTGCATGACTGAGAGAGCTAAGATTCTCCCAAGACGTGTAACAGGTACTTGTGCTTGCCACCAGAGAGAACTTACAGTTGCTATCAAGCGTGCAAGATATGTTGCTCTGCTTCCTTACGTTTCCGACTAATTAAGAAACAAATAAAATTCCCCAAGATTTTTCTTGGGGAATTTCTTTATCCGGATGAAAACGGAAAATTATAGTCTGCATTATTTTTCCTTGGGTCTGAAGATAAGTGCCCCAAGTAAGCCGAACAATATTGCAGCGGTTATTCCGCCTGCGGTGTTGGAAAGACCTCCCGTAAGCACGCCAAGCAGTCCCTTTTCGTCAATAGCCTGACGCACTCCGTCTGCAAGCAGGTTTCCGAAGCCTGTCAGCGGTACGCTGGCTCCTGCCCCTGCAAATTCAACAAGCGGCTGATACAGATTGAATGCACCAAGAATTACTCCTGCTACAACATAGGAAACCAGAATTCTTGCAGGTGTAAGTTTTGTGTAGTCAATAAGCACCTGACCTATTGCACAGAATGCTCCTCCTACAATGAATGCTTTAAGATAGTCCAATATCATTCAGACGCCTCCTTCATGGTCGCAGAAACAGCTTTCTGCGGAGATAAAAACTGCATGGGAAATTGACGGAATGCTTTCACCCTGCTGCGAAGCAGTTGTCGACATAAGAGCACCCGTTGCGCAGAAAAGTATATTTTTCAGTTCGCCTGTCCGTATTTTCGGCAGAAAATATCCGCAGAGCACAGAGGCTGAACAGCCGCATCCCGAACCGCCTGCGTGAACGTCCTGCCCTTCAAGGTCAAACATCATAACCCCGCAGTCACGGTGCTTTGCGGAAATGTCTATGCCCTCAGACATAAGCAGTTCAACAAGAAGCCTGCTTCCTACCGTACCTAAATCGCCCGTGATAATTGCGTCAAAATCGGATGGCTCCATTGAGGTGTCCTGCAAAAATGTCTTTATCACGTAAGCCGCCGCAGGCGCCATTGCTGCACCCATGTTGTTTGCATCAGTAACACCCAGGTCTACGATTTTGCCGATTGTGACAGCTCGTATGAACGGGGATATTCTCTTTGGGGTAACCACAACGGCACCCGAAGCTGTGCAGGTCCACTGTGCTGTAGGGGTACGTACAGAGCCGTAGGCAAGCGGAAAGCGGAATTGTCTTTCAGCTGTGCAGAAGTGTGAAGATGTGGTTGCAACAATATTACCTCCTATTCCGCTGTCGGTCATAAGTGACGCAAGCACCAGTCCCTCGGACATTGTTGAACAAGCGCCGTAAATTCCGAAAAGCGGTATTCCGAGGTCACGCAGACCATAGGTAGAGGTTATGCACTGATTGAGCAAATCGCCCGCAAACATGTAGTCAATGTCATCTGACTCAAGTCCGCCTTTTTTTATTGCACGCTGTACAGTGCGCTTCATCAGCTCGCTTTCGCCCTGCTCCCATGTTTTCTGACCGAAATATGCGTCCTCGGAAACTTCGTCAAAACAGTCCGCAAGAGGCCCCTCTCCCTCTTTTCTGCCGACGGTTGAAGAAAAGCTGTGTATCGTGGGCGGATTTTCCATCATAAATGTGTTTCTTGATATTTTTTTTGCCATATAAACTTCCCTTTCGGTTTTGTTTTTTCTATTTTTCCACAGCAGTGCTTTTTTATACCGTTTACTGCAAACAGGTTTAATGTGTCAAATTATACAATTTAACGACAGCAGGGTATTTCAAAATTTATTAATATATAAAAAATAGTTTCAAAAGGTTAACAATGCTGTAATTTCAATTGACACCGTGTTTTTTTTGAAGTATAATGTGTCTTGTGCTTAGTTCAGTATACTAAGACATTAATACAAATACGAAAGGCAGAAATGAAATGAAAAAATTCAGCAGATTTCTTAAATGCACTGCAGCCGCAGCGCTGTGCGCACTTACTTTTTCCGGCTGTGACAAGTATAGCAAGATGATGGATGAAGACCCACAGGGTTATATTAATCTTGCTACAGAAAACACAACAGAAGCTATGGTAAAGTCCGCTTTCGCTGAGGAAGCAGCAGTTATTGAAAAGGCACTCAAGGACGGTACAGCAGGCTTCTCCTTTGACATCGAGGGTGTTAAGTTCAACGCTGACGCATATGTAAACGAGGCTGATAAGAAGACATCTCAGCTTTATACAGTTGCAATCGGTGAAGAAAAGGTTGACATTTACGCAGCAGCAAACGATACATCTGTAAAGTTCGGTACAATCGGCAAATCCGGCGAACACATCTACGAAATCAACGCAAAGACTATTGCTGAAGACCTCAAGGCTTCAATCTTTGCACCGGGTTCAGGTTCTTCCCTTGAAATCCCTCAGGAAGATTTCGATATGATTATCGAAACAATCAGCGAGGCAGTTGCTACAATCGAAGGCGGCGAGGAAAAGCTTCCTGAGTCCTATGCTGAAATCGAAAAGATTATCGACGAAATGATGAGCGAGGTTGTTGTTGAAAAGAAGGTTGACGTTAAGGTTGCTGAAACAGACGTAAAGGCAAATATCCTCACTTTCAACTTCAACAAGGAAGACATGAAGAAGCTTTTCGATGCTTATATTGATATCGCTATGGAAGAAATGATTGCCCAGGGCGAAGAAGTATCCAAGGAAGAAATGACAGCAGAGTTCAATGCTGTTTTTGACAGCATCAGCAAGTTTGATATGACTCTTGTTTACTATGTAAACAGCAAGACACACTGCCTTATGCAGATGGACTGCAAGCTTGACATGGCTGTTACAGCAGAAGAAGAAAGCCAGAATGTAAAGGCTGATATCGTTGTTTCCTACGGCGCAGACCCTGCTGCATCCGATAAGATGACTGTTGAAATGACAATCGAAGCAGGCGGCGAAACAATCGTTGTTGATATCATTTCCGAAAGAAAGAGCGAAAACGAAACAGAAGTTAAAATCAACGCTGCTATGCAGGGTATGACAATGGAAGTTGTTGTTCTCAACTTCAAGAAGGACGGCGAAAACTACACAATTTCCGCAAATGTTCCTGTAATTGAAGCAAAAGCAACTGCAAACGGTACATTCAAGACAACAGGTTCTTCCATTGAAGCAACTGTTGATAAGATTACATATGCTATGGCGACAGAAGAAATCGAGGGCAACGTTGAAAACCTCAACATCAAGTGCTACATCAAGCAGGGCGGCGAATACGTTGACAAGACAGCAAAGGGATTCTTCACACTTACAGAGGAAGACCTCATGGCAGATATTGAAGCAATCGGCAATGACTTCGGTGCACTTATGGGCGACGACCAGATGGCAACAACTCTCGGCGGTTCAATGACAGACTATGTTGATGAGTCAAAGTTTGCTGCTGCAAACGCAAATGCAAAGACAGTTTACACAGCTTTCTCCGTTGCTCTTACAGAAATGGCAGTAGCAGGCGAAAAGTTTGAAGATTTCGAATTCAACAACACAGCAGTTACTTCCACAGGTTATGAGCTTAACGTTGCTGATTATCTCGGAAGTGATTTTGAGGGCTATTATTATGTAGCTATAGACCCATTTGATTACGTGGTATACTACGCAATCTGGTCTGACCAGCCAATTGAATATCCTTGGCAGTACAGTGAATCTGACATTGAATGGCTTTCAGAAAACGGCGCACAGCTTGGCTGTTATCCGCTCGCAAGCTAAGATTTATTTTAAGGGTATCGGAAATTTTCCGATACCCTTTTTGTTTTGTACAAATAAATTTCTGCAAACCTATTGACGAAATCAGGAAAAAATGCTAAAATAAGAAAAAATGTTCGATTTTTATTTTGGAGGTAAATTATGGCTGATGCAAAGAAGAAAGCGGCAGGCGGCAAGGAGTCTGTTGTAAAGCTTACAAGCTCCGAGGAAAAAAAGCGTGCCCTTGAAGCCGCTATTCAGCATATCGAAAAGCAGTACGGCAAAGGAGCAGTAATGAAGCTGGGTCAGTCTGCTGATTATAATGTTGACGCTATCCCTACAGGTTCAATGACTCTCGACATGGCGTTGGGTATCGGCGGCGTTCCGAGAGGACGTATCGTTGAAATCTACGGTCCTGAAAGCTCAGGTAAGACAACCGTTGCGCTCCAGATTGTTGCCGAGGCTCAGAAGCTTGGCGGTGAAGTTGCTTTCGTTGACGTTGAGCACGCACTCGACCCTGTTTACGCAAGAGCACTGGGCGTTGATATTGATAACATGCTTGTTTCACAGCCTGACAGCGGTGAGCAGGCTCTCGAAATTGCCGAAGCACTTGTGCGTTCGGGTGCGCTGGATGTTATCGTCCTCGACTCAGTTGCGGCAATGGTTACAAAGGCTGAAATTGACGGCGAAATGGGCGATACACATGTTGGTCAGCTTGCACGTCTTATGTCCCAGGCAATGAGAAAGCTTACTTCTGTAATTTCCAAGTCAAACTGTGTTGCAATCTTCATCAATCAGGTGCGTGAAAAAATCGGTGTTATATATGGTAACCCAGAAACTACTCCAGGCGGACGTGCATTGAAATTCTACAGTTCCGTCCGTATCGAGGTGCGTAAGGGCGAGGCTATCAAGAACGGCGGCGAGGTTATCGGTAACCGTACAAAGTGTAAGGTTGTAAAGAACAAGGTTTCCCCTCCGTTCAAGGAGTGTGAATTCGACCTGTTCTTCGGCAAGGGTATCTCCCGTGAAGGTGAGGTTGTTGACCTTGCAGTTGACCTCGATATTATCCATAAGAGCGGTGCGTGGTTCTCCTACGAGGGCGATAAAATCGGTCAGGGACGTGACAACACCAAGGAATGGCTCAGGAGCAATCCTGACAAGGCTAAGGAAATTGAAGAAAAAATCAAGCAGAAGACTGACGAGCTTGTTATGATTTCCCAAAAGGGCAAAAAGGAAGCCGCTGTTCAGGCAGCGTCTGAGGCAGCTGCGGAGGTTATTGCCGACGCAAAGGCTGACAAGCCTGTTCCGAAGGCCGCTCCGAAAAAAGCTCCGGTCAATGTAATTATTGACGCTGACGATGATTTCGAAGAATTCACACCAGTTAAATAATTATGCTTGTTACTGAAATATCCAGGTTCAAGGGCAGCACGATGTGTGTTGTCTTTGACAATAATTCAAGGCTTTACATACACACCTCCATTCTTTCGGAGTACAATCTGAAAGAGGGAATGAATATTCCCGAGGAAGCGGTTGAGGAAATTGCTGAGGCAAACGAATACCGCAAGGCAAGGGAGCGTGCGCTTTACCTGCTTGACGGCAGGGACTACAGCTTCAAGGAGTTATACGAAAAGCTGGAGGCGAACTACTCTGAGGATATCTGCATGAAAGTCTGCAGGTACCTTGCGGAAATGCGGCTTATTGATGACAGACGCTATGCAGAGCTTCGTGCAAGAGAGCTTTTTGAGGTTAAGCGGGTTGGAATGTTCAAGGCAAAAATGGAGCTTCGCAGGAGAGGAATTTCCGATAATATAATTGCGGAGGTTGTTGAAGCCTACTCCGACGAGGAGGAAGCTTTTGCAAGGCTTGAACAGCTTGTGGAAAGAAAATACGAGCGTTACCTTACAAGCGAAAAGGGCGTGCAGAAGGTGAAAAATGCGCTTCTGCGGCAGGGCTACAGCTACAGCGAGATTAATGCGGTGCTGGATTTGTATGACCTTGATTTTGAAGAATAAGTCTTTCGGCGGAAACAACAAACAGAGGTGTTTCCGCTTTTATTTTTTTATTACGACATATTTATAAAATATACATTTTTTCTCAGATAGATTGTGATATAATTATCAATGTGTACTATATTTTTACAAGGGGAGAGGAGGACACACGCTTCTGCGTGGTCGCATTGATGGATAAAATTATAAATGCAGTTGAGTCAGTCAATGATGCTGTCAACGGCTTTGTGTGGGGAATACCCATGCTTATTCTGATTATTTCAACAGGAATTTTCATGACAATCCGAACAGGATTTTTTCAGGTAACAAAAATCAAATACTGGTTCGGAGAAACTCTGTTTGCCATTTTCAAGAAAAAATCTGTAACCAAAACCAAGGATAAAAAAGCTATTTCACAGTTTCAGGCGCTTGCAACAGCGCTTGCGGCAACAATAGGAACGGGTAACATTGCAGGCGTTGCTACGGCAATCGTAATCGGCGGACCCGGTGCAGTGTTCTGGATGTGGATTTCCGCTTTCTTCGGTATGATGACAAACTTTTCGGAAAAGGTGCTGGGCATCTATTACCGAAAGAAAAATTCCGCAGGCGAGTGGTCAGGCGGTGCAATGTACTACATTGAGGAAGGTCTGAAAAACAGAAATGGCATAGGAAAAATTGCAAAGCCTCTTTCTGTGCTGTTTTCAATATTCTGTGTCCTTGCGTCATTCGGTATCGGCAATATGACTCAGGTCAACTCCATTTCCGGCGCAATGAAATCAAACTTCAACATTCCCGCAATTGTTACGGGTATCGTTCTTGCCGTAATTGCAGGACTTATCATAATCGGCGGTATCAAGCGTATCGCAAGCGTTACGGAAAAGCTTGTACCGTTTATGGCGCTGTTCTACATAATCGGTTGTCTGATTATTTTCGTTTCCAACTACAAGCAGATTCCTTACGTTTTCTCCAGCATTTTCAGCAATGCTTTCCGCTTTGATGCGGTTGCAGGCGGTATCGGCGGCTACGTAATCATGCGTGCGGCAACAATGGGCTTCAAGCGCGGTATCTTCTCAAATGAGTCAGGTCTGGGTTCTTCGGTAATCGTCCATTCCTCCTCCGACGTAAAGGAACCTGTTATTCAGGGTATGTGGGGTATATTTGAGGTTTTCTTTGATACTCTCGTTGTGTGCACGCTTACTGCTTTTGTTATTCTTTCAAGTCCTGCACAGGCCAAGACCTTTGATGAAGCTATGCAGAGCATTTCAACTGAAGTGCAGTATTTCCAGCTTTCCTCTGAAACAAAGGGCGGTGTGGTAAAGCTTATCGACGATAATTATACGGTTGTATGCAAGGTCGCTGACGAAAATGCTGCTGAGGGTACATATTATGAGTACGAGGTAAAAACAGTTTACGGTCAGGAACTTGCTGTAAAGCTTGTCAATGAGTCCGAAGCTAAGGACGAGGACGATTTTACCTTTGCAAACATTATGACAGTTCAGGGTGTTCAGGGGAAAAATGCCGACGGAACACTCATGACTGACGAAAACGGGAATCCTGTTATTACTTCGGTTAAAATTGAAGAGGTTAACGGTGTGCCGATTGTTACATACGCTTTCAGTCTGCGTTTCGGCAAGGCGGCAGGAAAGATTCTTGCCGTTGCAATACTGTTGTTTGCGTTTTCGACAGTTCTTGGCTGGTCGTTCTACGGAACAAAGGCACTGGAGTACCTTTTCGGCGCAAAAGCAATTACAATTTACAAGATAATCTTTATTCCGTTTATCGTAATCGGCTGTACACTTGACCTTAGTCTTGCGTGGGATATCGCCGATACCCTTAACGGTCTTATGGCAATTCCTAACCTTATCGGTGTGCTTCTTCTTTCACCTGTGGTTGTAAGAATTACCTGCAACTACATCAACAGAAATATTAAAAAGGTTACCGACGCACCGTATCCTATGCTTTCGGCATATGCGGATATTCAGGCTGAGCAGGAAGCAAAGCTGAAAAGTGAATAATCTATTGTTGATTTCATCTGAATAATGTTCCCCCTTTCCGAATATAATTTAGCAATACTCGGAACGGGGGAATTTCTATGCGCAAAACTCCTGCGGAACGGCTCCGCAAGGAACGTATAACAGCTGTTGTGCAGTCAGTCCTTTCCTGCGTGGGGGCAGTGTTCCTTACGCTTCTTGCCTTTTCGGCAATCGGAACGGTCATCGACCTGAGTGACGGCGCCTTTACGGTAATGTCAAGTGTTGCTTTGTGTGCAGGTTGCTTCGGAGCAAGCTTTACTGCGGCGAAAAAACGCAGAAGAAACGGCTTGAAAACAGGACTCCTTTGCGGAGCAATAATTTTCGGAGTAACTTTTCTGGGCGGAATAATTTTCGTCAGAAGCTTCTCCGTCGGGGGATTTTTTACCAAAATATTAATAATATTGATATGTTCTATACTGGGTGGTATAATTGGTGTAAATTCTCCCCAAAGATTTCGTTAAAATGACTATTGCAATGCTGTGAAAATTGTGGTATAATACTTGTAATCTATTTTTATCGGAGGTTTTCTCATGAAGCACATTCTTACAATCAACAAGGCTAACCTGAAGAAAACTGCTGCTAAGGGCGGCTGCGGCAAGTGCCAGGCTTCCTGTCAGTCTGCTTGCAAGACTTCCTGCACAGTTGCTAACCAGAAGTGCGAAAAGTAATTGCGCGCTGAGGAATGAGGTATTAAGGGACAGTAATGTCCCTTATTTGCTTTATTGAAAAAACAAAGAAATCTCCCGACATTATACCATACATGTTGGGAATTTTTTCTATGTTTCTATACACAATGAAAAGGATTGAAAAATATGATACATAAGTATAAACTCAACGGACTCAATATTGTTCTCGACGTGCACAGCGGCGGCGTTCACCTTGTGGACGAGCTTACATACGATATTCTCGACAATGTTGAGCCTCCGTTTGCTGAAGAATGTCCTGAGAAGGTTGTGGAAAAGCTTTCACGCTTCTATGACCCTGAGGATATAAAGTCCTGCTATAAGGAAGTTGTTGAGCTTTACAACGATGGTATCCTCTTTTCTGAGGACGACTACGAGCGTTTCGCAAAGTATTCCGTTGCGGCACCTGTAAAGGCTATGTGTCTGCTTGTTGAGCAGGACTGCAACCTCCGTTGTGAATACTGTTTCGCTTCAACAGGCGATTACGGCCTTGGCAAGCGTATGCATATGGACTTTGAAACAGGTAAGAAGGCTATGGATTTCCTGCTTGAAAATTCAGGCGACCGTGAAAACCTTGAGCTTGATTTCTTCGGCGGCGAGCCGCTTATGAACTGGGACGTTGTAAAGCAGCTTGTTGAGTACGGCAGAAGCAAGGAAGCCGAATACGGCAAGCGTTTCCGTTTCACTATCACTACAAACGGTATGCTTCTCGATGAGGAAAAAATGGACTTTATCAATAAGGAAATGTCCAACGTCGTTATGTCCGTTGACGGAAGAAAGTGCGTAAACGACCGCGTAAGAAAGCGTGTTGACGGAACAGGCTGCTACGATAAGATTATGGACAAGTACAAGCAGCTTGCTGAAAAGAGAAATTACGAGAATTACTATGTGCGCGGCACATTTACAAAGTACAACCTCGACTTTGCTGAGGACGTTGTTCACCTCTACAACGAGGGCTTCGACCAGATTTCCGTTGAACCTGTTGTTGCTGAACCAACTATGGATTACGCGCTTACTGAGCGTGACCTGCCTGCAATTTTCTCAGAGTATGAGAAGCTTGCAAATATCATTCTTGAACATGACAAGCAGGGCAAGCATTTCAACTTCTTCCACTTTATGCTCGACCTTGACCAGGGACCTTGCGCAATCAAGCGTCTGAGAGGCTGCGGAAGCGGTAACGAGTATGTTGCAATTACTCCTGAGGGCGATATTTACCCTTGCCACCAGTTCGTTGGTTATGACGAATACAAGATGGGTAACCTTAACGACGGCAGCTTCAATATGGAAATGAAGAACGATTTTGCCAAGGCACACATCTACACCAAGGAAGAATGTAAGAAGTGCTGGGCTAAGTTCTATTGCAGCGGCGGCTGTAACGCAAACAACTTTATCTATGCAGGCAGTATCCTCAATTCCTATAAGCTTGCCTGCGAAATGCAGAAGAAGCGCCTTGAATGTGCTATCATGATTAAGGCAGCAAAGGCACTTGAGGAAGCTGAGAAAAATTCCGACTAATAAATCAGGACGGGAATGATAATTATGCCGAAACAGAAAACTGACAAGCCGCTTACGGATAAACAGAAAATCCGTATGCTTGAACAGGATATCAAGGAAATGCAGCGTGACTTCAAGGAAACATTTTCGGCCTTTGATGAAGAAAAGCCGAAGAAGAAAAGCGGGAAAGCTTTGCCGATTTTCCTTGTTGCTGTGATAATTCTTGCTGCGGCGGCATATATTTATGTGAACTATTTTAATTAATACAATATGCACCTGTTTCGGCAGGTGCAATATTATATGTGGAAGTGACCTTATGATTAAACTTCTTGTGAAAACCTTTGTCAAGGACAATGAAAACACAGCCGATAAAACCGTCCGTCAGAATTATTCCATTCTCGGCGGAGTAATCGGTGCAGTGTGCAATGTATTCCTTTTCGTGCTGAAGCTTGTTATCGGCACGATTATGAACAGTATAGCAATTACCTCCGACGCCTTCAATAATCTGTCGGATATGGGAAGCTGTGTTGTGGCGATAATCGGTGCAAAAATGGCAAACCGCCTGCCCGACCGTGAACACCCATTCGGACACGGCAGATTTGAGTATATTTCCTCTCTCATTGTTTCATTTATCATTATGCTTGTGGGCTTTGAACTTTTCAAGGGTGGCATTGATAAAATCCGCAATCCCGAGGAAATGAATTTCAGCGTGCCGATGACAATTATTCTTGCGGCATCTGTACTGGTTAAACTCTGGATGTACTTCTGCTACAACCACATCGCAAAGAAAATCAACTCCTCCGTTATGAAAGCAACCGCGCAGGACAGCATCAACGATGTTATTTCCACAAGTGCAGTAATTATTGCAACGGTTATCGGATATTTCCTGCCGTTCCAGATTGACGGTTTTATCGGCGTAATTGTGTCCGTAATCATTATGTACAGCGGTTTCAACCTTGCCAAGGACACTATCGACCTGCTTCTTGGTACGCCGCCGTCCCGTGAAACAATCAACGCAATCACAACAATGGTACTTTCCGACGATATCATTGTCGGCACTCACGACCTTATCGTGCATGACTACGGCCCGGGACGTGTGTTTGCTTCGGTGCACGCGGAAGTCCCCGACAATGCTGACGTTGTTCAGGTGCACGAGGTCATTGATGAAATCGAGAGAAAAATTCTCCATGAACTTGGTATCATGACGGTTATCCACACCGACCCTATCGCTGTTGACAATGAGTACGTAAACGGACTCAAGGAAATGGTGTATAAGTGCGTCGTTGCAACAGACTCCACAGCTACAATCCACGATTTCAGAATTACTGACGGAGAGAACAGAATAAATCTCATTTTCGATATGGTTATCAGCAGCACCCATAAGCCTGCGGAGATAAATAAAATCACCGAACTTGTGAAGGAACGTATCCGCCGTGAGGACGAACGCCTCTTCCCTGTGATAACCATTGACGAGGCTTTCCATGACTGATTTCCGCACGATTGTCTGCAGCGGCAGGGAGATAAAATGGATTTTAACACGGAAGCGTGTGAAGAATTTGAACCTGCGTATCAAGCCCGACGGGTTCGTTTACGTCAGTGCAAACAGCCGTGTCACAATCGGACACATTGAGGATTTTATCCGCGAAAAGTCGGATTTTATTCTTGATGCACTTGACCGCTACAAAGTAAAAAGTGCCGAACCGCAACTGCCAACAGCTGATGAAATATACGAAAATGGTGATACTCTTAGTTATTTTGGAGATTATTATACTTTATGTATAGATATTTTACCAAAAGAAACCGTATTTTTACATAATAAGGATATTGTTGTGCAGGCGAAAAGTTCAGAACGTGTTGGCAGATTGTTGGAAAAATTCTATGCGGATGAAACGAAGAAGCTGTTTGAGTCCCTTAATAAGCGTACCTGTGAGATGTTCCGTGCCAAAGGATACGACGTTCCGATGGCGGAATTGCAGATACGGAAAATGACATCGCGCTGGGGAAGCTGTCACTACGCAAAGGGGAAAATCGTGATGAACAGCCGTCTTGCGCTGTACCCCGAAATGTGTGCGGCATACGTTTTCATTCACGAGTATGCCCATTTTATTTTTCCCGACCACAGCAGGAATTTTTACACCGTTGTGGGTCAGCTTATGCCCGATTACAAAATCTGCGTGAGCATCCTGAAATATTAATTTTGAAATATTTGACTTTCAAAGTTGCATTTTGCCTTGACTTTTTGGCAAAATATACTTTTTTTCAAAAATTTTGGATTTTTTTCTGAAAAACTCTTGCAAAATTCATCTGTATGTAGTATACTGTTATTGTAAAGTTGGGTAGTGTTTTGTTTTTACCATATGCTGCCTTAAAATGTAATTTATAGGGAGGATTTTTACCATGGCATTTAAAAATGAGTACCTCGCTGGCGTTTATGCTCAGGTTGAAAAGCGTAACCCAGGCGAACCAGAATTCCTTCAGGCTGTAAAGGAAGTTCTCGAATCTTTCGAACCTGTTGTTGAACAGGATAAGTCTTTCGAAACAAACGGCATCATCGACAGAATCGTTGAGCCTGAACGTTTCATCTCCTTCAGAGTTTCCTGGGTTGACGACAACGGCAACATTCAGGTTAACCGCGGTTACAGATGTCAGTTCAACTCTGCAATCGGTCCTTACAAGGGCGGCCTTCGTTTCCACCCATCCGTAAACGCAAGCATCATCAAGTTCCTCGGTTTTGAACAGTGCTTCAAGAACAGCCTTACAGGCCTTCCAATCGGCGGCGGTAAGGGCGGCTCCGACTTCGACCCAAGAGGCCGTTCCGACGGAGAAATCATGCGTTTCTGCCAGAGCTTCATGACTGAACTCTATCGTCACATCGGCGCAAGCGTTGACGTTCCTGCTGGTGATATCGGTGTTGGTGCAAGAGAAATCGGCTACCTCTACGGTCAGTACAAGAGAATCTGCAACAACTTCGAAAACGGCGTTCTCACAGGTAAGAGCATTTCTTACGGTGGTAGCCTTATCCGTCCTGAAGCTACAGGTTACGGCGCTGTTTACTTCTGTGATGAAACACTCAAGAAGTGGGGCGAAGATATCAAGGGCAAGACATTTGCAGTTTCCGGCTTCGGTAACGTAGCTTGGGGTGCGGTTCTCAAGATCAACGAGCTCGGCGGTAAGGTTCTTACAATTTCCGGTCCTGACGGATACGTTTACGATGAAAACGGCATCACAGCTGAAAAGGCTGCTTACATGCTCGAAATGCGTGCTTCCGGCAGAGATAAGGTTCAGGATTACGCTGACAAGTTCGGTGCTAAGTTCTTCGCTGGTGAAAAGCCATGGGGCGTTAAGGTTGACGTTGTTATGCCTTGCGCAACTCAGAACGAAGTTGGCATTGAAGACGCTAAGAAGATTGTTGCTAACGGCACAAAGTTCTACATCGAAGTTTCCAATATGCCTACAACTGCTGAGGCTGTTGAATACCTCGTACAGAACGGCGTAGTTGTTGGTCCTTCCAAGGCTGTTAACGCTGGCGGTGTAGCAGTTTCCGCTCTTGAAATGTGCCAGAACTCCATGAGATACTCCTGGACAGCTGAAGAAGTTGACGAAAAGCTCAAGGGCATCATGAAGAACATCTTCAACGCTGCTTACGACACAGCTGAAAAGTACGGCGACAAGGGCAACCTCATCATGGGCGCTAACATCGCTGGTTTCGTAAAGATTGCTGACGCTATGAAGTGGCAGGGTGTAGCATACTAATTCTTCCGTTTGGTACATAAACAAATCAAGGGTACTGAGTTTTCAGTACCCTTAATTGTTTGCAGTAAAATAAAAGCCATTTTTGATATTGCTTCAAAAATGGCTTTTGCTGTTATTTACTTTTTGCTGATTTCTTCTTCAGGCATATCGTGGATTGTAGCATTTTCGGAAATAGCCCAGAGCTTAACACGAATCTTGCTGCGGTCGCCGCCTGTTTCGATAACAACGGTATCTTCTGTCTTACGGACAACAATACCTGTGATACCGCCGATTGTTGTAACTTCATCGCCAATCTGGAGATTGTCACGGAGCTGCTTAGCTTCCTTTTCCTTCTTCTTCTGAGGACGGAGTATCATAAAATAAAAAATGAGTACGAAAGGAACAACTGTGATGAGAAGTGACAAAATCATACTTGGAGCTGCTGCCTCAGGGGATACTGCATCACCTGTTGCAGCTGTATTTGCTGTTGCTGCAAGCATTACGTTTAAAAGTGCTGAATTCATTGAAAAATCCTCCTGTAAAATAAAACAATACTATTATTATACCATTATTTCCCCAACTTGCAAGGGTTTTCACAAAAATTTTATTTATTCGATGCTGAAAGCGTTCATTTCCGTCCATACGGGGTAATATCCTGCCTTTCGGGCAGTATTCTGAGAAGCAATGTTGCCGCTCCATGTGCTGTAATAGGGAATTGCGCCGTGCATGAAAACCGCCTGAGTAAGTGCAGAAACAAGCTCGGTGGCAATGCCTATCCCGCGGTATTCGGGGAGCACGTCAATACCAATCTGCCAGAAACGCTCGCTGTCGTTGCTTGCACCTGCCATGCCAACAATCTGTCCGCCGTTGAGTGCGCATACTGCAAGCACGTCGTGGCGGGGCTTTGTTGAGTCATACATAAGTGCATTGCTGAAGCCTTTGGCGTGGTAAAGCTCGGAAATGATTTCAGGCTTTTCGTAAAATCTCAGTTTGAATTTATTGCTGGGAATATATTTGTACGGTGTAACGGGCAGGAAAAAAATGCTGTTGAAAGCAATTGCCTTGTTGTACTTCGCAAGCTGTGCGTTGATTTTCCAGATTTTCGTCTGCTCGAAAATCTCAGCCCCGCTGTATTTGCTCAGCAAATCGTTTGCAAAGTCCAGCATTTCGCTTGCGGCGCTTATAACAGTACCGTTGCCCATAGTTGCCGCCTTGAAAAAATCAGGCTCGGCACGGAATATTCTTCGTCCCTCGGTTATGCGTGCAAGAGTAGCCTTGTTGCCCTTGCGGACAAAATCCTCAGGGTTGCAGCAGTAATCGAGAGCAAGCTGTGCAGCTGCCGCTGAAATAAGCTCATTTTTAAACATTGTTTTCACCGTTTTCTTCTAAGTAGATGCCGTGCAGATAATCATTCAGCAAATTCCAGCCGATGCTGTCATAACGTAAAATCTGCTGTGCGTATTTGAGAGGAAACCATTCCGCCTTGTCAACCTCAACGGATAAGGCAAATTCGTCCTTCTTGACCTTGCATATATAGCCGAGCATAAGGTTATCCTTTTTCTCGTAGTAGTAGCTTCCGATGTATTTGTAGGAAACAACGTCCAGCCCGATTTCCTCCTTGACCTCACGTACAACGGTTGACTCGGGAGTTTCGCCCTGCTTGATGTAGCCTGCAACGTTGATGTAATTGTTGGAAACGTAGTCCTGCTGGATGAGAGCAATTTCCTTGTTGTCCTCGCTAACGCAGAGGCATATTACGCAAGCGTAGGAAAAGGGGAAGAAAGGTCTTTTGCAGCTGCCGCAGTAGGGGATTGCACCCTCGTCGCCGCAGACTTTTGGGAAAAGCTTTTCGCCGCACTGTGGGCAGTAGGAAAAGTTCATAGGAGTCCTCCGATTAGTTTTGGGTTTTGTAAGCAAGCGCCTGAAGCGCAAGGAGATAACCATCCTTGCCGAAACCGAAAAGACTTCCCGAGCAAACGGGAGCGATAACGGAATTGTGGCGGAATTCCTCACGGGCACAGATGTTGGAAATGTGCACCTCGATTACAGGAATTTTTATCGCAGAAATAGCGTCACGGATTGCATAGCTGTAATGTGTGTATGCACCTGCGTTGAGAATTACGCCGCACTTGTCAAGACGTGCCGCATGAAGCTTGTCAATGATTTCGCCCTCGTGGTTGGACTGGAAGCACTCGCAATCGTCAAAGCCAAGCTCAGAAGCCTTAGCCCTGATTTCAGCGCAGATGCTGTCGTATGTGTCGGAGCCGTATGTTCCCGGCTCACGCTCGCCTAAAAGGTTGAGGTTTGGGCCGTTTATTATCAGTACGTTTTTCATTTTTTGCACGTCCTTTCGGAGTTTTACTTATATATTTACCAAAGCTGAAAAATGTCAAATCTCCAGCCGTCATTGGTTTTTACCATTCGGTAGTTAAGGGTTTCAAACCATATAAAATAGGGATTATCCTCGTGTGCGTGGGTGACAATGTTCTGAAACAGCACTTCGTTTTCGCTTAAATAAACGGGGAGGAAGAACCTGCCAAAATATGAAATATCTCCGCCGCGGTCACTTGCGGTAGGTTTAAGATTGCCATTTTCGTCAAGATATTTACCTGTGCATTTTTCCACAGCGTAGTTATAGGTGTAGCCTTCACAAATTTTTGCAAGAAATTCTTCGGTTGTAGTGTTTGCTATCATTTCTTCGGATAAATATGTTGAACAACCGAAATATTCGTCTGTAATTTCAAAAGCCTTTGTATAGATGTCCAGCTGTTCATCAGTAAGAAAATCGGGTGTTGAACTTCCGCTTACGGAAAAACGCTGTTCAAGTTTTTCATCTCCGCAGGTAAACACAACCTTATATATACCTGATTCAAGTGTGCTGTAATCAAGCATATCGTGAGTAATAAGAAAATCAGTTTTGTGCTGTGGTTGAACTTCAAAATTCACTTCAAGAGTATCTGTGCCGTTTCGGAATAATATGGGTATTTCTCCGTCATAAATTCTGAATAGCTGTGCAGTTTCAGCAGTTTGCACCTTGTCAGTACAATTTGAGAAAACGCAGATAAGCCCTTTGAAATAACTCCATTCAGAATTTGGGTAATCAAATCCTACCTCTCTGTCCCTGCATACCCAATCATCTTCGAGTGAGTTTGCGACGATAGACGGTGGAACATAGAAGTTGAAACCTTCCTCGGGATAACCTTCCATCCAAGGACTA
>JAZUSM010000054.1:0-13416 GCA_045606725.1 Oscillospiraceae bacterium | reverse complement strand
GCTTTTGACCTCGAAACGCTTTAACGGGCGTACCCGTGCACCCCTACTATCCGCAGATTTGTTCAGGGAACAAGCTCCGTGATGTATTCGCCGCAGTTCGTCACCTTTTTGCACCGTCCAAAGGCTCTCTTTATCGGAATTGTGCGGGTACTTCTTCACTTCAACGCTGTTGAAATTCATTTGTTTTTAATTACATACATTAAATATATCACATTGCAGACGGTTTGTCAAGCAAACAAACCTACGCATTCACCATATTCTCCATTTATAGATACTTTAACATACTCTACAGTATAATTTTCCTTATAGTGTATTTCAAACGAGAAATCCCCATAGTTTAAATCCGTTGTTCTTTTTACATATCCTGCAATATTTGAATGTGAAGCATCATCTTCAAATGCTTCGATATCATCATATTTTTCAGGAATATCTTTCTCTGTAACAACACCTTGTTCAGCTATTTCAAATCCGGATATTGAGCAGCTGGTAAGATAATGCTGTGCCTGGGTGGAGACATTTTTGGCGATAGCGGTAAGACAGTCCTTATTAATTACTAATTCTTTGGACTGGTCTACCCTTGGTGGAAGTTCAGGCATATCTACTCTTGTAAGCTCAAATTGTGCAAATTCATCCAAATCAACACATACTAAATTATCATCATCAACAAGCTTCATCATATACCATTTATAGTAATCCTCACTTACACGGTCATTCTTTACAACACCATTGGAGATAAGATAATTAAAATAAAGCTTTACGGAATATATCTTTTCAGGATCACTGTAAAAATCACCCATGGCACTTTCTTCTGCTGTTATACCTAATTCGTCAAAAGCTTCCCAACCATTAAGTATTTCTACTCTGTCACCTGCATAGTAATTATTTGCAAGATTATTATGATTTTTGTACCAACCGCAAAGACCGCTTTCATCAATTATGTATAATGTTTTATTTTCACAGTACCACGCACCGTAAATTTTGTCTGTTTCCTGCTCGGCAGATGTTTCCGTTTCAGAAGCGGTTGTTGTTTCTTCCGTTACAGTTGTTGTCTGAACTTCGGTAATAACGGCTGTTTCAGCACTCTCTGTTACCTCAACATTTTCATTTGTGTCAGAGCAAGCTGTTAATAATAACGCTGTCATAAGCAATGCTGTTAATTTTTTAAAAGTCATTTATATGCCTCCAATATATTGCTGAAATTTAACATAGTATCATATTATCATAACCCCTCTTCTTTGTCAATAAAAAATGCAGGGAACTCACGCTCCCTGCACCAGATTTTTACGCAAATGGATTTTCAGTAAACGGGTTCTCCGTTTTGTACAGCATACCCTGTGGCTGATTGAAGCCGATTTCCTCTACACCAAGATAACGGAACACGCTGAACAGCGCCTTACCGTTGTGAGCAAATGTTACTGCGCCGTGGTGTGGGTATCTGCCCTCGATGAGAACGTGACGATAGAAGCGTCCCATTTCCTTAATTGCGAATACACCGATACCGCCAAAGCTCTTTGTTGCAACAGGAAGAACCTCGCCCTCTGCAACGTAAGCACGGAGCTTTGCGTCAGCTGTGCTCTGGAGGCGGAAGAATGTAATCTTGGAAGGTGCGATATCGCCCTCAAGTGTACCTCTTGTGATATCAGGCTCCTTATCAGGCTCAAGACCTCTGTGCATAATGAGCTGGTACTTCATTGTGCGTGTGGAAAGCTTGCAAGCGGCTGTGTTACCGCAATGGAAGCCCATGAATGTATCGGTATGCTTGTAATCAAACTTGCCCTGAATGTCGTTAACATACATATCAGCAGGAACGCTGTTGTTGATATCGAGGAGTGTTACAACGTCGTCGGAAACGCACTGACCGATGAATTCGCTGAGTGCGCCGTAAATGTCAACCTCACACGCAACAGGGATACCCTTTGCGTTCATACGGCTGTTTACGTAGCAAGGCACGAAACCGAACTGTGTCTGGAATGCAGGCCAGCACTTGTTTGCGAAAACAACGTACTCACGGCTGCCCTTGTGTTCCTCAGCCCAGTCGAGAAGTGTTGCTTCGTACTGTGCAAGTTTAGGGAGGATACCTGCCATCTTGTTGCCGTCGCCCAGTTCAGCTTCCATATCTGCGATTATTGCAGGGATACGGCTGTCATTTGCGTGTGCATTGTATGCTGCAAAAAGGTCCAGCTCGGAGTTTTCTTCAATTTCAACGCCGATGTTGTAAAGCTGCGCAATAGGAGCATTACAAGCGAGGAAGTCCTGTGGACGTGGACCGAATGTGATAATCTTGAGGTTTGCAAGTCCGAGAAGCGTTCTTGCGATTGGCACGAATTCAGCAATCATATCTGCTGTTTCGGAAGCTGTACCAACAGGATATTCAGGTATGTAAGCCTTTACGTTTCTCAGACCAAGATTGTAGCTTGCGTTGAGCATACCGCAGTAAGCGTCGCCTCTGCCGTCGATAAGTGTATCGGAAGATTCTTCAGCAGCTGCAACAAACATAACGGGTACACCGAACTGTTTAGCGAGAAGTGTTTCGGATGTTTCAGGTCCGAAGTTGCCGAGATACATAACAAGAGCATTAACTCCTGCCTTTTTCATATCCTCTATAGCTGCAAGCATATGCTTTTCATTTTCAACAGTTACAGGACATTCATAGATTTCGATTTTCTTTTCATTACAAGCCTTTACAACCGCCGCACGACGTCTTTCGGAAAGCTCCATAGGGAAACAGTCACGGCTTACAGCGCAGATACCAAGCTTTACAACGGGCATATTGTTCATAATCATCATTCTCCTTTTTATTTTTCTTCAGTTGCAGTTGTTCCATCAATTGCAACCTCTGTCTTAACAGCCTTTTCAATGATTTCGATTGCAAAATATGTACCATAATAACCATCAACACCATTTACCGTGTCAAAGGTTTCAACCATCTTAAACACAATATTATAGGACGGGCAGTCATACTTCTGTGTGTATGTCAGCTCCATATCCATTCCTTCTGTACCTGTCATAGCACCAACAGGTTCAGCACCGTGCTTCTTTGCAAGCTCAGCGGTCTTGCTTTCAAAATATTTCGTTGCAGTTTCACGGTCAAGCAGGCAGGTAATTTCCGTCATGTATCCGTCAAGATAAATCTCCTCGTCACCCTTTACTGTACGGAAATTATAAGTGATAATAGAGTCATCTGCATAGAAATAAGCATCCTCAGCAGGAACAAGGTCACGGATTTCCATGAGCTCCGTATCGGTATTTATACTCCAGATTGTAACATCGTCCTCATAGTAAAGTTCAACACCGTCAGGCTGGAGAGAAACGATTTTTGTCAGCGGCATACCGAGCTTCACCTTGGTAAGAATACCTGCATAAACGTTTTCATCAACGGTTTCTTCCTCCTTGCCGCAGGCTGTAAGACAGGTAAACACCATGGCAAGAGCAAGTATTAAAGTGAATATTTTTTTCATTGATATCATTCCTTTGCTAAAAAAGTTTCAGATACTTTGCAATTATTTATATAATACTACAAATTTACCAAAAAGTCAACGATATTGACACCGTTTTCTATTGAAATTTTTATGAAGATGTTGTATAATATTTTCAATATTCAAGGCGAGAGGAGCTTTTTATGACTGAATTTGAAAAAAACTCGGCAAAAATTATTGCCGATTATGAGGCACTTATCAACCGCCGCAACGTCAAGTCAGGACGCTACAACGGCATTTACGACTGCTGGAAATACCCTGTACTTACTGCGCTTCACGCACCTTACATCTGGAAATACGATATGAATCCTGAAACCAATCCGTACTTTATGGAAAGACTCGGCATCAATGCTGTACTTAATTCCGGTGCAATTGAACTCAACGGCAAATTCTATCTTGTTGCACGAGTTGAGGGCAATGACAGAAAGTCATTCTTTGCTGTTGCAGAAAGTGAAAGCCCTGTTGACGGCTTCCGTTTCTGGGACTTCCCTGTTCAGCTTCCTGACACATGTCCGGAAGAAACAAACGTATACGATATGCGTCTGACAAAGCACGCTGACGGCTGGATTTACGGTGTATTCTGCTCCGAAAGCAAGGATACTTCCTCAAATGACCTTTCTGCCGCTGTTGCACAGGCAGGTATTGTCCGTACAAAGGACCTGAAGACATGGGAAAGACTTCCTAACCTGAAATCAAAATCCCCTCAGCAGAGAAACGTCGTGCTCCACCCTGAATTCGTTGACGGCAAGTATGCTTTCTATACACGTCCTCAGGACGATTTCATTCAGACAGGCTCAGGCGGAGGCGTTTGCTTCGGACTTGTTGAGGATATCAACAACCCTGTTATCTGCACAGAAGAAGTTGTTATCTCACCAAGAATTTACCACACGATCACCGAAGTAAAGAACGGCGCAGGTGCTGTTCCTATCAAGACAGAAAAGGGTTGGATTCACATTGCTCACGGTGTAAGAAACACTGCTGCAGGTCTTAGATACGTTATCTATGTTTTTGCAACCGACCTTAACGACCCATCAAAGCTTATCGCTTCTCCATCGGGATTTTTCATTGCTCCTCATGGCTACGAGCGTGTGGGTGACGTTTCTAACGTTGCATTTACAAACGGTGCAATCGTTCGTGACAACGGTGAGGTGTACATTTACTATGCATCCTCCGATACAAGACTCCACGTTGCTTCCACAACACTTGACAAGCTTATGGACTACACCTTCAACACACCATCTGACCCTCTCCGCTCCGTTGACTGTGTAAAGCAGAGATGCGAACTGATTGCAAAAAATCTGGAGTACATGAAAAAATAACGAGTTATTTTAACAGCATGCAATTTCAAATCCGCTTCCGTTTTTCGGAGGCGGATTTTCCACATTTCCGAAAACAGATAAGGCGGCAAGGAAAAATTTCCTGCCGCCTGTATTTTCATTCCCACGTTTTCCACACGTCTGGACAGTACCCGACCGTTGCCTGCTTACCGTTGCGGACGATAGGTGTCTTGTACAGCTTGGGGCACTCCGCAAGCTTATCCGCCTTTGCGTCATCAAGAAGATACTTGATGTTGCAGTAGTCCTTGCTGTTTTCGTCAATAAGCTTTTCAAGTCCGCCCACAGCCTTGCAAACGCTGTCAAGCTCACCCTTGCTGAGGCCCTTGGAGAGAATGTCCACCGACTGGAATTTCACTCCACGCTCCTTGAAGTAACGCTCCGCCTTTTTGGTATCGAAGCACTTTGATTTTCCGAAGATTTGTATGTTCATTTTTATGCCTGCTTTCTATTACTGTTCTGAATTATCATAAAGTTCAATTTCTACATAGTTGAAGCCTGATGAACCATCTTCAGAGCCAAAATAAAGTTCACCATTATCAAATTCATAAATCAATGCCAATTCTTTTTGCCTGCTTGGTTCACCGACAGTATCAATTATTTTCTGAAAATTATCACTTGAAGACAGGTTACAGATTTCTACACTATTATGTTCAAATGAATCAGAAGTAAATGTTAAAGATGTTATATCATTTCCATTGTAATTTTCAATTACAGCAAGACATTGATTATTATAGTATATAGCAGGAACTCTCTCATTATATCCCTGAACTTCTACAATCGAATATCCCTCGCCCAGTTCCTCAACCTTGAATGGAAGTGAAACACTTCTGCCGTTTATTTCAATAACATTGACATCCTCAAAAGTCAGCTTTTCGCTCTGCACTGTTTCCGCAACCGTTTCACTGACCTGCTCAGCCTCTTTGCTCTCACAGCCGCCCATAGCAAGCATAACCGCCATTGCTGAAATTACCGATAAAAGCTTTTTCATTTTATGTCCTCCTTATTGTCCGTTTCTCCTTGTCATTGCCTCGTGTTCCTTTTTAAGCTCCTCTAAAAGCCACTCCACGCTTTTGTTCTGATTTGTTGCGGTAACAATCGCTTTCAGCGGAATATTCAGCCCAGCCATTCTCATTGCTTTCAGAAGCATATCAAGGCGCTTGCTGTCTATTCCCGAAAAAATCAGGCACTCGCCCTCTGCTGTAACTGCCGTACCATTGGACATGAAGCCATTGTATCCTGCAAGGAAGCCTATGCTTTCCCCTGCCTTGTCAAGTGGGATTTCGGTGCACTTCATATTGAGTGAAGCCGCTGTCTGCTCCAGAAGCAGCTTTTTTGTGCCTATATTGTAATGCAATACTGTTTCGGGTATGGTGGGAATTATTCTTGCTTTCATTTTACAACTATTTTTCCGATAGGAAAAATACGCTCCTTTCCGATATTTCACTTCTTTTGAAATAGTATAACACAAAACCATATTTTCAGTCAATAGTTACAAAATGTGTATAAAGCACATAAATCCAATTGACAATCGGGAGGATTTTGTGTATAATTCTTATAATAAAACCTTAGGGGGAATTATAATGAAAAAGCTTTTAAGCGTTCTTATTGCGGTGATAATCGTTTGCACGCTTTGTGTTATACCTACTTCGGCGGCTGCTCCGAAGCTTAACAAGACAAAGGTAAATCTTCCAATCGGCTACTCCATTACACTCAAGGTCAGCAATGCTGACAAGGTAACATGGTCAACTGCTGACAAATCGGTTGCAAAAATCAAGTCCAAGACGAAAACCTCTGCGAAAATCGTGGGCGTTGGTACGGGCAGCACTTACATATACGCCAAAACAGACGGCAGAACCCTCAAGTGCAAAATTACTGTAAAGAAATCCTTTATTTCTGCAAGTGCCGATAAAATCACCATAAGTGAGGGTGCAAAAAAGACCGTTTCTGTTTCGGTAAACGGCTCTAAATCAATTGTTTACAGCAACAGCAATTCCAAGGTCTGCTCAGTTACTTCCGCAAAATGGGACGGCAACAAGCTTAAGCTTACGGTAAAGGGAAAGAAAAGCGGAACTGCAAAAATCAAGGTTTACGCAAAGGGTTACTCCAAATCCACCCTTGAAACAATTACTGTTAAGGTCGGAAACGGCGGAAACGTTACGGTATTCGAAGAAACCATTACCTTTGATGAAGAAGACATTCCCGAAAGCTCACTATCAGAAGCTGAAAAGGTTGTTGAGTATGTAAATGCTGAGCGTGCAAAGCAGGGTCTTCCTGCACTTGTAATGGACGAAACTTTGAACGAACTTGCTCAGCTTCGTGCAAAGGAAATTGTTTCGTATTTTTCACACACACGTCCTGACGGAACATCATGCTTCACTGCATTTGATGAACTCGGAATTATAAGCGGCTGGAAAGCCGAAAACATTGCCGCAGGTCATAAGGACGCCAAAACTGTTATGTATGACCCTACTCACGGCTGGGTAAGCTCTCCAGGACATTACGGAAATATAACCAGCTCAAACGCTAAGAAAATAGGCGTTGCTCTTGTAAAATCATCGGGTGGTTACGGCTATTACTGGGTGCAGGTTTTCACTGATTAATAAATATCAAAGGGTACCGACTTGAATCGGTACCCTTATTATTTTATTTGGAAAGCTTTTTCAGGTAATCATACATAATCTGTACAGCTTCGGCACGGGTCACATTTGTATTTCCGCCGAGCTTTCCGTTTTTGCCTGACACAAATCCCTTTTCGTAAGCAACCGCAAGATAACCTGCATCATCATCGGTATCCTTTATGTCACTGAATGGCGACTTGAAGATTTTCATTTTTGCAATATCGGCAGGAAGATAAATCTTACCGAACATTACTGCCGCTTCACGCATTGTCGTTTCAGCCTTATCCTTCTTTTCGGCTTCAAGCTTCTTGTTATCAGCTGCACCATCCTCAACGTCTTCAACCTCAACAGCAACATATCCGCCGAGAACGTTGGTCATAAGGCTCATAAACTCCTGCTCAGAAATAAGCTCATTCGGCTTGAACCTGCTGTCTGTCGTAAGCACAATACCGTACTTCTGCAGTGCAAGAATTGCTTCCTCCTGCTTGATACCCCTGATATCGGAGTATTTCACATCTCTTGCGGAAACATAGGTTGTTTTTTCACTGCCGTTCCAGTTGCAGAGCTTACCTGTCTTTGCATTGAGGTAGAAGTTATCCATTTTATAGATGAGGTAGGTCTTTACCTTGCCGTCCTGTGTAATCCAGCCGTCATAGTAGTAATCGAAATCCTGCTGAGTGTAGAGCTTGTCAAACGCCTCAGATTCCGAAAGAATATCCGCACTCGGGAAGGTGACATCCTCGGTGTGATTTACAGAATAATTTGTTACAACACCATTTGAGTCAACTGTTACATTTATACTGTCGCCCCAGACCTGAATTTTATTCACATAGCGGTTAAATTTGAATGAACGTGTATCCTCGTAGTATGTTTCCTTGCCGCTCTTCCAGCTATGAACAGGTGCAGTGTTTGCACTGTCTGCCTTATAGCCGCTGAAAATATTTTTGGAGTAAGTCTTTGCAGCTTCATTTGCAATGGTATTTGCCTTTGTAACGTCAAGCTTCAGCAAGTTGCCGTTGTTTCCGTACTTACTGAAATAAATAACCTCGCCTGTTTCGCCGTTTATACGGGCATTCACACTAGTGTAGCCCTTATAATTATCTCTCAGATTTTTCTTTACAGCATATCTGAGATTAATGAAAAAGGTTTCTTCATCGGTCTTTTCATCTGTTTCGTAGTATATGTCATAGCTTTTCAGTTCGTAATCATCTGTAAGCGCAACAAACTTATCATTTTTCAGCTGTCTGAATGCTTCATCTGTCTTGATAAGATTTTCATCCTGATTGATTTTTTCCATTTCCTCAGGAGTAAACTGAACACCGCCGTCCTCAAGGGCAGCTGTTTCTTCTTCAACGCAATCCTCTGCCACAGCCTCATCATATCCGCCGTAATAACGAGTACCCTCAGCCTTGTTCATGTCCTCCCAGATAGTTGATTTCTTGCCAGTGAAAGCGTCGATTTCGCTGTGCATATCCGAATCGTAAACAAGACCGACCTTCTGTGTCCATTCGCCCTTGCCTGTCTTTTCATTGTATTTGTAGTCACTGTAAATCTTGTAATATGGTGTAAGATTACAAATGTCCTTATAAATTTCCTGAATATCCCTTTCCGACTTAGCAGACTCAGGGGCAGCAAATTCAGCGTTTTCCCACCAGCTTGCGTTGAAGCTGCTGAGCGCACCTGTGTTTTTATCAATAGTAATGCTTCCGCCATTGCCGCTGACAACTACACCGTTTTCATAACGGTTAAAACGGACGCTTGCTGTATTATTGAACAAACCGAGTGAACCTATTTCAAGCTTTACGCTGTCAGCGATACCTGGATTAAGCTGTTTGATATAACCCTTTGCCTTGTTCAGAATCTGCTCGTTGGTAAGCTTTGCAAGAGTAGGATTGCTGGAATACTGGGAGTTGTTTTTGCTGTCGGAATAGCTTGTAATAATTCCGCCTGTTATGGAAACACGAATTCTGCGGTATTGCTTTGCACCCTTTGGAGTTGTCCATGTAAAGGTAAAGGAACGTGTACCGTACGACTCACCCGTGCTGTAGTCGAACTCGGAAACGTCCTCAGGAATATCTATACGCTTTTTTACAATGGTCAGCGCCTGCTTCATTTCGACCTGACTTGCGTCTGAGGTTGCGGAAGTTGATTTGTATGCCGAAATTGTCATCGGAATACAGGTTGTTCCTGCAAGCATTGCCGCCATAATTATTGCCGCTGTTCTTGCAATTGTTTTTTTCATAATATCAACCCTTTCTGTAATTTTCGGTTTCATAATGAATACAATTTACTTTTACCCAATTTTTCACGCAGAAATATTTTCGTGACACTACACAATATGCAACGCATTTTTTGACTATATTATACAAAACAAGGGTACTGAGTTACCTCTGTACCCTGATTGTGTATTTACTTATAATTTTCAACAAAGCATTTCAGCTTTTCATAGGTTTCATTGCTAAGAATATGCTCCATACGGCAGGCGTCCTGCTCAGAATTATCAGAAGAAACACCGAGTATATCCGTCAGGAATTTTCTCAGCATAAGATGACGCTCGTAAACCTGTTCAGCCTTTGCCTTTCCGCTGTCGGTAAGGATAATCTGTCCGTTTGGTTCAACGGTAATATAACCGTCATTTTTCAGTATGCCAACCGCGCGGCTGATACTCGGCTTGGAATAACCAAGTTCATTTGCGATATCAATTGAACGGACGAACCCCGTATTTTTATGAAGAATAAGTATGGTTTCGAGGTAGTCCTCGCCTGACTCGTGAATAGACATGATTATTCCTCCTGTCGGTTGCTTTTGTAACATTATATCACAGATTTGTTAACTTGGCAAGGGGGAATAAAATAAAAAGGACAGCTGAAGCTGTCCTTTGAAAACTACTTGTTCCTGATATATTCGTCCATAGCCTTTGCCGCAGTTTTTCCTGCGCCCATTGCAAGAATAACTGTAGCCGCACCTGTTACAGCGTCGCCACCTGCGAAAACGCCCTCACGGGAAGTCATTCCGTTTTCGTCAGCAACAAAACAGCCTCTGCGGTTTGTTTCAAGACCCTTTGTTGTGTTTCTGATAAGCGGATTAGGAGATGTACCGATTGCCATAATTACGCTGTCAACTTCAAGCACAAACTCGGAATCAGCCTTTTCAACGGGACTTCTTCTGCCGCTTTCGTCAGGCTCGCCAAGCTCCATTTCCACGCACTTCATTCCCGTAACAAACTTGTGCTCGTCACCAAGAATTTCAGTAGGATTGTTGAGAGTCTTGAAGATAATACCCTCTTCCTTGGCATGCTCAACTTCTTCCTTACGGGCAGGCATTTCCTCCTCGCCTCTGCGGTAAACTATGTACACATTTTCCGCGCCAAGTCGTTTAGCGCAGCGTGCAGCGTCCATAGCAACATTACCGCCGCCTACTACAGCAACATTCTTAGCGTGCTGGATAGGTGTGTCGGAGTCCTCTTTATATGCTTTCATAAGGTTTGTTCTTGTAAGGAATTCATTAGCGGAGTAAACACCCTTGAGATTTTCGCCGTTGATACCCATAAAGCGTGGCAGACCTGCTCCAGAACCGATAAACAGTGCTTCATAGCCCTGCTCAAAAAGCTCGTCAACAGTAATCGTTCTGCCTATTACGGTGTTGGTGCAGATTGTTACACCAAGAGCTTTAAGACCATCAATTTCTTTCTGCACGATATCCTTAGGCAGACGGAATTCGGGGATACCATACACAAGCACACCGCCTGCAAGGTGGAGCGCCTCGAAAACAGTTACCTCATAACCCATCTTTGCAAGGTCACCTGCACAGGTAAGTCCTGCAGGGCCTGCACCGATAATTGCAACCTTGTGACCATTTGACTCAGGCTTCTTAACATCAGCTGTGCTGTGCTCATTGTGCCAGTCAGCAACAAATCGTTCAAGTCTGCCGATACCGACAGGCTCACCCTTGATACCGCGTACACACTTGCTTTCGCACTGTCTTTCCTGAGGACAGACACGTCCGCACACAGCAGGAAGTGAGCTTGAAGCGCTGATAATATCGTATGCGCCATCAAAATCCTCTGCACAGACTTTCTGAATAAAAGCAGGTATATCAATATTTACCGGACAGCCGCTTACGCAAGGCTTGTTCTTGCAGTTAAGGCAACGATTAGCCTCGTCGATTGCCATTTCTTTTGTGTAACCGAGGGCAACTTCCTTGAAGTTCTTGTTTCTTATATCAGGTGCCTGAGCAGGCATTTCATTCTTTTTTGGGGACATATTTGCCATGATTAATTCTCCTTTTTGAAGAGATTGCAGGTTTCCTCATGCTTGTGACGCTCGAAGTCACGGTACATTGCCGCACGCTCCATTGCCTCGTCAAAGTCAACGAGGTGACCGTCAAAATCAGGACCGTCAACACAGGCGAACTTAGTTTCTCCGCCAACAGTAAGACGACAACCGCCGCACATTCCCGTACCGTCAATCATAATCGGGTTCATGGATACAGTAGTTTTTACGCCGTACTCCTTGGTAAGTGCGCAGACAAATTTCATCATAATCAGCGGACCGATTGCAATAACTTCATCGTACTGCTCGCCGCTTTCAATAAGCTCCTTGAGTGCATCGGTAACACGTCCCTCTGTACCGTAAGAACCGTCATCTGTCATAAGGACAAGCTTGTTGGAAGCTGCCTTGAACTCATCTTCAAGAATTACCAGCTCCTTGTTACGGAAGCCTGCGATTGCGTGCACCTCACAGCCGTTTTCGTGAAGCTTCTTAGCCACGGGATAAGCAATTGCACAACCAACGCCGCCGCCCACAACAGCAACCTTTTTCAGCCCGTCAATGTGGGTAGGTGTACCGAGAGGACCAACGAAATCCTGAATGAATTCGCCCTCGTTTTTATGGTTAAGCTTTTCGGTTGTTGAACCGACAATCTGGAAAATAATCGTAACCGTGCCCTTTTCCCTGTCGTAATCGGCAACAGTAAGCGGAATTCTCTCGCCGTTTTCGTCAACACGGAGAATGATGAACTGACCTGGCTCAGCCTTTGCCGCAACCATAGGTGCATCAATATCCATAAGAGTTACTGTCGGATTAAGTACCTTTTTTCTGACAATTCTATACATTATCTCATTTCCTTTATCATGAATACATTTTCTGTAAATTTGCAATTTTGAAAACGCTATCTTGTATTATACCTGTATTTCGGCACGATGTCAATAATTCGTAAACGCTTTTGTGAAAGGTTATATAAAAACCGTTTAAATAGTGCACCGATATAGGTAACTTCTTCCGCTTTTGCCGATAATTTCAACGATTTCCGCCGCCGTGAGAATATTCAGCACAAAGGACGCATACTTCTGTCCGACACCGCTTAGTGCACCGAAATCCTTTGAGGTGAACTCCTCAGGCAAACCCTCAGGAAGAAAATATTGCCAGTCGGACTTGCAATTTATATGTATTTCCTCCACCAAATCCTTAGGTATCCTGTCGTAGCGGACATAACCTCTCCTCCTGCCACGTTTCAGTCCCTCGGTTTCGGGCGGCTGACGGAATTCGTCCACGTCAAGCATTACAATGCAAAGGCGGAAATTTTCGTGTGTAAGAAACGGCTTTATCTTGTACAACTCAGGAAAAATATCATAGGGCGTACCCATTTTCGGTGACTTGCGCTTTCTGCCCTGCTCGCCTGTTTCGGGGTTGATAGGGATAAGCCATTTATACCGTGGAATAGGGTGCACAACCGTAACACGGCTGACCTGCAAAAAAGCGTCAAGCTTCTTCCGCAGACGCTCAAAGCCTGCGGTCTGAATTTCTATAATTCCGTCCTCGCCGACGATATCCGCAACAAAGCCGCCGATTTTCTGCTCGTGCCCGTCAGCGTAAGGCTCAAAGTAATTTTTCAGCACCGAATGAACGGTTTTCTCGCCGTATGTACCGATTCCCGCACGGATATGCTCACCCGTCAGCACGGTTTCAAGGGCGGTGTAGAATTTTT
>JAZUSM010000053.1:0-46110 GCA_045606725.1 Oscillospiraceae bacterium | reverse complement strand
TATAATAAAATGCGTTGATTGAAGCGTTGCTAGCTCAGCTGGATAGAGTGACTGGCTACGAACCAGTAGGTCAGGGGTTCGAGTCCCTTGCAGCGCACCAACAATATCCGTTCCTTGCAATAGTGAGGGACGGATTTTTTTTATTGCATTTTTTCATGAAATATGCTATAATATTTCCAGAGCCATTTATGGCAAAAAATCGAAAAGAGGTACTTACTATGGATATCAAGGCTAAAATCGAAGAAATTGTTGAAAAGGTTAAGAATGATGACAACTTTGCGGCTGAATTCAAGGCTGACCCTGTAAAGGCTATTGAAAAGGTAATCGGTGTTGACCTTCCTGATGACCAGATCAACAAGGTTGTTGATGGTGTTAAGGCAAAGATTTCTGTTGACGATGTAAAGGACAAGGTTGGCGGTCTTCTCGGTAAGCTTGGTCTTTAATTGATTTCACAAAACACAAAAGCTGTTTTTGAAGCAAATTTCAAAAACAGCTTTTTCTTTTAATTATCTGCAGATGCGGTGCACTGATATTTTTTTCGAAACGACAAATGCCAGTACTGCTTTCAGCACGTCAGCACCCACAAACGGAACAACACATACCATCAGTGCTGAAACAACATCATCTGTGCCTGTAACAAGCATATACCACACTGTACCCAGAAAATAGCACACACAAAGGCCTGCGGCAATTCCGCCTATTCTTGCCGCACGCTTTTCTCCGAAAACACTTGTCACAAGCATATATGTCAGTCCCATTGCTGCAAATCCGATTATATATCCGCCAAGAGGCGAGAAAATTACACCTATTCCGCCGTGAAAGCCTGCAAACACGGGAAATCCTGCTGTGCCAACAAGAATATACACAGCTATTGCTGTTGTACCAAGCTTTCCGCCCAGAAGCAGCAATGCACAGAATATTCCGAAAGTCTGCATTGTAAACGGCACTGTAAACGGAATTGTAATCCATGAACAGACTGTAATTACTGCCGCAAATATTCCGCATAAGACTACTGGTTTATTTTTCATAACAACCGCCCTGAATCTTTTATCTGCATAATTATATCAGATTACAGGCAAATTGTCAACTTTGACACGTGATACGGTTTACAATATATATTTTCCATCCAGAGTAGGTTCCATAAGACTTTTCAGCCTGTAGCCTGCTGCATCGCTTTCAAGGATACTTTCCAGTCTTTTGCGCAGGCTGTCGCTTATATCAGTTACAGTCAGTGCTGATATTTCGTCCATTGCATCATAAAGTTTCGGGCTTTCTCTCACTTTAAGCGTAACTCCCCTTTCGGTAAATATAAATTTAAGCACCTTTGTGCAGGAAGTTTCAAGGAAGCAAAGCTGTATCTTTATTACCGGGTAACCGTCCTCATCGGCTGCAAAAACAGCTGTTGATGCAACTCTGTAATTCTCATACCTGAACTCATTTGCATTGCTGAAACTCAGCGGAATTTTTACAGTGGCACCATCCATTGCAACTGTCAGATAAAAACTTTCTCCAGAAAATAAAAATTTTACCCCGTCAATACCTCGTCCGAAACAACCGTCCATAACCTGTATAAGAAGCGGCATGATATCAGCACGGTTATCCGCAAAAGCTATTTCAATACCATTAAGCACGCTTTCAGGCGAAATACTGTTTCTGCTGAAAAGTGCTTTAAGACTGTTTAAGATATTTTTCCGTTTACTGTTTTCAAGAGGCATTCCGAATTTTGCTGAATCAAGTGATTTGCGCAAAGCTGCTGTTTCGGAATAATGAAAGCGTGTTATTGGAACATTGCTGAAATTACGGCTGTTACCGAGAAAATTATCGATGTAATCAAAAGCGCCGCCGCACGGAAAAAGCTTTTCGCTTCCTGCGGTAACAGCAATTACCATATCAAGACGAGGGACAACATATACAAGCTGACCGAACATTCCGCTGAAAATAATGCCGTGCCTGCTGAGCCATACGTGAAATCCGTAACCGCTTCGGCAAAATCTGTCGTTGGAAATCTGCTTAGCAGAAGCATTGTTCAGCCATTCATGCGGAACAAGCTGAACGCCGTTCCATAGTCCGTTGTTAAGCCATAGCTGTCCAAGTCTTGCATAGTCATAAATGCTCATATACAATCCCCAACCGCCCTTTTCAATTCCCATGGGGCACTTTTCCCAGTAAAAATTTTCTATACCCATTGGACGGAATAATCGTCTTGACAAATATTCCGAAAGGCTTATGCCTGTTCGCTTACAGATTGCCGCGGAAAGCATATAAGTATTCATGCTGTTGTATCGGAAATCACTTCCCGGATCAAACAGTGTATCCGAGGAAAGAAAGCTTTCAACCCAGTTTTTGCTTAACAACGACCCCGCTTCATTGAATTTTGCTCCGCTTGACATAGTCAGCAGATTTTGTATCGTTGCATTGCCAAGCGGTTTATCTGCACCTGCAAAAATATCAGCAAGCTTTTCGTCAATTCCGATATATTTTTCCTTTACAGCAATTCCAGCCGCCAATGACGTTATACTTTTTGCAAGAGAATGAGAAACATGAGGATACTCCGATGAAAACGGCATCCAATCTGCCTTAGCGATAAGCTTACCACCGCGAAGAACAAGTGCTGAATGAGGATTTATGCGTCTGTCATCAGAGATTTCAGAAAACATTTTAAGCAGTCCTTCAGAGCGCACACCAACCTGCTCAGGCAAAGCCTCCTGAAACACACCAGAATTATTATAAGTTCCAAGCAACGGTTTCTGCGGCTTAGAACAATATTCGCTGTTACCCTTAAAAAGTCCGTAAAGAAAGCCTATTGCTTTAAGTTGAATTTTCAGACCCACACACCTCAACTCCTTTTGTAGAATTGTATGCAATGCAGGTCTGCAAAATACATTTGAGATTTCCTAAAAATTTTCAAAAAAAGCTTGACAAATCATTTTCAACGTGATATAATAATAAAGCTGAATTGAACAAGCGGCAGTGCTGGAATAGGCAGACAGGCACGTTTGAGGGGCGTGTGTCTTCGACGTATGGGTTCAAGTCCCATTTGCCGCACCAAAACAATGAGGATACTCTTTAGAGTATCCTCATTGTTTTATGTAGACTAAGTGACGCAGAGCCGAAAAGCCGAAGGCTTTTTCATACCCCACGCTTCGGTATCTGTGGTTATACGCAAACTATGGCGTGGGGTGGTTCAAGCTGTCCCATTTGCCGCACCAAAGTTAAGGTTCGCAAATCACGTAAATGCGTGGTTTGCGGATTTTTTTAATCTGTAAAATATGATTTTGTCCGTTGTTTGTCCGTTATGGTCAGACAGCGGATTTGTTTTTGCTGAAATCAAGAGCGTTGGCAAATAAATTCAGAATAAAAAAATAATTATACTGATGTATTGACAAATTTGAAAAAAGATGATATCATCAAAAGTGAACAACAAGTCGCTAATGATAAAGGAGTAAATATGCAGATACCAAAAGATCATATCCGTGCAAGAATATTAGAATCAGCTTTAGAGGAATTCAGTTCAAAAGGGTTTCGTAATGCTACTATGAGTTCCATAGCAGCCCGTTGTGAGATAAGCAAAAGCAATCTGTATCGTTATTTCCCATCAAAAGAAGCTATCTGTTGCGAGCTTCTCGCTGTACCCTCTATGGAAATAATGAAAATTATGGACGTAATAACAGATTCCGAACTTCTTGTTTATTCAAACGATGAAATTGCAAAGAAAATGACGGATATTCTTTCACCCGTTATAATCAGATACCGGAGAGAACTTATGATTATTATCGGTCCCGATGCACCAGAAGATGCCACCAAGCTGAAAAGAGCAGTCGAAAAAAAACTTATGAAAAATTTTCTTGATTTCGACCCTGAAAGAATCGCAAAGGGATTTGCCGAAACGCTTATGAGAATGCTTATGTCGGGGATTGAAAGTATCCTCGTAAATCATACATCGAATGAAAATACGAAAAAGCAGATAAATTCCCTGCTGAGATATCATTTAAGGGGTGTACTTGCTTTTTCAACACTCAGAAACGAATAGTGATAAAAAGAGATTTAGATATCTCTTTTTTAAAAAGTCAAAAGTGACTAAATATTCGCTAATAAGGAGAGTTGCTTATGGAAACAGGCACTTACATTTCATTAGAACATGTCAACAAAGGGAGACAATATGAGGTTGACTGCGTAAAATTCTTTGCTGTTATATTTATGGTATGCATACATATCTATGAACAATTAGGTTCTTATGATTATCACAACAATCTTCCTACGGGATTTTTTTGTAATGCCATAGAGTTTCTGGGCGGACCTATGGCCGCACCTGTATTTATGTTTGCTATGGGAATAGGAATGGTCTTTACCCGTCATAATTCCCCGAAGGATTTTGTAAAGAGAGGATTCAAGCTTCTCTCTATGGGGTTTTTACTTAATTTTTTCAGAGAAACATTACTTGAGATTTTGGGAAATCTTATTCTGAGAATGGATTATAGCTTTGAATATATAGCAGACGGTTTTCTCAATATAGACATTCTTCATTTTGCAGGAATGACTTTTTTAGCAGTAGGTCTTATGAAAAAAGCAAGATTCAATTCAAAAACAATGCTTGCTGCAGGAATATTTTTCCAAGCTATTGGCATCTGGTTTTCTCGTCTGACATTTTCTTCTGTAATAACAGGTAATCTTTTGGGACTTTTATTCCCTACGGGAGAAAAAGTAGCCTTTCCTCTTTCACTGTGGTGTCTTTATCCTCTTTCGGGTATTTTATTCGGAGAATATCTTCAGAAAGTCTTGAATAAGGAAAAGTTTTATCGTATACTTATCATAGCAGGCAGTGCTGTATCGGTTGCGATGATTTCTTGCCTTTTATTTATAGGTTATGATATACGCCTTATTTATGCACTCTGTGATAATTCCTATTATCATCAGAACTTTATAGGTGTAATCTTCATAATGCCGTTTGTTGTTTTATCACTCGGTATAAGTTATTTTCTGTTTAAGGGAATAGGTCAGACAAAGTTAGGTGTTTTCATAAGTTTCTGCAGTAAAAACCTTAATATGATTTATATAATACAATGGCTTTTAATCGCCTGGACAGTAGCCGTTTTCACTGCCACTGGCAAAGAACCTGGTCTTAACGCCACTGGCATTATCCTTATGGGATTTCTTGCAGTATCGGTATCAATACTGATTACTGCACTGATAAGAAAAATTATAGATAAAGGAAGTAAAAAACAATGAAAGAAATAATGATAGGAACATGGGCTTGGGGAACAGGCATAAATGGTTCTTCAATGATTTTCGGTAAAAAGCAGGATCCCGAAACCTTGAAAAAATCCTTTGAAGCTGCTATAAAACAAGGGTTTCTCAATTGGGATACAGCAGCAGTTTACGGAATGGGAACCTGTGAAACCCTTCTTGGTTCGTTCATTAAAGGCCATGATGAAATATTTCTTTCTACAAAATTTGCTCCCTCTAAAAAATACAAGGAAGGTGCTCTCACAAAATCTTTCAATGAAAGTATGAAACGCCTTGGAAGAGATAGCGTCGACCTTTTCTGGATACATATCCCCAATAGTCTTGAAGAAAATCTTTATGAGGCAATTCCACTTATTAAAAACGGAAGCATAAAGAGAATAGGAATATCAAACGTCTCGCTCAGCCACATTAAAACTGCCGAAGAAATTCTCGGCAAAGAGGGGCTCACACTTAGCTCGGTACAAAATCATTTCAGCCTTTTAAGAAACGACCAGCAACCGATTATTGATTACTGCAACGCAAATGGCATAAAATATTATGCCTATATGGTTTTGGAACAAGGTGCACTTTCGGGAAAATACAGTGCAGAAAACCACTTCCCGTTTTTCTCTTCGAGAAACTTTGCTTTCCCGAAAAGTAAATTCAGAAAAATCGAAACGCTTCTCAGTGTTATGAAAGACATTGCCGACAAATACGAAATTGACTCTTCACAGATACCTATTCTATGGGCGATAAGCAAAGGCACTGTTCCTATTGTGGGAATTACAAAGCCTTCCCACGCAGAAAAACTCGTCTCATCCATGGAAATCTCTCTTACAGAAGAGGAACTTGATTTAATTGAAAAAGAGGCAGCCAAAACGGGCATCAGACAGCAAGGCACCTGGGAACCGCAATAATTTACATAACCAGAGAAATTTATAAATGATGTAGTTCATTGTGCGTCTCAAATGGTATGAAATGGTTTAATATGTTCCATTTATTGCTCAGAAATCAAGGCACATCATTTCGATGTGCCTTTTTCAAGTTAACTATCTGCACTTATTCAAACGAAATATTGTCTATCAGTTCATAGATGAGTTTTCTTCCTTCTGAACGTGATACATCTGAAAGAAAGAATGAGTATTGTACATTATCTTTCAGAATGGTAAAGGTCTTTGTATACATACCATTAGACCATGCACCTGATTCAATAAACATAATTCCGTTTCTTTCTATTATTTCTGATTTGAATGGGGAAACATCTTCATTTGATTGTTGTTGTAAATATTCCAGTGCCATTCCAAAAATCTCATAATCTTCCTTTGTTCCAAATCCTTCAATTCCGTCATAAGGGAGCGCATCAACCCACAGTATAGAAGCGTCTGTACCTCTTACTGCAAGAATAACATTACCCATGCTTTTCATTTCATTTATAGTTTCATCATCAGCTGGATTACCGCTTTCATCCAATCTTTTAACATATTCATCTAATGTTTCCCACATGGAAGGATCATATTTAATGGTCATTTCTTCCAGCTTGATTTCTTCCATAGATACTGTTGTTTCAGTTGTCACAGTGGTTGTTATGGTTTCTGCGGAATTAACAGTTACAGCTGAAGATGTAATTGATTCCGTCTGTGTTTCAGTAACATGTTCAGCATTTTCATCAGAGCAGGCTGTAAAAATCAAGAAGGAAGTTATTAGGATAATAAGCTTTTTCATAATGATACACCATTCCTTTCAAGTATCTCAACCGCAGACTTAACCAACTCACCGCAAGGGCGCTTCTTGTAATACTCCTCAGTACGCTTTTCAGGGATATGCGTACCCTCTGGCTTGGCAAGTCCCAAAAGTTCACGGCAGATAATACTTCCGTTTTCTTTTTTGAACTCCTCGGCAAGCTTCTGAATTACAGCATAATTCTGCTTTTTCTCCTCGAAGGCTTTCGGGTCGGAATAGCCGTAAATCATATTTGCCGCCATAAACATTCCCGATACTGCGCCGCAGACCTCTCTCATTCTTCCCATTCCTCCGCCGAAGCCTGACGCTATCATTGCTGAGGTTTCCTCGCTTAGTCCCGTTATATCTGAAAAGGCAATCAGGGTTGCCTGCGCACAATTATACCCGCTTTCGAAAAGCGCTTTTGCTCTGTCTCCTCTTTCGCTCATTTATATCAACTCCTTATGTATAAGTATACATCAAAAGTCAATTAAATTCAAG
Source organism: Oscillospiraceae bacterium (assembly GCA_045606725.1). Taxonomy (GTDB): domain Bacteria; phylum Bacillota; class Clostridia; order Oscillospirales; family Ruminococcaceae; genus RGIG8773. The sequence goes on along the minus strand of JAZUSM010000053.1, from coordinate 38,667 downwards.
CTTTTTGGCTGTTTTGCCGTTGACATTTAAAAATGTGAAGCGTATAATAGTTTTGTATAAAGAAAGGAAATTATTATGGCTAAAACTTATACTATTGATATGACAAGCGGTCCTATTCTTCCGAAGCTTCTGAAGCTTACTCTGCCGCTTATGCTTTCAAGCGTTTTACAACTGTTGTTCAACGCGGCGGACATTATTGTTGTTGGCAACTTTGCAAGCGAAAACTCACTTGCGGCGGTTGGCTCGACCTCGTCGCTGGTTAATCTTATGACCAATCTTTTTCTTGGACTTTCAACAGGTGCAAACGTGCTGACGTCCCGTTACATGGGCTCGGGAAACAACGAAAAGGTCAGCAAGACTGTTCACACCTCAATTTTTCTTGCGATATTCAGCGGCTTGCTTCTGACGGTTATCGGAATTATTTTCGCTGACAAGCTGTTGCTGTTAATGAAAAATCCGCCTGAAGTTCTTGAGCTTTCAACGCTCTATCTGCGGATTTATTTCGTTGGCATGATTGCGATGATGATTTACAATTTCGGAAGTTCTATTCTCCGCTCAAAGGGTGATACGAAGCGTCCGCTTTATTTCCTTGCATTTGCCGGCGTGGTAAATGTAATACTGAATATGATTTTCGTAATCTTCTTCAAGATGGACGTTGCTGGCGTTGCACTTGCTACTGTTATTTCACAATGCATTTCTGCTTTTCTCATTCTCCGCTGTCTGATAAATGAAACAGACGCTTTTCAGTTTCAGTTCAAGCAGCTCAGACTTGACAGGAACATTGCTTCAAAGCTGCTGAAAATCGGTATTCCTGCGGGATTTCAGGGCGTTGTATTCTCGCTGTCAAACGTTGTAATTCAGTCCTCAATCAACAGCTTCGGACCGATTACAATGGCAGGAAGTGCGGCGGCGGCAAGCATTGAGGGCTTTGTATGGGTTTCTATGAACGCATTCTCGCAAGGTGCACTGACATTTACAAGTCAGAATGTTGGCGCAAAGAAGTACAGCCGTATAAACAGAATTGCAGTTATTGCCTGCACCTGCGGCGCTGTTGCGGGACTTGTACTTGGTAATCTTGCATACATATTCGGAGAACAGCTGATTTCAATTTATGACAGTCGTCCCGAGGTTATTGCATCTGGTATGACGAGAATGAGTCTTGTTTGCTGCTTCTATTTCAGCTGCGGACTTATGGACTGTATTGTTGGATCAATCCGCGGCATGGGTTACGCCGTAACGCCTACAATTGTTTCTCTGCTTGGTGCATGCGGATTACGTTTGCTGTGGATTTTTACAGGATTCCAGCTGCCACAGTTTCATACGGAATTCATGCTGTTCATGTCCTACCCTGTTTCGTGGGTAATAACTTTCCTTGCGCATCTGGTTTGCTTTGCGTTTATGAGAAAAAAGTTTCCTAAAAAAGATACTGTTAACGCATAAATAAAAATTCCTCCGAAAAACCCGGAGGAATTTTTTTTACTTTATTTCATTCATCCAGACTCTCATCTGATTTTCGCCTCGGTTACCCCATGTATAATATGGAACTGCAACAGCTTTATATTCCTTTTCAATTGGTGCAACGCTGCTGTAAAGTGTATTGCTGTCCTCACGGCGCACGGCTTCTGCTGTAAGCTGGACCGTGCCGCTGAGAAGTTTATTATCAAAACTGCCGATATTGACCTTGCCGCCTCTCTTAAGTGAAACGGAAAGCACGTTATTTTCGTTATCTGCACCCTCAAAACAATAAACCAGAGGTCCTCGGCAAAGTGCTGTTTTGCCGCTTAATTCGGGAACCTTCACTGAACCGTAGACAAATCGCGGTGTGCCGTCAAGGGTAAGCTTTACGGTATCGCCGTCCTCAACGGAAATATACACATAACCTTTGTCTGCTGGCACTGATTTTATTGCACCGTTCAGCTCGACTGTGTAATTCTTGCTCCATGCAGGAACACGGACAGCCAGCATTCCGCCCTTTTCAATTTTGTATGTAACTGTAAAATCGTATGGATACGCAGTTTTACAGGTAAGCTTCATACCGTTTCTGAATTCAACCGTACCGCCTGCAAACAGGTGACAAAAAGCTGTTGTTTCATTTTCACCGTAAGCATACTGACCGAAAGAGGAAATAAGTCGTGCAACATTCGGAGGACAACATGCGCAGGCATACCATTTCGGACGCTCAGTAAGGTCATGTCTGTGTGTAGGAGAAACTCCCGAAATTCCTGGAATAATTTCAAGCGGGTTAACGTAGAAAAAACGCTTTCCGTCAAGCTGCATACCTGCAAGGACGGTGTTGTAGAAAGCGGTTTCCATTACGTCTGCATACTCGCTGTTCACTTCATTTTCAAGCATTCTTGATGCGAAAAACATAAGTCCGATTGAGGCACAGGTTTCTGCGTAGGCTGTATCACTTGGCAGGTCATAGTCTACGCTGAATGCTTCACCATGTACAGTTGAGCCTATTCCGCCTGTAATATACATTCTTTTTTGTGTAATGCTGTTCCATAGCTTCTTACATGCCTCAAAAAGACTTGTATTGTCGGTTTCGGAAGCAAGGTCCGCCATGCCTGTATAGAGATATACTGCACGTACTGAATGACCTGTTGCATCGGTCTGCTCACGGACGGGCTTACCGCTTTGCTGATAATCGCCGTCACACGCATTGTTGCCCCAGACCGTCCAATCACGGCTCTCGAATTCCTTACGGTAAAAATCCGCATCTACGCCTCTTGTATTTATAAAATGCTCGGCAAGCTCAAGGCAATGCCTGTTGCCTGTACAGCGGTACATTTTCATCAAAGCAAGTTCAACCTCAGGGTGTCCGGGATAACCCTCGTGCCCCTCGGTAATAAAATGATTATAAATATGCTCGGTATTTCTCAGCATAACGTCAAGGAGCGCTCTTTTCCCTGTAACCTCATAGTAAGCACAGGCAGCTTCCATCATATGTCCTGAGCAGTAGAGCTCATGTCCCTCAAGAAGATTTTTCCAGCGTTTTTCCTTATCCTTAATTGTAAAATATGTATTCAGATAACCGTCGGTATCCTGTGCGGCTTCAATTTTTTCAATCAGCTCATCGACTGTTTTTTCCAGCTCTGCATCAGGGAAGTCAGCAAGAGAGTACGCTGCTGCCTCAATCCATTTTGCGGCATCACTATCCTGAAAAACCATACCGTAAAAACCGTCTGCCACATCTTCACCTTTTACGGCTTTGCCCGCATTTATGAAATTCTGAACAACGTGACTTTTCTCCGTATCGGGCGCTTCGTCACATAAAACAGTATACTGATATGGAATAACCGTGTCCTTGATAAGCTTCTGATACTTTCCGATAAAGTCTTCGGATTTATATGCTGCAGGGGAAATTCTGCTCTGAATTTTCATATATACATCCTCTCCTTTTTGCTATAGGCTCAGCACATATTCAAGAATAAACTCAGCAAAGTTTTCATCTCCGCAGATTTTCACGTCTGCGGATTTTATTTTGTCCGCGGTTTCCTTATCGGGAACAAGCGCTGTATCTGCAAAATCGAGCATAGGATAATCAATTGAACTATCCCCTGCGGCAATTACCTTTTCATAGCCGAATGTTTCGCAGTAGCGTTTCAGTGAAATTCCCTTATTTGCAATTGGTGGAAACCAATACATTTTACGTCCTGAAACTTCAAGATTGAGGGTTGTTTCTTTGGAAAGCTTTTCAGCAAGTTCGTTAATTCCGTCACGGTTTTCACGTGCGGCAAAAAGGAACATTCCTTCCACGATTTTCACGGTACGGAATAATCCGCTTTCCTCGTATTTTCTGCAAAGCTGCTCCATTTCGGAAATATATTTTTCAGTTTCGGAAACAGCTTTTTCCTGCCACTTTTCATCGGGCATGCCGTTTTTCAGCAGGATTGTTCCATTACAGACAAGTGCTGTATTCACTTTGCTCGGAAGCTGTATGCGGGAAAACTGTGCTGTTGAACGGGTTGTTACGGGAAGAAAATCAACCTTATCACTTTCCAGCAATTCATCCAGCAGTTCAACTGCTTTCGGTGACATAAAGCTGATTTCCCGTCCGTCGTAGATTTCGACGTTGATGTCATTTTCCTTATACAGCCGCGATGAATGGATAAGGGTGTTATCCATATCGCAGGCAAATAAAATCTTTTTCATATCAGGTATCGGCGAGTTTACGGATTATTCCGCAGGCTTTATAGCTTTTCAGCGGGTACTCCGCAACCTCTACGCCTTTCTCCTTTGCTAACTGGTATATGTGTCCAAGGTGTTCATTGTCGTCAAGGCTGTGCACGAGAATTTTCCAGGGTACTCTGCGAAGCAGGACTCTTGTTGTTTCGCCAATTCCCGGCTTCACAAGGTTGATGTCTGTTACGGAAAATTCCTCGGCAATTTGCTTTACTTCTTCTACTCCGCTTGTTGTTGACTCGTGGGCAAAAGTATTGTCACTATCGAAGTCAAAGTACTCCTCGACGGAATTGATAAAGCTGTATGTCAGGTCCTTATCCTTGAAGTTTTCGTAATACATTGCACCATGGAAGTCGTTTTCTCCGATTATATCTGAGCGGAGAAATGTGCGGCTGATGAGGCCTGAAACAGTTGAATTAAGGCAGGAGCTTGCAATAAGAAAGTCCTCGGTTGTGCCGTACTTTCCCGAAACGAGTGCAGGGTCGGACAATACTGCAAGCTTCGGGTCAATTTCCGGATAGTCAAGCATTGCTTTATCAAGGGTTGTCTGAATTGCACCCTTGCCTACCCAGCCGTCAACAAACTGAATTTGCTGCGGCTTGTGACGTGCCATAATATATTTCATTGCGTTGTGGTCAATGCCTTTGCCACGGATTATTGAAATTGTATAGTGAGGTATATTTACGCTGTACTTGCGGTCAAGGTAATGCTTAATCAGCACGCCGATTGATGTGCCTGCTCTTGCGAGGGAAACAAGGACAGCTTCGCTCCCCTTTTCTGCGTAAATTTTTTCAGAGACGGACGCAACGGCTTTTGCGGTTACTGCAGAATAAACCTTAACTGCTTCACGGTAAGCATCCATATATTTTTCGGTCGGCTCATATTCAATGGGAAGCATTTCACAATAATGTGTGCCGCTCTGTATAAGCTTTTCACGCTCCTCGGTGCTCTGAGGCGTAACCATTCCCGTTATATCTTTCAGTAGAATTGTCACGTCCTCAGGTTTATATGAACTTCTCATTTCAATCACCATTTTCCTTTATGCCGTACACCTTGCCGAGTATCTGTATACGCTCTGCCCATCTTGTGTGGCACTTGACCTCGTTCATACGGTTGCCGCCGCTGCTTTTTTCCACGGCTGCAATTTCCGGCTGCCAATCAAGAATTTTTAGAGCGTCCTCATAGTCTGCACGGCTTACCTTTAAGCTGTCAAAGATAATCGGCAGCTGTGTAGGGTGGATTGCTGTCTTACCGATAAATCCGTTGAGTTTGTCAAGTTCAAGTTCACGTTTCAGACCTGTGCACCATTCGTCATCGGTATTGTCACCGAAATATTCCCACACGGGACCCGATACGACGTACTCCGCTGCAAAGACATTGATTACGTCGATAAGTATATCACGGATTACGCCGATATCGTAGATTGTCTGACTTGCTGTACGGCGCAGACCATAGATATTACTGAAATCATTTCCGCCCACACGGACGTTAAGTACATATTTTTTATAGCTGTCAAGCAATGACTTTATTCCGCAGAGATTGTCTGTACGGACATTCTTATCGGAAATTGCTCTGCTTTCAAGTATAGGCATTGCATAGAGGATATTCTTGCGGTTTTCGTTGAAACGGCTGATTGATTTAAGATACTTACTTCCGTTGAAGATATCGAATTTAGGGAAGATGTAACCTGTGAGTACCTTTTCATATCCGCCAAGCAGGCTGTGCATACGTTCAAGCTGTTCGGGACTGCGTACCCTTACAAATAAGTATGGCAAATCTGCATTTGATGCTGAAAGCTTACGCAGGGTTTCGCAAAGAGTTATTTCAGCCTGTTCGGTTGCGGTGTCGAGAATTGCGTCCTCAAGGCAGAATGAAACCGCTGTAAGGCAGGGGTACTCCTTATTGATGATTTTATCTGCCATTGCTGAATTTGTAGCAGGGGTATAAAGCAGGCCTCCCAGACTATACGGGAGAATTTCAGGTGTAAAGCTGTTCATTTCAATTCCTCTTAATTTGTCAGTTTGATAATTAAAACACGGTTGTTTCCGCCTGATGAAAGTGCATTAAGCAATGTGCTTAACGAATTTTTGCTTATGCTTTCCGCATCTGTCACAAGCAGTACGGCGTCGTACTTTTCAATGTTATAGATAAAGGTTGTTCGTTCCTCATCATACAGACTTTTCAGGGTGTAACGCGTATGAAGCGGATATCCCTCGTCATTGCTTACTGCGATAGGACTTCTTGTTGTTGCGTGATTTTTTACGCTGTAACCATCATCTGCAAGCTTTGCGCCTACATACATTGCGGGGTACATTGTTTCCTCTGTACCGAGTACAAGCAGGTTTCTGCAACAATTGCCAAGCTTATCCTTAATCTGCTGATAGAATGCTTCGCAGGCCTGCTTATATGTGTTACCGTCAGTAAGGCGTCTTGCGTTGACGTGTCCTGTAAGTGTAATTGTTTCTGTACTTATGTCGGATTTATTTGTATCGGCACTGACATAAGTGCCGTTGATTTCGTATTTATCTGCAACCTCATCATACTCGCTGTTGCGTGTTTTTACAAGATAGTGGACGGTTATTTCTCTTTCGGCATAAACTTTTGCAGAGGCTTCGTCCATACCGTTAATGAGTGCTGCTACTGAAAATCTTATTTTTGCGGTGTAAATCTTTTCGATAATATTTATGATGTTGAGGATTGTGTTGCCTGTTGTGACCTCGTCCTCAACGAAAATAATTCTGTCGACATCGTTTATTACCGAGTCGATATCATTTTTCACAAGTTTCTGTTCTGTTGCGTGGCTATGCTGTTCGGAAAAGAAAAGATATTCGGCATCTGGGATATTTTCACGGGTTGTCTGTATGTAGCGTGCGCCTGTTTCTGCGGCAACGGCTGAACCGATTGCAGTTGCGGTTTCGGCAAAGCCTACAAGCAGGATTTTTTCTTCTGCATAAGCCTGCTTGACCTGCTGTGCAAGTTCGTTGAACATTGCAAGTGATTTTCGCGGGTCAACGGGGATATGCTTGCCCTGAAGCTTATTTACGACGAGATATTTACGCTTTGTGTTGTTTTCACGCTTTGCTACTGCTACCAAATCTTTTTCTGTATACATCTTTTCCTTTTTTCTCCAATTCTGAAATATAGGCAAACCACCGCACACAATGTACGGCGGTTTGCTTTGTTATTTGATTATGCTTTATTTGCTTCTGTCTTTTCGCCTGTTACAGCGTTTGTGATTGCCTTTCTTACAAGGTCAACAGGAATCATTGTTACTGCAAGAAGGATTGCTGCAACCCAGCCTATTACTTCGAAAGGTACACAGCTGAACATCTTTCCGATGAATTCAAATGCGCCGAGAGGAATAAGTGCTGCATTTACGATAACAGCCTGAATTGCTACGATTGCAAGAAAAACTCTGATGAAGTCCTTGTTTTCATTAAGGCCCTTGAAGATACCAAAGCCGTCATCACGTACATTGAAGCCGTTAAAGAGTGCTGCCCAGATAAAGAGCACGAAATAGCCTGTAAGGTGCTGTTCGTCTGTTTCGAAAAGTCCTCTGAAGAAAGGCACTTTAAGGTAAACGAAGCTGAGCACAACAAGCCACAGACCCATGATAACAATTCTGGTCATCATCTTCTTGCTGACGATGCTTTCGTCACGGCGGCGAGGCTTTTCGTCCATATACTTTTTGAGGGCAGGCTCATTACCGAGCATCATTGCTCCGAGGCCATCCATTACGAGGTTAACGAAGAGGAGGTGTGTAACCTTGAGAGGTTCTTCCACGCCGAAGAATGGTGCAAAAGCACTTACGATTACGGCTGTAACATTGATTACAAGCTGGAAGATACAGAACTTGAGAATGTTGTGGTAAATTGTTCTGCCGTACCAAATGGCGTCCTTGATAGACTTGAAGTTATCGTCGAGAACAACAATTTTACCAGCTTCCTTAGCAGCTTCTGTACCGCTGCCCATTGCGAAGCCAACGTCTGCACGCTTGAGTGCGGGAGAGTCGTTTACACCGTCGCCTGTCATACCTACAACGAGGTTCATTTCCTGACAAAGACGTACCATTCTTGACTTATCGGTAGGAAGTGCACGAGCGATTACGCGGAGGTTTGGAATAATCTTCTTAACCTCATCGTCGGACATTTCGTTAAGCTGTGCAGAAGAAATTGCAACATCGGAATTTGCTCTGAGAAGACCTGTATCCTTAGCGATTGCTATAGCTGTTTCAAGGCGGTCACCTGTAATCATTACAACCTGAATGCCTGCCTTCTGTACTTCTTCGATAGCTTCCTTGGCTTCCTGACGTACATCGTCACGGATGCCAACAAGGCCGATGATTACAACGTCGTCGTTGATTGTACTTTCGGTCATTGCACTTTCGGAGTAACCGAATGCAAGTACACGCATTGCCTTTGCTGCAAGTTCATCAATCTTTCTGTTAAGAACTGCGCTGTCAATATCGTGGATTTTTCCGTCGCCGTCCATATACTTCTTAGCCTTTGCAAGAAGTCTTTCGGGAGCGCCCTTATAGAATGTCTTACCAACACCGTCAATACGGCTCTGGCTGAACTTGTTTGTGGAATTGAAGCCCTGGCTATCAGTAACTTTATATTCATCTCTTGTCTGGAGAAGATTGAATGTATCCTCACCGATAAACTTCATAAGAGCCTGGTCGGTAGCGTTACCGCCAACAACTCTATGCTCGGAGTCAAACATGGACTGTGTATTCTTGCCGATTGCAACATCAACAAGACCCTTTACGTCACCATGCTTACTGAGCTCTGGAATATCAATGGAATTGCCGTCTGCTGTGAAGAAGTCAACAACTTCAAGCATACCTTTTGTAATTGTACCTGTCTTATCGCTGAAAAGGATATTGAGTGAGCCAGCTGTTTCGATACCCTCTGCCTTACGCACGAGAACGTTGTGGTCAAGCATCTTGCTTGTGTTCTGCATAAGAACGAGAGAGATCATGAGAGGTAATCCCTCAGGTACGGCACATACGATAATTACAACTGCAAGGGTTACAGCTTCAACAATCTTTTCGATAATTACATTGACAGGCTGTGAGAAGAAACCTTCTATGCCGCCCGCGTTGCTGATAAAGAAGATAATGTACAGAACAGCGATTACGATAGCACCGATATAGCCGAATGTGGAAATCTGCTTTGCAAGCTTTGCAAGCTTGACCTTGAGAGGTGAATCAGGCTCGTCCTCCTGCATTTCCTCAGCCATTTTACCCATCATCGTTTTGAGTCCGACTTTTCTTACGTCAAGTACACCTTCGCCGTCGAATACAACTGCACCTCTGAAAAGGGAGTGCTTATCAACAAAGGTATCACCTGTGATATCGTCGGGAAGCTCAAAGCCAGGGTCAGCTTCGGTTTTCTTACATTCTTCGGCTTCACCATTAAGTGCAGAGTTGTCAACATTAAGGTGTCCCGAAACGAGGATACCGTCAGCAGGAATTTTATCACCTGACTGGAGGATAATCTTATCGCCTACAACAACATCGTCAACCTCGATAATTGTTACAAGTCCGTTTCGGATTACCTTGCATGTATCCTTTTTGGTGCTGTCCTTGAGTTCACGGTACTTTGTATCACTTGCTACACCTGTTTTGGCGGAAACAAATGCAACGATAAGGATAGCAACAATTGTTCCAACAGGCTCGTAGATTTCTGCATAACCGAGGCAGAACATCACAATCATGATAGCTGCGATTACAAGAAGAATTTTAATCATGGGGTCGCCGAAAGTTTCCTTGAATTCCTGCCAGAACGTAGTGGGTTCAGAATCAGGAATCATATTCGAACCATATTTTTCACGGGAAGCTTCGACTTCGGAGTTGTTAAGTCCTTTGTAGTTCATAGTTATAAATACATCCTTTCAAATTTTGCAGCAGACACCCCGAATTACTGCTTTTATTTAATTTACGCACAATAAGGAGAAACTGCAAGCAGTTCCCCCTTATGCACGATAATTACATATAGTTCTTGATCATTTCACCAAGACCCGGGTCGTTTGTACCCTGACCTACAGCGCTGAACTTCCATTCCCCGTTATGTCTGTAAACTTCACCGAAAATCATAGCTGTCTTGCCTGAGTAATCCTCTGTGAGATTGTACTTGTACATTTCTGTACCCTTGTTAGCATCAACAAGTCTGATGAAAGCATTCTTGATAAGACCGAAATGCTGCTTTCTTGCAACAGACTCATAGATATTTACAACGATAACAATTCTGTCGTAGCAATCAGGGAGATTGTTGAGTTCTACCATAATCTGCTCATCGTCACCGTCGCCTGCGCCTGTAAGGTTATCACCCATATGCATTATAGCACCTGAATTGTGACGAAGATTGCCGAAATATACAAGGTCCTTTTTTGCCATAAGCTTGCCGTTCTGGAGAAGAATTGCGGAAGCGTCACAGTCGATTGGCTGTGGCTTTGGTGCAAAAAGACCTCTGCTCTGCTTTACTTCATCCCAGCCAAGACCGATAAGAAGCTTGGAAAGACCTGCCTGTTCCTTGGAAAGGCTTACCTTCTGACCCTTCTGAAGACTGATAGACATATTAAATCATCCTTTCGATTTTGATTTTCAACTATTATTCTACGTCAATACCGTAGTTTGCGCAAAGTGCTGCAAGTCCACCCTGATATCCGCCGCCGATTGCGTTGAACTTCCACTCGCCATTGTGCTTATAGAGTTCACCGAATACGACTGCTGTTTCGATGGAGAAATCCTCACCCAGGTCGTAGCGGAGAAGCTCCTCACCGTTATTTTCGTTGTAGATACGGATGAAAGCGTTGTTAACCTGACCGAAATTCTGACGACGTTCCTCTGCTTCGTAAATTGTTACAGTGAAAGCAATTCTGGAAATGTTTTCAGGAATTGCTGTGAGGTTGATACGAATCTGCTCGTCATCACCGTCACCTGCACCTGTCTTGTTATCACCGAGGTGCTGAACGGAGCCTGAAGTGTGGTTAAGGTTACCGAAGAAGATAAATTCCTTTTCACTAGGGCATCTGCCGTTGTCACCAAGCATAAAAGCTGCTGTGTCGAGGTCGAATGCGCCGCCGTTGTCAAACTGATTGATATCCCATCCAAGACCTACGACTACATTTGCAAGACCCGGATTTTCCTTTGTCAGACTTACTTTCTGACCCTTGTTGAGAGATACTGGCATAATATATTCCTCCTTAATAATTAAGCTACATCAATACCGTAATGTGCGCAGAGTGCTGCAAGACCGCCCTGGAAACCGCTGCCGATTGCGTTGAACTACCACTCGCCGTTATGACGGTAGATTTCGCCTACAACGATAGCTGTTTCGATAGAAAAATCTTCGCCGAGGTCATATCTTACAAGCTCTGTATTGGTTGCTTCATCAACAATACGGATAAAAGCATTGTTAACCTGACCGAAGTTCTGACGTCTTGCATCACAATCGTAAATTGTTACGGTAAAAGCAATCTTTGAAACATTTGCAGGGATTTTGCTCAGGTCAATGAGAATCTGTTCGTCATCGCCGTCACCCTCGCCTGTGAGGTTGTCACCGAGGTGCTTTACGGATTCTGAACCGTGTACAAGATTACCATAGAAAACGAATTCCTTTTCTGTAGGGCACTTGCCGTTTTCACCGAGCATAAATGCCTCAGCATCAAGGTCGAAAGCCACGCCTGAGTCATACACATTTACGTCCCAGCCAAGACCTACCATTACGTTTTTAAGACTTGGATTTCCTTTTGTGAGGTCAACTTTCTGACCCTTTGCTAAACTGATTGACATAACTTTTCCTCCTAAGCTTATTTGAAATTAATTCCGTCAAACCCCGCTATTGCCCTGACAAGTGCTGTCTGATAGTCAATGCGCTGTTTAGCGGCGTTATTCTGCAACTTTTTGAACTCATCTATGCTTCCGACAATTGCACTGTGAAGCTCTGTAAGCTTCGGGTTTTGCCCGTGAGAAGCGGCATTAAGCTTCTGTTCAAGCTGTTCACGGTGAACGTTATCCCTTGCATTTGCAAGGATTTCTTCCTCCATGCGCCTGTTGAGAGCCGCCATTGCCTTATTTTCAAGAGCCTGACGCTTCAGTGAAACTGCCTGCGAAAGGGACTGGTTGAAAATCGGGAGAGTTACCAGAAAAGCCGTATTGATTTTATTCATAAGGTTGGAATTACTTAATTCCATAGCCTTTATCATAGGCACGGACTGTATTGCAATGCTTTCAGCAATACGCAGGTCGTTGGTACGATTCTGCAGGAGCATAAGTGCATTTTCAAGGTTTTCAATTTCGGGAAACATTGACTTGTCCCCTGTTTTTGCGAATTCGTCCTTTAATTCATTGAGATAATCCTCAATTTCACGACAGCCTTGCTCGCCTGCGGCGATATATTTCACAAGCTCACGGTAGTAGGCCGTATTCGCTTCAAACATACGGTTAAGGTTACGGTTTGAATTGCCGATTTCCGCTTCGTACTGTTTAAGGCGGATGAAGATTTTATCTGTTTCCTCGCCTATGATACGATACTTCTCGTAAATCTTATCAGCCTGTTTTTCAGTGCTGCCGAAAAGCTTGCCGATGAAGCCTTTTGCTTCTGCCTGAATTTCGTCAATATTGATTTTTGACATTATCCTTGCAAGCTCGTTCATTACCTCATTTGACTCGGAAATCTGAGCCATACTGACATTTTTCAGAACAGCATCGGAAGCTTTTGCAACCTGCTCAGCCGCCTGTTTGCCGAAGGATGTTATTGTATTCAGGTCGGCAACGTCAAGGGTACTTACAACAGCGTCAAGCTCCTCTGTGCCTGCAAGGCTTTCGGTTATCTGCTGTCTTTCGGAAGATATATCATATGGTCTGAATTCTTCAAGTTCAAATTCGTTTGCCATCAGATACCCCTCCCGAAGATAAGGTCTTTGAGAATTGAGCGTTTGACTGTGCTGAAATCCGGAATTGCAAGGTCATACACATAGTCGCCTGTCTGATGATCGCAGAATGGTGTAAACGTATAGTTGTTTTCAACGCTTCGGTATCCTGTCGGCACAAAGAATACTACGTCAAAGCCTATAAGGCTTAGAAGCGCCATTGCAATTGCATCCTCGACGGGGGCTGGTGTTTCGGTTGTATTTATATATATTATTTTCGGGTTTTTCCGGGTAAAGTCAAAATCCTGCATTTTACGGAGAAGCGTCTGATTGAAATTAAGTGCTTCGGAAACAATTACATACTCTGTGCCATTGCGGAATGTTCCTGTAATAAGGCCGCTGTCGAGAAGCATCTGGATTTTATCCAGAATATGCTCCTGCATTTCCTCACGAAGATGTCCGTATTTATAGCACGGGTGGGACATGATTGCCTCACGCTGGAGCTGTCCGTTTTTCAGGAACAAGTGAGCGTGCTTCTTAACGGGATTTTCGGTGTTTTTATCTGTAAACGGCGGATTTTTCACAACAACTGTATTGTCTGTCATAAGCGCTTTTACCGAACTCCAGTAACTGTTCAGATCCTTATTGCGGACACCTGAAACCTTGGCAAAGATAACCGGGATATCCGCTTCTGCCTTATCGGTATCAAAGTTAGGACGGAATTTCAGTTCCTGGTCCCACAGGATTGCGATTTCATCATAAGTTGTTTCGAGGACTCTTGCGGCAGCTTTTCGGTACTGGTTTCTGCGGAACATTCCTGAGCCGCTCTGATACATCATGGAGTCAAGCTGACGTGCGGCATTTGCAGCAGCGGTACTTGTATGCATATTTGCCTTGGAGCATGGATACTCTGCAAGTTCAACGGACTCGTCATAAGTTATTTCGCAGATTGTGCTGTCCTCAAGTTTACATTTGTTTTCAAGATTCGGAACAAGGATAAGCACGTCCGTCGGCAGCTTGACAAGCATTTTTACAAACGCAGCTTCATTGCCGTTTTTACAGCCTCCAAGGTATATGAAACAGCTTATGCCGTCTGGCTGACACCCCTTGAAAAGCTGGGATTGGTAACGCTTTATCCAGCAAAGCAGGTAAACGGCCTTGCTTGTTTCCTTGTTGATATTCTGACTGTTTGCATACTCAGCACGCATTGTTTCACAGAATGCGTTCACCATACTTTTCTGAAGCGCAAGGTCAGACGGGAAGCTTATATTTGCGGAAAGTGCCGAAATCATTCGCTCGGCAGAGTCATAATTGCCCCTGCGGATTGCGGAAATTTCGTCATTTGTCGGAATAGCAATTGTATTGTTGATAATAAGCAGATTTCGCTTATTGTTCCTGACGTCCTCCTGAAGCTTATAGAGGTCGTTGATATAGGCATTCTTTTCCTCTGCGCCGTTGATGCGGTAAAAGCAGTTGTAGACTGCGCCGCTTTCCGTGCCACGCTTTGAAACAGGAGTTTTTATATCATCAAATGGTTGTTTTTTTATCCAGCTGTTAGTAAACAGCTTTACTGCACCTGTTGTCTGTACAGGCTGGGATACTGCTGCACTGGAAGGGGTAAAATTAAGTGCGGAATTGAAATTCTGCGTAAAGCTTGTTGGTCTGCTTACCTGAGGTGCAGGTGCAGGAGCTGTTGGTTTAGGTGCAGACTGATTTCTCAGGTCCTCACGGATTTTCTTCACAGAGTAACCTTGCGGAAATGCTGCAAGTCCTGCCAGATTGAGTTCAGCAGAAATTGCTGAATTCGGGTCCTGTTTAAGGTAATCGCTGTCGCCGTTATACTGAAGCAAAATCACATCACAGCCACAGCCGCAAAGAACATCAAGCAGCAAAAGCTCATACTTGCTGACACTTGCTTCATAAAGAATTTTCGGCACGGTATCTGCGCCGAGATTGCCCACAACCTGCTGGAATTTATAATAGAGCCAGCACATAAATTTGATATAGGCATTTTTAAGCATATTTTCATTTTTACCGGAATCGGCAAGGCTGTCAAGCACCTTACAGATTGCTTCTGTAACAACTTCAATCTGATAGTCATTCATTCTCGGAAGCCATTTTTTCAGACCCGAGGATATGAAAGCTTTATCCCTGCGGAAATCCATACCCATTATTTCGTTGTAATAAGCAAGATTTTTTTCATCGGGATTTGGAATACTACCTTCGATTACAGTGCCGCATTTCATTGCCGCCTCGTAGTATTTTCTGATAAGGTTGTCAATATCGCTGTTAAAGCCGTTTATTCTGTAAAAGTAAACGCATTTCTCCGCTCTGTCACTGGCAGGCTTGAAAAAGTCGTTCAGATTGTTAAGTTTTCCACGAACAAACATAACGTCACCTTTTATTTCTTTTTATTAAGCGCATAGCCTGTTACGGAGCCTACTGCTCCGCCGAGGATATGGGTAAAATTCGACACATTGTCTGACATGAACAGACCCAGATAAAGCTGTTCACCGATATATATTACTGCAACAAGTATAAAAGTCAGCGGAATTTCTCCGTTTCTGAAACCTGTTATTGATGAAAGAAGAATAAAAGCAAAGACAACACCGCTTGCTCCGAGAAGCTGTACATGCGGAAAGAGGAGCACGTTTGCAACGCCTGTGACAATTGCTGTAATGAAGATTATACAGCCGATATTCCAGGAACCGTATTTTTCCTCAAGAAGCGGGCCTACAACAAGTATCAGCATTATATTGCCCATAAAATGCGAAATATCGGCATGGCCGAAAACGTGACCGATAAAGCGGACATAGGTAAGCGGACTCAACAGTGAAGATTTATATACGCTGAACAGCAGATCATTGGTTTTTCCGCCTGTGATATAGCTGAGGATAAGTGCCACAAGGCATATGCAGGTAAAACCGATTATCACGGGAGAATTGAAAGTAATTTTCAGCTTTGGCTTTCCGCTCATTGTATCTCTCCTTTTGTCAGTTTTTCAGTCCCATAAGGAATGTGTTTATATATTCATAGCTTACAGCAAGGTTAAGGTTCTGACCTGCATCAAAGCCTGCGGTACTTATACCGATTACCTCACCGTTCATATTGAGAATGGCACCGCCTGAGCTTCCGTGAGAAATGGGTGCTGTAAACTGTATCATTTCCACGCTGTCAATAAGACGGAAACCTGAAATTATTCCGTCGGAAACGGAATTAAAAAGTCCAAGCGGACTTCCTATTGCTACAACCTTCTGTCCTCTTACAGGCTTTTTGCCGTTAAATATCGGAATAGGTGCAAGTCGTCTGTCTATTCTTATCACTGCAAGGTCAATTACAGGATTGTATTTGATTATTTCATCGGTACGATAGACATTATCGTCGTCCTCTATGCGCACGGAATAGAAGCTTCCGCCTCTTGCGACGTGGTTATTGGTAAGAATAAAGCCCTTTTCGGAAATCATAATTCCCGAGCCTGTACCTATAACGTCGCCTCTTGAGTTATGTATTGCAATCATAACAACGGACGAAGCAAGTCCTGCGAGCTCCTCCATTGATTTCTCTCTTGCTGTACTGTTTTGTACTGGTGCACTGTTCACAAAATTTGCTGCGGCAGGTATTCTGTCTACACGCTGTGGTACAGTTACACGGATATTTTCAGCACGATTTTCCTGCTTTGGTGCAGGAATACTACTCTGCACAACGGATTTGACCGCTGTGTATTCGGGAACGGGTTCATTGCTGAAGATGCCCGATGAAAATTTCACTGAGAAGCCGTATTTATCAAGCTCAGCGCTGATGTCCTCCCTGCTCTGGAGCAGGAGTACATCAAAACCGCACAAGGTAAGCATATAAAAGAACAGGTAATCATGAAGTTTTGTTACATTATCTGCACAAATCTTAACTGTATCTTTGCCGTCATATCCATTGCGGAATTCGGGCACGACATTATCAAACCAATAAAGCAGCTTTACTGCAAAATTATCCTTCATTGACTCACTTGCCGACTGTTTTGCCGTGCAGAAAGCTTCCAGTGTTTTATGCAGCGCAGAAGCCAGCGTTTCGGCAAGCGGAATTCCTGATGTACGCTTACTTTCGGCAATTTTCCTGCCGCTGTTTTTCCACTGTACCAGACATGAGCTATAGTACGCTGCTTCGTCTGCAGAAAATTGTGCCGCAAGGCATGAAATACGTTTGTACAGGCATTTTCCGTCTGAAAGTGCATTATCAATACGGCGCACATTTTCAGCCAGATTGCTGCCTGCGCCAACTGCACGGACAAAATAAACATCCTTACAGCCGTTATTGAAGCCACCGCGTATATTGCAGAAGCCCTCAACGGAAGAAATATTCATGACATTATGCCTAACAGACCTGACACAATTACTCATATAACACCAGACATTCCATTGTAATAATTGTAAAAAAGAACTAAATTTAACCCCATTTTACATATTATACATTATACAACATTCATTCATATTTGTCAACAGCTTTGAAACGGCTGACAGCAAAGAAACAACTCCCTGTTTTCGGCAGGGAGTTGTTTCTCATATGCGTTGTTTCTTTCGTTCAATTTTGCTTCTGTACATTCTTTCATCAGCGGTATTGATGACATTATTTATATGGAGATTTTTAACGCTGCTGTATGCATAACCTATACTTGCGCTTATTACATAAGGCTTATCAATATTTGCATTAAGCCTCTTAAGCTTCCGTGTGAATGTTTCGGCATCACTTTTCAATGTCTGCTCATCGATTTTACCTACGCCGAAAACGTAGAATTCATCGCCGCCTGCACGCACACAGATTTCATCCGGCATCATAATGGACGATGCAGCCATATAAACTGTTTTTATACCGAGGTCGCCGTCATTATGTCCGAAGGTATCGTTGATATATTTCAGTCCGTCCATATCAATCACAAAGACATACAGCATATCGTCATCTGACGCTTTCGCCACCATTTCATCGACCTTCATCTTCATTCCGCGGCGATTATATGCACCTGTCATTTCATCACGGACAGACATCATCATAAGCTTATTCTTAGCCTGCACCATTTCCAGTGACATATTCACGAAACGGAGCCAGTTACGGTAAACAAGATTAATTGTTGCACCCTCATTGAGAGAACGCTGCAGAACAGCATATCCGTGGGTTTTTTCCATAAAATGCACTGCGGAAAAATAGAATGCAGACGGTTCATCAGTTTTCTCAAAAAGCTGCGGCAGCATAAGCTTTGTGTCAAACTCAACCGCTTTCTCATCTTCAAAAAAGCCCGTGTCGACTTCCTGCGCAGTATGGACAACTATTTTCATTTTTTCGGGGTAACCCTTTTCCACTATCTGCTCAGTATCAAGCCAGTTGTCGTTAAGACACAGGTAGAAATTCTTATACGGCTTATTCATATATGTTAACATATAGATTTTTTCAAGACACTCCTGCGGAGTTGTTGAGCCTGAAAAAGCTTCACCGACATAGGCTTCCATAAGCTGTCCGATATCAGCATTTACATAGAAATCCTCACGCTCATAGTCAGGATAAATATTGTAGAACGCTTCACGGAACACTTTTGCCAGATTTACCGTTTCTTTCTGACATCCGCAGCTCATACCATGGCTTATATGCTCGCCCTTCTTTATTTCATACGGAACAATCTCTGCGTCAGGTTCAAGTTTGCTTCTTATGATATCAACAGCATTTGCTGCTGACTGTGCGACATTGGATTCGAAAGTTGTTATTGTAAGGGCATTGAGCGCAGCTTCCTGAGTTGCTTCAAAACCTGTTACTATCACATCTTCAGGAACTTTTATACCGTGATTTACAAGTCTGTTTGCAAGACCGATTGCCATATGGTCACTTGCACAGATAACAGCTTCAGGTCTTGAAACCTTACCTGATGCAATATCATCTGCGAGTCTTACGCCGCCTGAATACCAGAAATCGCCGTAGAATACCTGCTCATTACTTACAGGCAGACCGCGCTCCTCCATAACCTGACGAAACGCATCCACTCTTTCTTCTGCAATGATATAGCCTTTCGGACCTGTAAGAAAATATATATTCGTTGCGTTATGAACATCGAGAACATGCTCGGTTATTTCCCTGAATACAGGGGCATCACTGCTATACACAGTTGTAAAATCATTGAACGGAACATTAAGGACAATTACAGGTTTGCTGTAATCGGCAGGAATACGGGAGATGAGCTTTTCCTTTACAAATTCTACGCCATCTTCAATAATCGGTATCATATCAATTATGACCGCATCGAACATTTCAAAATCAGGAAGTTCATATATATTAAGTTCACCGTTCAGATACTGGGTATTTTTACTTGCAACATTTACCATTGTTCCGAAAACAGCGGCATTATATCCGTACTTGTTGCATTGCTTAAAAATTCCGTTAAGGACTCTTCGCGTATGAGTTGACTCCGGCAGTGCAGTGATGACACCAATCAACTTGCGTTTTCCCATTATTATCCTCCGCCCTCAAATCACATAAGGTTTATTCAATAATTATATCACACATTTTGACATAAAGCAACAAAAGATTACAGAAACTACAACAAAAATATATCATGTTTTTTGTCGTTTTTGCTTGACAATGGCCTTTGACAGCTGATATAATATTTAGTAATTGTGTAAAAATTAAAAGGGGATTTGTTACTTATGAGTACAAAAACAAACAAGGGCGGCTTCAGTTCAAAGCTCGGATTTATCCTTGCGGCGGCAGGGTCTGCTGTAGGTCTTGGAAACATATGGCGTTTCCCATATCTTGCGGCTAAATACGGCGGCGGTATCTTCCTGCTGGTTTACATTATTCTGACAGTTACTTTCGGCTTCACACTTATGATTACCGAAATTGCTATCGGAAGAAGAACAGGAAAGAGCGTTATCGGAGCATATGCTGACATAAACAAGAAATTTGCTCCGCTGGGCTGGCTGGCGGCGGCTGTTCCTGCTATAATTCTCCCGTACTACTGCGTAATCGGCGGATGGGTTATGAAGTATGTTACTGTATATCTTACAGGTGCAGGTGCTGAGGTTGCGGCTGACAAGGGTGCTTACTTCGGAAATTTCATCGGTCAGACCACACAGCCTATCATATTCTTTGTAATTTATATTCTGCTGACATCGGTTGTTGTAATGCTTGGCGTTGAAAAGGGTATTGAAAAGGTAAGCAAGCTGCTTATGCCTGTCCTCGTGCTTATTTCTCTGTTCATCGCAATTTACTCTGTTACAATTGACGGTGCGTGGGATGGCTTCATTTACTACATCAAACCTAACTTCAGCAACTTCTCAATCAAGACAGTTGTTGCGGCTATGGGACAGCTTTTCTACTCTATGTCGCTTGCTATGGGTATTATGATTACATACGGTTCATACATGAGAAAAGAGGACAACCTTGAGCAGTCTGTAAGACACATCGAGCTTTTCGACACTGGTATTGCGTTTCTTGCAGGTATGATGGTTGTTCCGCCTGTTTTCGCATTTGCAGGCGGTGACCCATCCAAAATCAACAGCGGTCCAGGCCTTATGTTCCAGACACTTCCGCAGGTTTTCGGAACAATGAATGGCGGCAACATCATCGGTCTTGTATTCTTCCTGCTTGTACTTCTTGCGGCGCTTACTTCCTCAATTTCCCTCATGGAAACCATTGTTTCTGTGGTTATGGAAAAATTTAAGGTTAAGCGTATTCCAGCTTGTCTTATTGTAATTGCGTTCTCGCTGGTTCTCGGACTTGTTTCCGTATTCGGCTTCAACATCTGGAGCAACGTACAGCCTTTTGGTCAGGACGACCTGCTCACATTCTTCGACTTTCTCAGCAACAACATTATGATGCCGATTGTTGCGCTTCTCACCTGTATTCTTATCGGCTACGTTGCAAAGACAACTTATGTTGAGGACGAGGTGCAGATTAACTCTCCATTCAAGTCAAAGGGCATGTACCGCATTATGATTAAGTTTGTTGCACCAATATTTATGGTGGTAATTTTCCTTTCTTCAATTTTCGGATATGTATAATACCGAGCCGCTTAATATTTTTGCGTTCTTATACAGTATCGGAGGTATCAATTAATGAAGTGGCCTAAAAGTGACAAAATAAAATTTTTAATAAAAATTATTCTCTCCCTTATTGTTTGTCTGGCATACTCTGTTCCTGCCGCTTATTGCTGCTTTTTTCTTCCAAGAGTATGGGGAGATGACAGGGCTTTAAGACAGTTTGGATTAATCTTACTGCTTATTCTTCTTTTAGCTGTAGGATTTGTATTGCATTTTCTGATATGCAATAAGCTAATGCCTTTCAGTAAGAAAAAATACAAAATCATTTACTGGATTGTAAGTGTGATTTTTATGAACCCTTATGTTTGGTTTGGACTTGTGTGGTTAATTTCTTATATTCCAGGTGTAAGTTTATAACTTCAAGCCGCTTCCTTTTGGGAGCGGCTTTTTTACGTATTGACAAATATAAACAACTATGCTACAATCAAGTTGTGGACGGAATTTACTCCACATTCCAAACCATTAAAAAGGAGATTTTTGTTTGAAAAATTACACCAATAAGGCGATAGTGCTGTAACCGGGAGGTTACTCACAAAGCAACCTCTTGGAACTTCGGATATTTTATACTTGAACTATTTTGAAATTTTCAGGAGGAAACTACTAATGAACAACAATTTTATTATCCGCAACGAAACACCAGACGACTACCGTGCAGTTGAAAATCTTACCCGTGAATCATTTTGGAATGTTTACAAGGAGGGCGCTGACGAGCATTATTTCGTGCACGTTATGAGAAGCCACGAGGATTTCATTCCCGAGCTTGCTTTCGTTATTGAAAAGGATGGGCAGATTGTCGGAAATGTTATGTACACCAAGGCTAAGCTTATTGATGAAAAGGGCGAGGAAAAGGTAATTCTTTCTTTTGGTCCTTTGTGTGTACATCCCGATTTCCAGCGTAATCACTATGGCAGGGCACTTCTTGAACACAGCTTTGAAAAGGCTAAGGAAATGGGTTACGATGTTATTGCTATTTTTGGCAACCCTGCAAACTATGTGGGATGCGGCTTCAAGAGCAGCAGAAAATACAACGTGTGTCTTGACGGGGATTACTTCCCTACTCCTCTGCTTGTAAATGAGCTTAAGGAGGGTGCGCTGGACGGCAGAAGATGGTACTACCACGAAAGCTCTGCAAGTGAGCCTTGCGGTGATGTTGAGGCTGTTGAGAAGTTCGACTCTGCCTTCCCGCCTAAGAAAAAGGAATGGAAGCCGAGTCAGGAAGAATTCTACATTTACAGTCATTCGTCGGTTAACGGATAAGGGGTGTCCCCTTTGCCAATCCGCAACAAACAAATCAAGGGTATCGAGTTTACAGCTCGGTACCCTTACATTTTCTATGCCAAACATTACAAACAGACCTTGGATTTTACTCCAAGGTCTGTTTTGGTTTTTACGCTTTTTCAACAGGTACCCATATTGCGCCTTCGGTCGGTGAGATGTAAAACTCAAGATTGTAGTTACCGCTGAGCTTGTATTCCTTGCAGTTCGGAACCCACTCGCTCCAGATCTGAGTATTCACGTCCTGAAGCGCTTTCGGGCATTCACCATGATATGGGAAAACCGCCCATGTTCCTGCTGGGATAACTCTTGTTGTGTATCCATCTGGGATAGCGTTCCAAGGAAAATACAGGTCTGCAATAAGATAATCAAAGTTCTTTCCGTCGCTGTCGAGGCATGCACCGAACATTCCCTTTACGATTTCGCCTCCGCCTGTCTGATAGTGCTCGCCCCAGAACTTCGGAATTTCTGTGTAAGAAGTTTCGATATTGAACTGCTTTGATTTACCCATAATTGTAAATGCTTCTTTTTCAACGATTTTGTACTCCATAGTAGTACCACCCTCCAATGTAAGCTTGATTCTGAGCGGTGCAAAAGCTTTCAGCTCTGCACCTTTTTCTTTTGCAGCCGAGGGAGAAATGCCGTGGAATTTTGTGAATGCACGGG
Organism: Oscillospiraceae bacterium; assembly: GCA_045606725.1. Classification (GTDB taxonomy): domain Bacteria; phylum Bacillota; class Clostridia; order Oscillospirales; family Ruminococcaceae; genus RGIG8773. The sequence continues at coordinate 15,595 of JAZUSM010000053.1, read as the reverse complement.
TGAAGCTGTCGGGTGAGTCGTAACCGTATTTCAATGCAACGTCGATAACCTTTGCACCGTCCGCAGAAAGCTCCTGCGCCGCAAGAGTCAGCCTGCGGTTACGGATATACTCGCCTACCGTGAAACCGCACAGGCAGTTGAAAATCTTCTGAAAATAAAACGCCGAAACGTACGCTTTCGCCGCTATATCCTCTATTTCCAGTTCTTCGGTAAGGTTATCCTCGATATACTGTATCGCACTCTGTATGCCATCTGCCCAACCGTTCATTTTCACACGTCCTCTCTTTCAACTGTGATTATATTGTAGCATTTATATCAGAAAACTTCCCGACTTTCCGTGCTTTGCTTTGCAGGGTTACGTAAACAAGCCTTTCAGTGTATTATCCTCAAATGCGGCAAGGTCATATGCAGCGTCGAGCATTGCTTCGAGGTTTTCCTCGCTGTACTCGATTTCCTTGGAGTAATTCTTGGCAAGCTGTGCGCAGTCCTCGTGGGTAAGCGTACCTGTTTCAAGCCATTTGCAAAGGTACATATAGCCGATTACAGCCACGCTTGATACCATAAGCTTTACACGGGAAACTATCTCTCCGTCAAACGTACCTTTCATAAAATATCGCCAGATAAAATACACGGCGATATTACGGAGATAATGTTCCACATTCGGATTATTTTGCAGGAATTGCTTTTTCTTATTGCAAGCTGTATCATACATTTCCGTTACTTTCCCGAGATACGGCAACCACTTTTCATCAATCGGTTCAAGTGTTGCCATAAATGCAAGAATATCTGTGAAGTGATGTTCAGCGTGTTTTACAGAAGATATCATTTTGGGAACATTATATGCGCTGTTGTCAATGTTGTTCTGCACAACTGCGGTATAGTCAATGATATCACGCATTTTTACATTCAACGGCAAAGTGTCACAGGTAAGATATGCAAGAATTTTCTCACGGACTTCCAAAAGGCAGGTGTGCCAGTCTGTTTCCTCAAAGTTGTTTTCCTCATTGGGAATTTCCGTTTCGTATGCAGCAGACGGGTTATCTGCAGAAATGATTATTCTTGCCGCTTCCTCACAGCACAGACCTATTCCGCCCTCTTTTATGTTGCCGAACCACTCATAATAGCGCGGGTGTTCTGTGCAGATATTGCAGAGCTTTTCCTCGCCGAGTGTAAGAATAATTTCACAGAGGTTGCGGTCATTGAGAAACGGACAGCGTTCATTTTCGCCGAGAATAAAGCTTTTCGGGATGGCTTTAGAAATGTTGCGGCACAATTTTTCCCCAAAGCTTCCTGTTACGCTGTCGTAAAATGAAGCGGTATCGCTATCTATATCAATCTCCCAACCGATACAGCAGTTGTCGCTGCACTTATCGGCGGTGCAGTTGAATTTTTTATAGTATTCGGGCATTTTCAAAATCATAGAGTTACTCCTGAATATCTTTTTTATCATTATAGCACAATATTTTTCCTCTTTCAACACATGCTATAATATATGTAGTAAAAAATTCACCTCAAAGACGAAATTTTTGATATTACATCTTGCATTTTTTACCGATTTGTGCTATTATAGTATTCGAGAAAAATGCTGTTTTTTATAACGGTAAATTCAATTACGCACTTTATGGTGCGAGTAGGGAGAAAAGTATGCCAAAGAAACAAGATATCAACAAGATTATGATTATCGGCTCAGGTCCTATCATTATCGGTCAGGCCTGCGAATTTGACTATTCAGGCACTCAGGCGTGCAAGGCGCTCAGAAACCTCGGATACGAAATCGTGCTGGTAAATTCAAACCCTGCTACTATTATGACAGACCCTGATGTTGCTGACATTACTTACATTGAGCCTCTCAATGTTGACCGTCTGACACAGATTATCGAAAAGGAACGTCCTGACGCTCTTCTTCCTAACCTTGGCGGTCAGTCAGGTCTTAACCTTTGCTCCGAGCTTGCTGAGGCAGGCGTACTTGAAAAGTACAACGTTCAGGTTATCGGTGTTCAGGTTGACGCTATCGAGCGTGGTGAAGACCGTATCGAATTCAAGAATACTATGGACAAGCTTGGCATTGAAATGGCACGAAGCGAGGTTGCTTACTCCGTTGACGAGGCTGTTGCAATCGCTGAAAAGCTGAAATACCCTGTTGTACTCCGTCCTGCTTACACAATGGGCGGCGCAGGCGGCGGTATGGTTTACAACGTTGACGAGCTTAAGGTTGTCTGTGCAAGAGGTCTTCAAGCGAGCCTTGTCGGTCAGGTGCTTGTTGAGGAATGTATTGCAGGCTGGGAAGAACTTGAACTCGAAGTTGTTCGTGACGCTGCAAACAACAAAATCACAGTTTGCTTCATTGAAAACATTGACCCTATCGGCGTTCACACAGGTGACTCCTTCTGTTCTGCACCTATGCTTACAATTTCCGAGGACGTTCAGAAGAAGCTTCAGGAACAGTCCTACAAGATTATTGAAGCTATCGAGGTTATCGGCGGCTGTAACTGTCAGTTTGCTCACGACCCTGTAAGCGGCAGAATTGTTGTTATCGAAATCAATCCCCGTACTTCCCGTTCCTCTGCACTTGCTTCAAAGGCAACAGGCTTCCCTATCGCACTTGTTTCCGCTATGCTTGCATGCGGTCTTACACTTGATGAAATTCCTTGCGGCAAGTACGGTACACTTGACAAGTACGTTCCTGACGGAGATTACGTTGTTATTAAGTTCGCTCGCTGGGCTTTCGAAAAGTTCAAGGGCGCTGAGGACAAGCTTGGCACACAGATGCGTGCTGTTGGTGAGGTAATGTCCATCGGTAAGACTTACAAGGAAGCTTTCCAGAAGGCTATCAGAAGCCTTGAAACAGGTCGCTACGGCCTTGGTTTTGCCAAGAATTACAACGAAATGACCAAGGAACAGCTTCTCAAGCAGCTTCGCTTCCCATCCAGCGAAAGACAGTTCATTATATATGAGGCACTCCGCAAGGGTGCTACTGTTGAAGAAATCTTCCAGCTTACAAAAATCAAGCACTGGTTCCTTGAACAGATGCTGGAAATCGTTCAGGAGGAAGAAGCTCTCATTGCACAGAAGGGTGCTGTTCCTTCTAAGGACGTTCTCAAGCAGGCTAAGCTTGACGGCTTCAGCGACAGATATCTCAGCCAGCTTCTTGCTGTTTCTGAAGATGATATCAGAAATGCACGTTACGAATACGGTATTCGTGAGGCGTGGGAGGGCGTACACGTCAGCGGTACTGAAAACGCTGCATACTACTACTCCACTTACCACCTTGACGAGGACAAGAGCCCTGTAAACACTGACAAGCCTAAGATTATGATTCTCGGCGGTGGTCCTAACCGTATCGGTCAGGGTATCGAATTCGACTACTGCTGTGTTCACGCTGCACTTGCTCTCAAGAAGATGGGCTTTGAGTCCATTATTGTAAACTGTAACCCTGAAACAGTTTCCACTGACTATGATACTTCCGACAAGCTTTACTTTGAGCCGCTTACACTTGAAGATGTTCTCAGTATTCACGATAAGGAAAAGCCAATCGGTGTAATTGCACAGTTCGGCGGTCAGACTCCGCTTAACCTTGCGGCTGACCTCAAGAAGAATGGCGTAAACATTCTTGGTACAACTCCAGAAACTATCGACCTTGCTGAGGATCGTGACCACTTCCGTGCTATGATGGACAAGCTTGGTATTCCGATGCCTGAGGCTGGTATGGCTGTAAATGTTGACGAGGCGCTTGAAATTGCTAACCGCATCGGCTACCCTGTAATGGTTCGTCCTTCCTACGTTCTCGGCGGACGCGGTATGGAAATCGTACACGACGACGAGATGATGAAGGTTTATATGTCTGCGGCTGTTGGTGTTACACCTGACAGACCTATCCTTATCGACCGTTTCCTCAACCACGCTACAGAGTGTGAGGCTGACGCTATTTCTGTCGGCACAAACTGCTTTGTTCCTGCTGTTATGGAGCACATTGAACTTGCAGGTGTTCACTCAGGTGACTCCGCTTGTATTCTTCCTTCAATGAACCTCTCCCCTAAGATGATTGAAACAATCAAGGATTACACTAGAAAGATTGCAATTGAAATGAACGTTTGCGGTCTTATGAATATGCAGTACGCTATCGAAGGCGACACTGTTTACGTTCTTGAAGCAAATCCAAGAGCATCAAGAACTGTTCCGCTTGTTTCCAAGGTTTGCAGCATCAATATGGTTAAGATTGCTACTGAAATTATGGTTTCTCAGTTCACAGGCAATCCTTCTCCTGTTGCTGACCTCCGTGACCGTGAGATTACACACTACGGTGTAAAGGAAGCTGTATTCCCATTCAATATGTTCCAGGAGGTTGACCCTGTTCTCGGTCCTGAGATGCGTTCCACAGGTGAGGTTCTCGGTCTTTCCCAGTCCTTTGGCGAGGCTTACTACAAGGCTCAGGAGGCTACTCAGGTACACCTTCCATTTGAAGGAACAGTTCTTCTCAGCGTTTGTGACCGTGACAAGCCTGAGCTTATCGAGATTGCCAAGGCATTCAACGAGCTTGGATTCAACATCATTGCAACAGGCAAGAGCTATCAGATGATTGTTGACGCAGGTATTCCTGCTAAGCACATCTTCAAGATGTACGAGGGCAGACCTAATATTGCTGACGAAATCGCAAACGGCGAAATTCAGCTTATCATCAACACCCCTGCCGGTAAGGACAGCGTTACAGATGACAGCTACATTCGTAAGTCTGCTATCAAGCACAGAATTCCTTACATCACAACAATGGCTGCTGCAAAGGCAAGCGCAGAGGGTATCCGCTTTATGAAGGGCATCGAAAACAAGTTTGTCAAGTCCCTCCAGGCTTACCACGCTGATATTAAGTAATATAAAACAGGTTACCGTCAGATGATGGTAACCTGTTTTTAATGCATAAAAGCTGCTCTCCGAAAGGAAAGCAGCTTTGTTTTATCTCTTTACAAAATATTCCTCATACCATACAAGGAATGTGTAGATAGTCCAGATTTTGCGCCAGTTGTCGGAGTTGCCGCCGATATAGTCCTGCCAGATTGCGTCAATCTCGTCAAGATTGAAGAACTTGCCAGCCATTTCGCTTGTCAGCTTCTTCTGCACATCCTGATTGTAACGCTCATCTGCGAGCCACATTCTGATTGGCACGATGAAGCCAAGCTTCTTGCGGAATGCAATTTCATCGGGAATAACATTTGCCGCAGCTGTACGGAATGCAACCTTGTTCTGCTCCTCGTTCACCTTGAAGCGTGACGGCATTCTTGAAGCGATATCAAAAATTCGTCTGTCGGTCAGTGGCATTCTCACCTCAAGACCTGCGGCGGTACTCATCTTGTCAACGTTGAGATAGATGTCGCCCTCAAGCCATACCTGAATGTCGATATCGGACATCTTCGACAGCGGGTCAAGTCCCTCATTTTCCTCGTAGATATGCTTAACGAGGTTGATAGGAAGTAAATCCTCGTTGTAATGCCTGAGAATACGCTTCTTTTCGTCCTCTTTCATAATGTTGGTGTTGCCCACATAGAAAGTCTTCAAGTTTTCACCGTAACGTTCAGCGTTGCGGTACATATTGTAACCGCCGAAAAATTCGTCAGCACCCTCACCTGAGTAGCAGATTGGTGTATGTTCGGCGGTTGCTTTACAGCCAAGCGCAAAAGCAATTGCCGAAGCGTCACCCAAGGGCTGCTCCATATTGTACATTACATATGGCACTATATCGAAATAAGCTTCCGGAGTTACAAGACAGCGATTGAACTTCCTGCCGAGGATATCAGCAGTCTGCTTTGCAAGTCCCGACTCGTCGAAACGCTCGTCGTCATAGCCGCAGGAATTACATGCTTCAACGTCTGTCATTGCCAGCACATAGGACGAGTCAACGCCGCCTGAGAGGAATGACTCGGCTGTTTCATCAACAGTCTTGACTTCAGGGATAATTGTCTTGATTGTGGAGTGGATTTCCTCTGCCCAGTCTTCAAGGGACTTGCTTTCATCAGCCTTGAATGTTGGTTTCCAGTAACGTGTTATGTCAATTTTGCCGTTCTCCCAGACAAGATAGTGTCCCGGCATAAGCTTCTTAACGCCCTTGAAGAAAGTGTCCTCTCCCGCAACATAGGTAAGGCTCATATAAATCTGCAGAAGCTCCTCGTTAAGCTCCTTGACGAAGCCGTCCTGCTCCATAATACTGCGGATAGTTGTGCCGCAAAGAAGCTTGCCGTCGGCTGTTACATAGTAGTAGAATGTCTTTGTGCCGAAGTGGTCACGCAGACAGAAAAGCTGCTGATTTTCCTCGTCCCAGAGTGCAAAAGCAAACATACCGTGCATATGCTCCGCCATATTGAAGCCCCACTTTTTGTAAGCACTTTTCAGAATTTCCGCTTCACGCTCCTGACGGGAAAGCTGCTCCGAAATTTCAAGCTCAGCGCAGAGCGCCTGCCAGTTTCTTATATGTCCTCTGTAATCTTTAATTTCAATCATCAGGATATACCTCATCTCAAAAAAATCTATAAAAATAATACCACAAATTAGTATATTAGTCAATCGGAAAAATTATTCCCATGAAATTTCAGTTTATTGAACTTGCATTATTGACATATCCGTGCTAAAATTGTATATGATAACAAAAACGGCAAAGGAGAATAAAAATGTATTTTGACGAACTTACACTCGGTCACGAGTTTGATATTCCACCAGCTGTGATTGACAAACAGCAGATGATTGATTTCGCAAAGCTTTACGACAACATTCCGCTTCACACCGACGAAGAATACGCAAAAACAACCCATTTTGGACAGCTTATCGCACCGGGTATGATGTCCTTTATGGCGGTATGGGCGAAGTACCTTGAGGTTGACCTTTTCGGCGATGATCTGCTTGCTGGCAAATCCTCAAAGGTTGAATGGTTCAAGCCTGTTTTTGCGGGGGATGTGCTGACGGGAAAGGGAGTTATCTCAAAGCTTACCCCACGCAATGAAAAAAACGGCACGGCTGAAATTACCATTACCGTGACAAATCAGCACGGCGAGGTTGTGCTTTCTAATGTTACGGAAGCGGTTGTGAAAAGAAAAATAAAAAAGTAATTTTATATTGGAAAAGCAACTTTTGGAAAACAAGAGTTGCTTTTTTTATACAACGTATTGACATTCACCATACCGTATGCTATAATCCACTAAAAATACCCGCTTACCCACAAAGGAGGTTTTTTATGAATTGCGAAGTTTATATGCACGGACAAGTTCTCGGTACACATTCCTTTTTGTTGAAGGGTGAATTTTTACAACCCGACGAATACTCGGAAATCAAGGCGAAATACTTTCTGCCGGGCGGTGAAACGGGAACAGCAGCAACAGTTCTTGCTTCTCTTGGCGTAAATGTTAAAATCGACGGCACACATATCGGAACAGAAGTTGCGCCGCTTTTAAAGGAATTTTACAGAAATAAATCTGTTGATTTATCCTCTCTTTATTTTGACCCCGATTATGAAGGTCTTATGGATTACGTTGTAATTTCGGGGCTTGTGCGTTCTCCGATGGGTGTGTTCGGGTCGCTGTATGAAAAGGGTGCAAAGAAACGCTGGAGTATGCCAAAGGAAGAAGACATTGCAAACTGCAAGGTCGGGGCAATTGACCCGTTCTTCCTTGAAGAAACACAGGCTGCTGCTGAATTTTTTGTAAAACACAGAAAGTCGTTTGTTACAATAGATTGCCGCCACGATAGTTACCTTCATCAGCATTGTGCGGTCAACGTAATATCGAAAGAATGTACAGGCTGTGAACAGTACAAGGATAAGAGCGTTGAGGAAATCTATCAATTACTTACAGATACCACTGACGGTCTTGTGATTATTACCCGCGGAGAAGAGGAAATGCTGTACGGCAGAAAAGGTCAGCCAATGAAGAAAATGAAGCCTTTTTCTGTTGAGGTAAAGAGTACCCTCGGAGCAGGTGACACGTTCAAGGCAGGCTGCGTATACGGTTTGCTGAATAATATGTCCGATGATGAGCTTGTACGCTTTGCAAGCGCTTGTTCCGCAATAGCAATTTCACGTTTTCCTTTGCCGCTTAATCCACCGACATTGGAGGAAGTTGAAAAGCTGTTGAGCCTATAAAATCAAAATCCACCGTATCAATTTCGATGCGGTGGATTATTTTTTATAGCAGTTTAACTCCCTTTTCTTCACATTCCTTGATCATATCGCTTGGCCATACAGATACCTGCACCTCGCCGATATGAGCCTTTTCAAGCAGGAGCATACAGAGTCTTGACTGACCGATACCGCCGCCGATTGTCAGCGGAAGCGTATCGTTTGCAATAAGCTGGTGATACTCGTACTTGATTCTGTCCTGCTGACCGCTGATTTCAAGCTGTTTTTTCAGGCTTTCAGCGTCAACTCGGATACCCATTGAGGAAATCTCGATAGGGGTTTTCAGCACGTTGTTCCAGATGAGCAAATCACCGTTGAGTGACCAGTCGTCATAGTCAGGTGCACGTCCGTCGTGGCGCTCACCGCTTTTCAGCTTACAGCCAATCTGCATAATGAAAACTGTCTTGTACTTCTCGGTAATGAGCCATTCACGCTCCTTTGGAGTCTTGTCGGGGTACATATCCTCAAGCTCCTGAGAGGTGATGAAGTAAGTCACGTCGCAGATTGTTTCCTTAAGCTGCGGGTAACGGAGGTTAACCTTTCTTTTTGCATTGGAAAGGGATTTAACGATATTTTCAACGGTATTCTTCAGAAAATCAATGTTGCGGTTTTCCCTTGTGATAACCTTTTCCCAATCCCACTGGTCAACGAAAATCGAGTGCATATTGTCAACATCGTCATCACGGCGGATAGCGTTCATATCTGTATATATACCCTCGCCTGCTGTATAGCCGTAACGATGGAGAGCCATTCTCTTCCACTTTGCAAGTGACTGTACAACCTCTGCTTCGTTGTCCATTTCCTTGATGGAGAACTCAACCTTACGCTCAACGCCGCTGAGGTCGTCGTTGATACCACTGTCCTTGCGTACAAGGAGAGGTGCTGTAACTCTGTCAAGGGTAAGCGCAAAGGAAAGCGCCTGCTGGAATACATCCTTGATATACTTGATGGCGTGCTGTGTTTCACGGAGTGTCAGCGCAGATTTATAGCCGTCAGGGATATAAAGTGACTTTGACATATCAATCATTCCTTTCTGAATTATCCGATAAAAGTATATGCCCGGAATTAGCGAACATTACCTACTGTTCTTGGGTAGAGGATTACGTCTCTGATATTGGAAACACCTGTTACATACATAATAAGACGCTCAAAGCCAAGACCGAAGCCGCCGTGCGGTACGGAACCGAACTTACGGAGTTCGAGGTAGTCTGTGTAAAGGTCCAGGTTCATATTTCTCTCGTTCATTGCTGCAACAAGCTTATCGTAATCAGCCTCACGCTCACTGCCGCCGATGATTTCGCCTACACCTGGAACAAGAAGGTCAACAGCTGCAACTGTCTTTCCGTCAGGGTTCTGCTTCATATAGAAGGACTTGATTTCCTTTGGATAGTTTGTTACGAAAACAGCCTTGTTGAACACTTCCTCGGAGATATATCTTTCGTGTTCAGTCTGGAGGTCGCAGCCCCATTCTACAGGGTAAACGAATTCCTTGTCAGCGCTCTTGAGAAGCTCGATAGCCTTTGTATAGTCACAAACTGCAAACTCGTTTGAAATAAGATTCTGGAGCTTTTCGATGAGTCCGTTTTCGAAGTGTGTATCGAAGAACTTCATTTCGTCAGGACACTTGTCAAGAACTGTCTTAACAACTGTCTTTATCATTTCTTCAGCAATTTCGATTACGTCAGGAAGCTCAGCAAATGCGATTTCAGGCTCAACGTGCCAGAATTCAGCAACGTGCTTAGGTGTGTTACTGTTTTCAGCACGGAAGCTTGGACCGAAGGTGTAAATCTTACCAAAAGCCATAGCTGCAACTTCACCCTCAAGCTGACCGGAAACGCTGAGGCCTGCCTTCTTGCCGAAGAAATCGTTGCTGTAGTATTCTTCTTCATTCTTATATTCTGTGTTGTAGCCGATAGTTGTTACCTGGAACATTTCGCCTGCCCCCTCACAGTCGCTGCCTGTGATGAGAGGAGTGTTGACATAAACGTAGTTCTTGCTCTGGAAGAAGCTGTGGATTGCTTCAGCCATTACGGAACGTACACGGAAAACAGCGTTGAATGTATTGGTTCTGCCGCGGAGGTGTGGCATTGTACGGAGAAATTCGAGAGTGTGACGCTTCTTCTGGAGTGGGTACTCAGGAGGACATGTGCCGAGAACTTCAATTTCGGAAGCGTTGATTTCAACAGCAGCCTGACGTGCTTCTACAACTGTACCTGTAACCTTGAGGGAAGTACCGAGCTTGAGAGCCTGGTCGAGAGCGATGTCAGAAGCCTTGTCGATAACTATCTGGAGGTGCTTCAGGGAAGTACCGTCGTTAAGCTCGATGAATGCTACGTTCTTGGAATCTCTTGATGTTCTTACCCAGCCGCAGACTGTTACGGTCTTGTTGATAAGAGCAGAATTGGTGAAAACTTCTTTGATATCAATGTGTTTCATAATCATTTTCCTTTCTGATAAAAAATAAAAACTCCCGTCCTAACACTTAGGACGGGAGAAAAATTAACCCGTGGTACCACCTAAATTACCGCATAGCGGTCACTCATCAGCAGGAACGTCGAAGCGTTCTCCCTGCCTTCCGTTTAACGCACAGAACACGGCGCCCCTACTTACCTTTAACGGCTTTCAGTTTGCTGCTCGGAAGTGTTATTCACAAGGACTCTGATATGCGGTTTCCACTATCCCGCACTCACTGTAAGCGAATTTCCCTGCTACTTCTCTTCGTCATAGCATTTCAAAAATCTAATTTATTTTAGCACATCTTTATAATTATGTCAAGGGGTTTGCTGAAAATAATCAGATAGTATATTTATTGCAGTATTTTGTCAATTATGCACATTGCATTTCGTTGCATTATATGCAATTGCAACAAACTTATAATTACCCCATTGACAACTATGTCGCACCGTGATATACTCAAACCATGATATATATCGCACCGTGACACATCACAGTACAACATATCGAGTTGCGACAGAAAATTGTTACAGAAAAAACTGTTACAAAAAGGAGGAAGGCAAGCTTGAGCAACTGGTTTATATACTTTGTAATAATATACCTTTGTATTATTCTGCCGATGATACGCAGAAAGAAAAATGCCGCTGTTATTGCGACAAGGAAAATCAAAAACAAAAAGCTAAACAAAGAGGAGCGAATGAAAATGTACGAATTACTTAAAAGATTTATCGGAAAGAAATGCAACATTTCTATTATGAATTCAAGCTCAGGCATACTCGGTACAATTACAGAGGTGCAGGACAACTGGGTTATCGTTGACACAGACAACAACGGCACTGACGCTGTTAACATTGATTACATCACTCAGATAAGTGAGTGGCCTGCAAAGGAAAAGAAAAAGAAGTAACAAAGGAGAATTGCTATGGAAATGATGAAAAGATTTATCGACAAGGAAGTTATTATCACAACCCTGCATAATGAGTCAGCAATGCTGGAAGGCTTTGTCCGTGAGGTGAACGAAAACTGGCTTGTTATTGAAACAGCAAACAAGGGACTTGATATGGTCAACATTGAATACATCGTAAGAATTCGTGAGTATCCAAGAAAAGCAAACGGCAAGAAAAAGCAGATTTTCGCTTAATGTGAGGTAACTATGACTGATCTTGAAAAGCTTATTAAAAAGCATCTGCCGATGACGGAAACGGCGTTCTACATTCTGCTTGCGCTGAATGAACCCCGTCACGGCTACGGAATAACAAAGTTCGTTGCCGAGCTTACCGAGGACCGCATAAAGCTTGGCTCTGGCACGGTTTACGGCACGCTGACAAAGATGCAGAAGGACAAACTTATTGACGTTTACGATGACAGCGACAAAAAGATTATCTATGAAATCACTGATATCGGCAGAGAAGTGCTGAAGGCAGAAATTGCCCGTATCAAGCTGGTTTACGGTAACATTCTTTCACAGGAGGCGAACCTGAAATGACTGTAAAATATATGCCATTCTGGTTTGCCGATGTGGTGAAATCAGAGGAAAAACTTTCACGTCTTGCTTCTGAGGGACTTATGCTGACAGGCTTCAAGCCTTACGGATTATTCACCTTTGAACAAGGCGAAGCTGAGCAGGTGCGTTACCGCATTGTCCGTGAGAAAAAGTGTGAGGGCAGAGTGCCTAAACGCTTTACTGAAAACGGATGGGTTAAATGTGCTGACAGCAAGCACTATTACATTATAAAAAGTGCTGACAAGGAAACAGAAGTTGAGCCTACATACAAAAGCTGGGTAAGCTTTTACCGTGCTGTTCAGATAGTATTTTACTTCCTGATTTGTTTCTTTACAGGTGCATTTATCGGGGCATCTGCGGCAGCAATTGAAAACGTTGCTGAGGGCAAGGCTATAAAGTTGCCTTTCTTAATTACTGCTTCTATTTTCGCTATAATTTCAATATTGCTGCTCATATATTTCCATCGCTCAAACAAGAAGGTTCTTGCGAAAAATACCGATGCGGTAAAGTTCAATTTCACTATTCCTGAGGAAAATTTCATCTATACCAAGGAACAGGAAAAGGCTATGCTGAAATCAAAGGAAATGATCAAGAAATCGCCGTTTTTCTGGATTGCCGAGCCTGACAAGGCTGAGGCTATGGTGGAGAAAATGGCAACAGAAGGCTGGAAATTCTACCGTTTTGACAAGCTTGGTCATGAGTTCTATTTCATCAAATCAGAGCCTTGCAGGCTTAGGTTTATTGTTGACTGGCAGGAAGAAATCAGCGACGATTATATTACCGTTACAAAGGAATCAGGGTGGAAGCTTGAATTTGCTTCTGTTACAAAATCGGCAGGCTACTGCATATGGTCTAAGGAATACGCTGACGATGAGGAAGTTCCTGAGCTTTACAGCGATAACGAATCTGCTCTTGGATTTGCAAAAAAATATCTGCTGAAAACAATAGTTCCCGTTATACTTTCTGTTGCGCTGTTCATATTCTATTTTGTTTCATTCATCGGCGATGAACAGACTCCGTTCACCATCGGATTCTGTATATTCTGTGCGGTGTTCATTATTCAATACGGTTTCTTTGCAATCAAATCTCTCGGTTACTATTTAAGATTGAGGAAAAAGAATGATTAATTTATACAAAATTTTTTCAGTTTTATTCAACGGCTTGTCGAATATTGACAGTTGACAATTCAACATATTTATAGTATCATTGTATTAGTTCTTTAATACAAATAATCAATTAACGAAAGGACGGTCATTATGGACACAAACACAAATTACACTACTCCACCCGCTTACGCAATCTCACCACGCCAGCAGGTAAAGAAATGCTACAACAGAGCTTGTATGGCAATGCTTTTCCAGTATCTTATCGCAAATATTATTGCCGGGATACCACTGGTTATTTATCAGAGTATAATTATGTCCCAGCTTATGCTTGAGGAAAAAATTACTGACCCGGTGGTACTTTCCGTGCGTACAACAGAACTTATGAATCCTATGTTCATGATTCTGATCAACGCAATTGCATTCCTTATAGCAAACCCTGTTGCTTACCTTATCGGTAATGCTATGACTAAAACTCATTACAAGGCAAAGCCCTTCAGCGCAATCAAGCTTCCTGCTGTTGACTGCGTAATCGCTGTTCTTGCTGTTCTCGGACTTCAGGGCTTCTCACTTCTTGCTCAGTACGCAATTATGTCTGTAACAAAAATGAGCGGCATCAATGAGTCAACAGCGGCAATGTTCAGTTTTTCCGACAATATTGCACAGAACGTTATAATGGTTATCTACTTTGTATTTATTGCTGCAATCACCGAAGAACTTCTCTGCCGTGGTCTTGTTCTCAAGCTTTTCTCCCCTGTAAGCAAGAAATTCGCAGTAGTTGCTTCCGCAGTTCTTTTCGGCGTTATGCACGGTAACTTCAATCAGATGTTCAACGGCTTCCTGCTTGGTCTTGTTATTGGTTACGTTGCTGTAAAGAGCAAGTCAATCTGGATTCCTATCATCTGTCACATGGTTGCAAACACAAACGCTATGGTACTCAGCTACTTTGAATACAAGATCGGCGAAGACTTCTTCAACACAGAACTCATTTACGGCGCAGTACTTACTGTAATCGCAATTGTTTCAATCGTGCTTCTCCTCAAGAGAAACGGCAAAATTGACGAAGAAAAGGACGGTTTCCCTGTTGAACAGGCACTTGAAGTTCCTGAGGAAGAAAAGCCAAAGTGCAAGTGGAAAGCTCTCCTTTCAACACCTTGCTTCTGGATTTTCATTGTACTCTACTTCTTCAATGCACTTATTATGCTTACACCGCTTGCTTAAGGAGAATTTAAAATGAAAGAATATAAAGCTGTAAAAGTTAAGTGGGACGTATACCTTGAAAACCTTAACAAAGAACTGGACGGATTTACAAAGGACGGCTGGAATGTTGTCAATGTTACAACCGAACCGCCTAACACTTTGAATTTTGTGGTTGTGCTTTGCCGTGAGGTTTAATGAACACAAAATGCCTGAGAGAATTATTCCTCTCAGGCATTTCTTCATATCTTTGTAATCTTAGCAAAATTAGCCATAAGCTTCTTTGTACCGACGCTGTCGAATGCAATTTCAAGCATTGCGTCGTTGCTTATCTTCTTGACGGAGAGAACTGTTCCCTCGCCGAAAATATTATGTTTTACACGCTCGCCGACGGAGAAATCTGCTTCGGCTTTTTTCTTTGCCTGTTCAACCTTACGGTTTGCAAGCTCGCTCTGCAATGTATATTTCGGCACGCTCTGCACGATTACGTCATTGTTGTCATCAGCAATCTTCATTGTGCTGTCAACGCGTTCAACGTAATCCGAGTCGATTTCCTTTGCAAATCTGGAAATGAGGTTGCGGTTTGTTGAACCAAACAGCATTCTCTGCTTAGCGTGAGAAATGTACAGCTTCTTCTTTGCACGTGTTATTGCAACATATGCAAGTCGGCGTTCTTCCTCCATATCTTCGAGGCTGTTCATACTTCTTACGCCCGGGAAAATTCCTTCTTCCATACCGACAACAAAAACTGTCGGGAATTCAAGTCCCTTTGCGCTGTGCATTGTCATCATATAAACCACGTCGCTGTCTTCCTCAAGCTTGTCAACGTCGGTATAGAGGCTGATTTCCTCCAGGAAGCCCGAAAGTGTTGCTTCCTCGCCGTTAGCTTCGGTGTACTGCTCCATAGTTGTCTTAAGTTCGCTGATATTTTCAAGTCGGCCTGCACCCTCGTCGCCAAGCGCCTTCATAGCATTTGCGTAGCCCGTCTTGTCGAGAAGCTCATCAAGCAATTCGCTGAGAGTATGTGTTTCAGCGAATTCGGTCAGGTGGTCAAACATTGCCGCTGTCTTGGTAAGAAGTGCGGATTTCTTTGCAACAGGTGCGTAGCCCTCACTGTCACGCATTACATCAATCGGTGACACGCCCAGGTCGCCTGCAATCTGTTCAATCATTGACAGCGTTGTA